>CAZGXY010000018.1:0-210388 GCA_964530145.1 uncultured Acidobacteriaceae bacterium | reverse complement strand
TCCGGATTGCCGCTCCAGCCGCTCGGCTCGAAGCGCGTGTGCGCGAACTTCTCGCAGAGCAGGCGCAACGGCACTCCATGCTGCAGTGCAATCGAGACCGCCAGCGCAAAGCTATCCACCAAGCCCGAGACGGTCGATCCTTCCTTCGCCATCGTGATGAACAACTCGCCCGGCTCCCCACTCGGATAAAGCCCGACTGTGATGTAGCCCTCGTGGTCTCCGACTTTGAACTTGTGCGTGATCGACGCCCGCTCCTCCTGCAGCTTGTGCCGCACCGCCCGCGGAGGCGCATTGAGGTCAGCTTCTTCGTGTAGTGTGGGGCGGGTGCCCTCGCCCGCCGGGTTCCCAGCAGAAGCCGTCTTGGTGCCAGCAGCCGAAAGCGGCTGAGACTTCTTGCATCCATCGCGATAAATTGCGACAGCTTTCAGCCCAAGCTTCCAGGCCTGCAGATAAGCCTCCATGATGTCTTCGACAGAGGCATTTTCGGGCAGGTTGACCGTCTTCGAGATAGCTCCCGAGATAAACGGCTGCGCCGCCGCCATCATCCGCAGATGCCCCATATAAGCAATCGACCGCGTGCCCTTCGCCGGCTTGAACGAACAATCAAACACAGCCAGATGCTCGTCTCTGACATTCGGAGCGCCTTCAATCGTGCCGGTAGCGTCAATATAGCTGACGATAGCGTCCGCCTGCTCATGCGTATACCCCAACTTGAACAGCGCCGACGGCACTGTGTTGTTCACAATCTTGATCATGCCTCCGCCAACCAGTTTCTTGTACTTCACCAGCGCAAGGTCGGGTTCCACCCCGGTTGTATCGCAGTCCATCATGAAGCCTATTGTGCCGGTGGGGGCCAAGACTGTGACCTGGCTGTTGCGGTAGCCGTGTTTTTCGCCGTGGGCTAGAGCTTCGTCCCAGGTGGCTTTGCTGGCCTCGTAGAGTGGGGTGGGGACGTTGGCCTTGTTTATGTTGTTGACGCTGGCGCGGTGCATGCGGATTACGTCCAGGAATGGTTCGCGGTTGATGTACCAGCCAGGGCAGGCTCCGCCGGGCATTTGCGCGGCATCGTGCACGCCGAGCCGAGTTGCGACGGTTTCGGTTGCCGGTGCCAGTGGAGGGCATTGCTCGGCTATACGGCTTGATTGGAGATAGGCCTCGCCGCACATGATTGCAGTGACGGAGGCGGCGTAATCGCGGCCGCCGTCGGAGTCATAGGGTAGGCCAGCGGCCATCAGCAAGGCTCCCAGATTCGCATAGCCCAGGCCGAGTGGGCGATAGTCATGCGAGTTGCGCATGATCATTTCCGTGGGATATCCGGCGTTGTCTACCAGAATTTCCTGGGCGGTGATCAGGATGTCTACTGCGTGGCGGTAGGCTTCTACGTCGAAGGTGCCGTTGGGGGCGAACTTCAACAAGTTCAGGCTGGCCAGGTTACAGGCTGAATCGTCCAAGAACATGTATTCGCTGCACGGGTTGCTGGCGTTGATTCTGGCTGTGTTCTTGCTGGTGTGCCAGCGGTTTGTGGTGGTGTCGTATTGCATGCCGGGATCGCCGCAGTGCCAGGTGGCTTCGGAAATCTTCTTTAACAGGTCTTTGGCTTTGTAGGTCTTCATCACGCTGCCGTCCTGAACTTTCTTGGTGGAGAAGTCGGTGTCGCGGACTACGGCGTACATGAAGTCATCGGTGACGCGAACGCTGTTGTTCGCGTTCTGGAAGAAGATGGAGCTGTAGGCGTCGGAGTCGGGGTGCGAGCCGTCGTAGCCTTGCGCTACGAGAGCGTGGGCTTTGGCTTCTTCTTTCTGTTTGCACTCGATGAAGTCGACGATGTCGGGGTGATCGACGTTCAGGATGACCATCTTTGCGGCACGTCTGGTTTTGCCGCCAGACTTGATCACGCCGGCGAAGGCGTCGAAGCCCTTCATGAAGCTGAGAGGGCCGCTGGCGGTGCCTCCGCCGCTAAGACCTTCGGTGGAGGAGCGCAGCGTCGAGAGATTTGTGCCGGTACCGCTGCCCCACTTGAAGAGCATGCCTTCGGTCTTGGCTAGGGTAAGGATCGAGTCGAGCGAGTCTTTGACCGAGTTGATGAAGCAGGCGGAGCACTGCGGAGTTTTGTACCCGGTGACGCCGAATTCGACCTGCTGGGTTTGCGGATTCCAGTGCCAGTTGCGGGCGTCGGAGTTGGGCTCGATGCGGTCGCAGCCAACGTTGAACCAGACTGGCGAATTGAACGCGGCGTACTGGCGCAGGAGAATGTGCGCGAGTTCATCGTGGAAGGTTGCGCCGTCTTCCGGCGTCTTGAAGTAGCCCTGGACCATACCCCAATCGCGGATGGTTTCGGCGACGCGGGTTACAAGTTGGCGAACTCCGGTTTCGCGCTCTGGCGTGCCGATTTTGCCATGCAGATATTTGCTGGCGACGATGTTGGTGGCGGTCATCGACCAGTCTTTGGGGACTTCGACGTCTTTTTGCTCGAAGATCACGTTGCCCTGAGCGTCGGTGATAGCAGCAGTGCGGAGTTCCCACTCGAGTTCGTCGTAGGGGGACACTCCGGCTTTGGTGAAGAAGCGGCGGAAGGACAGGCCGGCAGCGGTCTTCCTGGCAGAGACAGGGTTTGCGGAGGTAACAGCGTTTGTTTCAACAGGGGTGGTTTTGAGCTCCGGCATTGAGTTCTCCATTAATTATTAGATTCTAGTCAACATCGCCCGATTCGGCGTCTCCGAAGTGGACGAGACGGAATTGGGGAGTGTCCCGAACGGGAATTCGGGGTACAGCCTGTGTTTTAAAGAGCGTGTCTTTCGCCCCTTTGGGGCTTGTTCCTCCTGGGTTTCCACCCCACCGCTTGCGCCGCGGGCTGCATTCTTTTGCCCTTCCGGGGCCAGGGATTCCCGCTAGAAGCCCGAGGGGAATGAGTGAGGACAGTGAAGATTCCTGTTGGATCCGGAATCTGGATTTGTGGTGATTTCAGTCGCAGGCGAGTCGCCTGCCGCTACACGAGCCCGGGTGAATACATTGGTTTCGAGCGAGGATGGAAAATCGTTGGGTAGGCCGGTAGCTTTTTCCGCTGAGTTTCTCATCCATTGATTGAGGGCGGCGCAGATGCTGCGACGCTGCTGCTGATCTTCGACGACGACAAAGCGGACGAAGCAATTTCCGGAATGCAGGCGCGAGCGCATGGGATTGATGTGCGTGAACATGCGGTCCAGAACGTAAGCCATGTTGTCGTCTTCGGAGAATTGAAGGACGGCGAGCATGCGCCTGGAGAGCACCTCGGCGGCGGAAGCCGCCTTCATGGGCTGGACGGGCGAGGCGCCCGTCCCTACACGGTCGTTGCTGTTCTCCAAATCTATGATGGATTCTGCCAAGGCAAAGATCCCAGGTTTGCTGGGAACTACCAGGAGGCTGTGAGGGGAATCGCAGGGGAACCAGCGCGACCACTGCAGGCGGCGCGGGTCAACTGGACGGTCGAAGCCGTGCCGGGCCAGCGAATCGGAAACGAGGCGGGTTAAAGCTTCCATGGTTTGGGCTCCTGCTATCGGGGACTAAAGCCCCGACCGTCTTTGCGGTGCTTTGACGGCGCGACTGATCTGCACCCTTTCAAAGCCCGTGTCGATCTCAAATTATTTGGCGTTCACCGGGGGAGGATCGGAGAACGGTCACCGCGGCTGCTAATTCGTCTTCCGGTACCCGGCTTCGGGCGACAGCTTGCGGAAGTTTTTTGGTTGCAACTCTGGTTATGGTTTTGCGGGATAGCGCCGGGTCACCTCTGGCCTGGAGCCATCCCGCCGGTTGTTTTTCCTGACCTTTTTCCTAAGACCCGGCCCGTTCCCGCGGACCAGGAAAAAGTACTACGGGATTGCCAAGTTACTCCCGCTTATGGGGCCTGTCAAGAGAGAAACACCATATGTTGTATCCTCAACAATGACGGGCTTGATGCGGGGCTGGCTTCCCCGTTTTCCACATGCGGAATTCACGGTCTGTTCACAAAATTGAATTTGCCCCAGTTCGCCACTTTAGTGGGAGCCGGCGAAGGGGTAACGGTGATCGCGAACCGATTGCTGGGCTTTGCGCGTGAGGTGAACCGGAAGGGCGATCGCGGCGGGATTTTCGCCGAGACGCTTCCCGGTTTTTCCTTCGAAAAGCTGTTCACCTTCGTCGGGACGCGCGGTTGGTTTCATGGAGTCGGGCGAGTCGGCTTCGAGTTGAGGTTGATCGGCCATGATCGGCACGTAGATATCTTCGAAGATCTGACGGGCAGCGATACGGCGAACGCCGTCGGAAAATTCGACGAGGTAGTCGCCCTTCTGGCCGGAATGCTCACGCCCGAGGGCGTCGGTGAAAGTGAGGCTGGAGGTAAGTTGTTTGGCTTTGACGAGGAAGCGCGTGCGATAAGTGGTCCAGGAATCTGCCGCTTTCATAGGTGCCGAGTTCTCTATTTTTCTTGAAATACCGCGCGGTGGTTGCCAGCCGATCACTTTTGGATTCGGATATCGCCCGGTCCGAATTCCGGTTGAGCGGCTCACGTCAGCAAATTTTCCGTTGAGTGCGAGTCAGACTGTACGAGCGAAAGAGCGCGCCGTCAATTCAGTATTTTTGGTGCACTTGAGGAAATTGGCGGCCAGAGAACCTGGTATACCGCGGAGGTGACGCGGCGGCGGAAAGTGTGCCGCTGAGCGGCATTACAGGCTGTAAATCCGGCGACCATTCGCCGCGTGTTGATTTGCTGAAGAAACCGGCCGCCGATTCTCCACAGAGGGTGCACAGGATTGGAACAGTTGGGGGGTCGGTGTCGGAATGGTAAGTTAGCCTTTGGGATCGCAAGCGAAAACTAAAATCCCCACCCTACTCGCAAAATGCGCGAATAGGATGGGGCGCCCACTTCATTTCTTTTTTCTTCTTGCTTACTTGCCTGAGTAGCCGTTTGGTACGCCGAGGCCGGTGCAGAAATCCCAGCCGGCGATCGCGCTGTGAGTACCGCAACTGCCGGAGGTGATGTCGGTAAAGACGGCGCTGTCGCCGAGGTTGCTGTACATCTCGGTGTTTTGCGCGTTGCTGGATTTGTTGAATGTGCCGGCGGCGTTGATGATTCCGGCGGTAGAGGGAGCAGCGATGCTGGTACCTTCAACTTCTTCCCAGCCGGAGCCGCAGGAGATGCCGCCCCCGGTGTTGTAGATGGCAGTACCGGTGCCGGCGATGAGAGAAACGTCTGGAACGCCGCGATGCTTGCCGACGATGCCAGAGATAGCGGATTGGAATGACGGAATCGGCTCCTGCGAGCTGTCGCCGCCGCCGCCATCGGACCACGCGGTCTGGCTGGTGTAGTCTCCGCTGCCGTTGCGGACGATGACAGTGCCGCCGACGGCGACGATGTTCACCGAGGTGCTGGGATATTCGGTTCCGGGGGCATCTCCGGTGGAGGCGAAGTAGGTGACGCCGCTTTGCGTGAAGTTAGAGTCGTCGGCAGTCTCGCCGGAGAATTCTCCCTCGCCCCAGCTCATGGAGACTTCGCCCTTGCCGCCGTGAGCGGCGATCAGAGCGTTGGCTTTTTGAACGGCGGCGAAGAGGTCGGTGTTGTTGGCGGAAGCGGCTTCCATCAAAACGATGATGGCGTGCGGAGCCATAGCATGGGCGTATTCAATATCGAGGCTCTCTTCCAGTCCCCAGTTTCCTTCGCCGCCGACGCCGGTGCATCCGGAAGACGGCTTGGTGCCGGAGGCGTACATCTTGGCAAACTTTGCGGGAGGCAGGCCGAATTGGGTGGAGAACGTGGAGAGATCCGAGGTAGCGGTGGGATAGTCGTAGGCATCGACGATAACGATGATGCCCCTGCCGCCGGTGGGGACGGCTGTGGTTCCGTCGATGGGGCAACCGGGATTGATAGTAGAGACGAGATTGTAGATGCAGGCGAAGGTTGCCGGGTTTTCACCTGCGGGCGTTGTGAGGGGATGGATGAGCTGATTGGGATCGAGCAGGCGAATGTGGTTGTGGAATTGACGAGCTTCCTGAGCGACCGCCGTGGCGGAGATGAGAACCGCGAAGGCGAACACGAGGCTGAGATTCTTTTTCAATTTGTCCTCCTGGGACGGAGATTGTGTCTGCAACGGTTTGGGCTCGAAGCGCGAATTGCGGCGAGCTTTGGAGATCAACGCCGCCATATGTCCTGGCGGTGATGAATGAAGCGGAAGGCTGGGCATCCGCAGCGAGAGAATTTAGCACGGATTGGGAGGAGTTTGTTGTCAAATTTATGTAAAGAGCCAGGCGTTGTGTTAAGACAGGGACCGGGATAGGGGATTTGCCTGAGGGACAGGATTGGCCGGGTAGGTAGCAGGTTCCGGGGCAGCGGAAGAATTTTCATACGGTTGGATACGAAGGAAATCGACGGGTTTCGAAATGTGAGACAGGTCAATGATTTGGCGACCAGGCTTGGAAGGGAAGTGACATTGCAGGTTAGTGAGCAAGGTGAGATTAATTTCCCCCAGGGAGGAATTATGACGAAGGATCCGGTTTGCGGGATGACGCTGGATGAGAAGAAATCGGAGTTTCATACGCAGTTTGCGGGGAGGAAGTACTCGTTCTGCTCGGAGGATTGCAAGAGGGAGTTTGAGGCCGATCCGGATGAGTATGTGGAGGCAGTTGCGGCTTAACAACGGATTGCTCGCGTCAGAAGATGGCGCGTCGGAACGACAGGAAATAAACGGGGCGGGCTTAATGCCCGCCCTTGCTTTTAACGGTGAGCCGATAATTAGCGGTGGGTGACGGCCAGGTCTTCCACCGATTTGCCGGACTTAAACGCGTCGAAGCGGGCGTTGATTTCATCCCAGTTGACGACGTTCCACCAGGCGGTGAGATATTCGGGACGGCGATTGTTGTATTTGAGGTAGTAGGCGTGCTCCCAGACATCGTTGCCGAAGATGGGGAAGTGGCCCTGGGAGATGGGATTGTCCTGGTTGGGCGTAGTCATGATGTGGACTTCGCCGCCGGGCTTGCCGGCGAGCCAAACCCATCCGGAACCGAATTGTTTTACGCCAGCGTCGTTGAATTTGGTTTGGAAGTCCTTGAAGTTGCCGAAGGCTTTGGTGATTGCCTGGGCGACCGGGCCGTTGGGATCGCCTCCACCTTTGGGCTTCATAATCTTCCAGAACATGCTGTGATTGACGTGGCCGCCGCCGTTGTTGCGGACCGCGGCGCGGATGTCCTCGGGAATGGAGTTGAGATCTTTAATTAACTCTTCGGCGGATTTTTTGCCGAGTTCGGGATGCTTCTCGATGGCGGCGTTGAGGTTTTTCACGTAGGCGCCGTGGTGCATGTCGTGGTGCAGAGTCATCGTCTGCTTGTCGATGGTGGGTTCGAGGGCCGCGTAGTCATAAGGCAGGGGCGGTAGTTCAAAAGCCATGATTTATCCTCCAGAATTCTTATTGTACTGATGACGGTAGCGGAAATGGGGATTCAGGGGAGATTTCAGCGGGCGGAGTAGAGGCCTCGGGTCGGACGGCAGCAATGAAGCTGATCGCGCAGGTCTCTGGATGCCGGCATGACAACCGGCAAAAGACTTAGCGGGACCGATTAATCCACGTGTTCGCCGACATCAAAACCTTCTTCCGCCAGCGGCAGGACATCGCGCTCGCCGGCTACCCACACATATAAAGTTGGCAGGAGGAAGATGCTCATGACCAGATCGGCGATCAGTCCGCCGACAATGACGATGGCGAAGGGACGCTGGGAGTCGGAGCCGATGGCGTGCGAAAGAGCGGCAGGCAGCAGCCCAAGAGTCGCAACCAGCATCGTCATCATAATGGGCCGGAGGCGCAACACGGCTCCCTCGACGGCGGCATCTTCAATGGTGAAGCGCCTTGCCCGCAGCTGATTGATGTATTCCAGCATGATGACTCCGGTTTGCACCGAGACGCCGAAGAGCGCAAGAAAACCAACGCCCGAAGAAACGCTGAAGTTCGTTCCAGTAATCAGCAGGGCCAGGAGGCCGCCAAAGCGAGCCATAGCGACGTTGGCCAGAATCAGTAACGCCCACTTGAAGGACTTGAACATCGTATAAAGGATGACGAAGATGACGAGGATCGTGATGGGGAGCACGATCAGCAACCGCTCGTCCGCGCGCTTCTGGCTTTCGTATTCTCCCGCCCAGTCGACGTGGTATCCCGGGGGCAGTTTCACCTGCTCATTGACCTTCCTCATGGCCTCTTCTACCGCCCCGCCCAGGTCACGTCCCCGGACACTGTATTTGATGGCAACATAACGCTGATTGCCTTCGCGATAGATTTCCGAGCCTCCGTCTTCTTCGGCAATCTTGCAGAGCTGCGCCAGCGACACGCGCTCTCCCGAAGGGGCCAGCAAGCGAATATTTTCGATTGCTTCCAGCGTGTTCCGGTATTGCGGCAAGTAACGCAGGGTAAGGTCATAACGCGCCTCATCCTTCAAGACCTGGGTGAGAGCGTTTCCTCCTACCGCGGTTTGCACCGCATCCTGAACGTCTGCGACGTTGATCTGGTAACGCGCGGCCGCTTCGCGATCCACGGTCACGTTCAGATTGGGCTGGCCCAGCACGTGGAAGACTCCAAGGTCTTCGACTCCCTGAACCGTTCCCATAATGCCGGCGATCTGGGCGCTTTTTTCTTCCAGAGCCTTCAAACTGTCGCCGTACACCTTGATGGCCAACTCGCCCTTTACTCCGCTGACCGCCTCCTCCATGTTGTCTTCGATGGGCTGAGAAAAGCCCCAGACGACGCCCGGAATCTTGTTCAGTTCGCGATTCATGGCGGCAATCAGTTCGTCTTTATTCTGGTGGAAGACGGGACGCCATTCTTCTTTCGGCTTGAGATCGACGAAATATTCGGTGTTGAAGAAGCTGGTCGTATCCGTGCCGTTATCCGGCCGTCCGGTTTGACTGGTGCACTGCGGAACTTCGGGGAAAGAGCAAAGGATAATCCGCGCCTGATTGGACACTCGAATGCCTTCATCCGGGCCAGCGCTGGGGGCGAGCGTGCCCCGCACCCAGAGCGCGCCTTCATCCAGGTGGGGCAGAAATTCAGAACCGATGACACCGCTGAACGCGAGGAAAAGCGTAAAGAGAAACCCGACGACGCCAATACCGAGGACCAGCTTGCGCCGTCGAATCGCCCACCGAACCGCGCTGCGATAGTGCCTGACCGAAAATTCCAGCAACGGGTTGTGCCACTCCTTCGCTCCCTTGGCGAAGGCGAAACTGGCAAGCACCGGCGCAATCACGATCGAAAACAACAACGCCCCCAAGAGCGCGAATGCCACCGTCCATGCCATGGGGTGAAACAGCCGGCCCTCCACCCGCTGGAGCGTGAAGATCGGCAGGTAGGCCGTGATGATGATGGCGATCGCGTAGAAAACCGGACGCTGCACTTCGTGCGAAGCCTCACTGATTTTTTCGTTTGGCGTCTTGACCCCATTGGGGTGTCCGAGGTGGCGCACGATGTTTTCGATCATCACCACCGCGCCATCGACAACCATGCCGAAGTCCAGCGCACCCAACGATAAAAGGTTCGCGGGAATATGCCGCAAATCCAGGCAGATGGAGGCAAACAGCAGCGAAAACGGGATGGTCGCTGCCACGATGAGCGCGCCCCGAATATTCCCCAGAAACAGAAACAAAATGATCGAGACCAGGATCATTCCTTCGGTCAGGTTGTGCAGTACGGTATGGCTGGTGAAGTGAACCAGATCGCTGCGGTCGATGAAGGGAACAATCTTCACGCCCGGCGGCAGGATGTGATCGTTCAGTTCCGCGACTTTCTTGTGAATGCCTTGCAGCGCCGTATCCGCCGCCGCGCCCTTGCGCAGGAGCACGATGCCTGATACGACGTCGTCGTCATCGACAATCTTGCCGTCGTCGCGGTGAATCGCCTTGGCAAATTGCCCCAGCCGAATCTTTGGACCCTGTGAAACCACCGCAATATCTTTGACGCGCAGCGGCGTCCCGTTCCTGGCGAGAATCACCGTTTCCGCGATATCCTGCGATCGATCGACCAGCCCCACCTCGCGAACATTGATCTGCTGCAATCCCTCCTGAATAAAGCTTCCGCCGGCATTGCTGTTGTTGTTGGTGAGTTGCTGCTCGACTTGCGCCAGGCTGAGCCCGTAGGCGATCAGCTTGTTGGGATCGACCCGCACCTGATATTCGCGCGTCGGCCCGCCGAAACTGGATACGTCGACGATATCGGGGACGGACTTGAAATTCTTTTCGACCACCCAGTCTTCGATCGACTTCAACTCCATCGCGTCATAGGCGGGATTGGTGCTGCGCAGAGTAAAAAAATAAATCTGCCCGACCGGGCTCCAGTCGGTGCCCATCTGCGGCACGACGTTCGGTGGCAATGTGACCTCGCTCAACCGCTCCAGGACCCGCTCGCGGTTCCAGTCGTTATCTGACTCGTCGTCGAAAATCAGCTTCAAATCCGAGAGTCCGAAGAGCGAGAACGAGCGCAGATGCACCACGTGCGGGATCCCGTCCATTGCCACTTCAAGAGGGATCGTCACTTGTTGCTCGATCTGTTCCGCCGAAATCCCCGGCCATTGCGTAATGATTTCGACGTAGTTGTCGGCAACGTCGGGATAGGCCTCAATCGGCAAGCGCTTGAACGAAACAATCCCGGCGGCAAAAAGGATCAACGCCAGCGCCAGCACGAGCAGCCGGTTGCTCAGCGCGAAATCGACGAGGCGGCGAATCATCTATTGCTCCACCGTGTTCTGCAATGCCAAGGCGTTCGACACCACCCGATCTCCAGGCTTCATCCCCGAAACCACTTCCTGCATGCTGCCGGGCAACATCTTCCCGGTCACAACCTCCAGACGCTTGAAGTGTCCGGAGCCGAGAGGCGCATACACCCAATCGCGATCGTGCAAGTGAAGGATCGCCGCCGCTGGAATGGAGGCCCGAGTTTCCGCCTGTTTGCCGTAGAAGGTTGCGGTCGAAAACATGCCGACCTTCATCATTCCCGGATTCTCCACTTCAATCCGCACCTTCGCCGTCCGGATATTCGGATCGAGCACCGGCAGAATGTTGTCGATGCGCCCCTTGAGAATTTTTTCGGGATAGGCGTTCAACCGGATATCGGCGAACTGGCCGACATGCACCGCATCCAGATCGTTCTCATACACGTCGCAAATGATCCAGACATAAGAAAGGTCGGAAATCGTAAACGGATTCGGCGACCCCAATCCCTGCACGCCGGAAGCATTTGTAATCTGCTGATCGGTGATCACTCCCGAAATCGGCGCGAGCACATCGACGATTCCGGAAGGATGATCTTTATCGATTCCGAGGAGCCGCAACTGCTCGGTCGCAGCATCCAGATCGGCCTGCGCATTTTTTTCCGCGTCCTCCACCTGCTCAACGACGCTCTTCGCCACGGCGCCTTTCTCATAGAGTGTCGTCTGCCTTTGCAATTGCAGGCGCGCCAGCAGTTCGTCGTTTACGGCCTTGCGATAAGTCTGGTATGCGCCGGAGACATCGTTGCTCTGCACTTTCATCAGCAACTGGCCTTTTTTTACAACATCGCCCAGCCGGGCTTTCACTTCCACCACGCGGCCGGCCGCCAACGAAATCACCGGAACGGCCCGCGCAATATCCGGCTGCACCACGCCGGTAACGTTGAGCGCAGGCGCGGCTTTGTATTCGACGGCAGTGGCCAATGGAAACAGTTCCGGATGGTCGACCTTAAAATCATTCGCGTTCATGTCGGGCACAACGGTGGCAGGAGGCGGAGCTTCTTTCTGCTGATCCGCCTTGCCCGAGTTGCAGCCTGTCAAAGAAAAGGCCGCGCCCGCGCAGATAGCCGCCAACACATATCGATAAACTTTCTTCTTCATCGCAAAACCTCTTTGCCCACCGCCTGATTCAACTGCGCCGCCGCCGCCAGGTACGATCCCAGCAGATTCGCATAATTCAACTGCACGCTGCGGTAGTCACTTTCAGCGCTCAAAAAGTCGAGGAGTGACGCGCCGCCATGCTGGTAGGAAAACCAGACCGTGTCGCGCACGTGCGTCGCCTCGCCCAGATACTTCTGCTTGTAAGGCCGCAAAAGCGCGAGATTGCTGTTCAAAGTCGCAAAGGCCGAATCCACATCGCTGAAAACCTGCGCCTGCGCCGCATCGCGCAGCTTTTCGTTGCGCGCGATATCGAGCTTCGTGTGCAGCTTGTTGCCCTGGTTGCGATCGAAGATGCGCAACGGAATGCTCACGTCGACACCGAAATAAAGATCGATCGGGGGATTTCTTCCCACATCGAAGCTCAACGTCGGGTCAGTCGATCCATTTGCCACCGCCAGCTTGTAGTTGAGTTGCGCCTCTTCCACGCTCTGCGCCGCCGCCTTCAAATCCGGACGGTTATCCAGCGCGATCTGCCGGTAAACATCCAGCGGGTCGATCTGATCGTGGAAATCGAAAGCTCCAACCACATCGAACTGATCGATCGGGGTGCGATCGTTCAACAGCATCAACATCTGGATTTTCTGTGTCCGCAGATTTACCTCGGCCGTCTGCACATCCGATTCGTACTGCACGCGCTGCAAGTCGAGCCGGTCGTAATCGATCTCGGCGATATCGCCCGCTTCGAATCGTTCGCGGCTAATCTTCAGCACGTGGTCGTAATATTCGAGATTCTGGCGGGAAACTTCGAGCACCGCCTTCGCCTGCAAGGTCTGCACAAACGCACTGCGCAGGTTGAACAGCAACCCACGCTCCAGATCGTTCTGCTGTGAAACCGCGACTGCAGTCGCTTTCCTGGCGGCGTCGGTGCGGAATTGCCGCTTGTGGGCCCGCTCGAACAAGTAGGTTACGGTCGCCGAAGGCAGCAGGTAAGCAAAGGCGCCATGCGACGGGCCGCCCTGAAACGGATCGATCTGATCGGATAACAATGTCAACTGCGGATTCGGCCGCAGATGGGCCGTGATCTCATCCGCCTGGAATTCGCTGATGTTTAACTTTCCCGCCAGCAGAGTGGGGTTGTTCAACTCGAGCCGGTCCTTGACTTCCTCCCAGGTCCATTCTTTCGGCACGGGGTGTGGCACAGCGGGCGCCGCCTGCAGCGGAAAAGACTGCGGTGCTTCCGGAACTTGCGGCGGCGCCGGCGCGGGAGTTTGTGCCGCGGGTGCTTCGACCGGTTCTGCCGACTGCGTCCAGGCCAATACACTGCCGCCGAGAATCGCCAGCACGCAGCCACACCGCCAGAATTTTCTATACATCAAAAACCCCATCCTCGACTTCGACTTCTGCATTCGCGGCCCGGAACAACACGGATTGACGAATGAATAAACCAATCGGATGAATAACGAATAAATAAATCGTGAGGATGAGCCCTTCCCGGAGATAACTGGTACTTCGCTCCGCGGTTTTGCGTTCCGGCGGACGAGAATGGACTCAACGATTTCAGAATTACCCAGGGAGAGAATAGGGAGGCGCGCGTCCGGCATGGGTTACACAAGGACGCCCCAGCGTACGTGGCGAACCATCCGAAACTTCAAGCAGCCTAAATTCCGGAACGAACAATGCGGAAGCGTTCGCCAAGGCAGCCGGGGGCGATTGCATTCGATTCGTCCATGCCGAATTCCGGTCACTGCTCGCGACCCGCACGGTCCGTTTGCTGCTGGCCGATTCTTCCATCTCGGCGCGCATGGCGTGCAAGTCATCGGAAGCCGAAATCACCGGAAACAGAAGAATCAGAACGCAGCCGAGGGCCCATATGCACTGCAGGGAAGTGACCCGCCGCGCGGCGTGCTCGTTCACGTGCAGGCGCCATAGCCAATAGGCGGGGACCGCCAGCAGCAACCAAGCGAGATTGAGCAGCAATTCCATGCTTGCGCGGGCGAACCCTGCACGAGCCAAACACAGGTCCGCGATTAGAAACCCAAGTGTTTCAGAAAAGTTGATTCTTAGTCAACGTGACCACGGTACCGGAAGCCGCCAGCCGTGAGCTTTGGGCTTGTGAGGTCATCACGGTTCCACATCCACATGGAGCGGCCCCGGAGTCTGCAACAACTGGCGGTAAATCGCGTGGCGGGCGGCGACTTCGCCGACCACAGTGACGTAGACAACATAGCCTCCGTTGGGCAACGTTTCGCCGAATGGAAGCAGCATCCCGATCGTTCCCCGGCGCAACGGAAAGTGCTGGTACCCGATCTCGGTGGCGCGTCCATTTTCGGCTACAGCCTTTGTGTCGAAGGTCAGGTCCATATCTTCGGGAGTCATATTCGTGACCTCGACGCTGCCTTCAATCCGGTCGTTATTGACCCGCGCGGGCGCCTTCCAGGCCACCGTGAGGCCATCCAGCACCTTAATGACGAACGGCTTTTGCACCGCCTGACGAGGCTGGTTGCCATCTTTTACCGCCACTACAAACTGGAATTCTCCGGTGCGCTGCGCGACGCCATGCAGCGTGCCATCATCCGCCAGAGTGACTCCCGGAGGCAGGGCGCCACTCTCCACCTTCCAGTGCAGGACCGGAACATAATTGCCGTGGACAGAAAACCTGAAATGATACGGAAGCTGGGGATACGCCGGCGGCAACTCCGCCGCGTCGATCGCCAGGCGATTCTGCGGGTCGGCGCTCGAACCCTGCCCTGAATCCTGATCCTGCGAGCGCTCCCCGAAAGTGGAATCAGAAGTCGAATCCGCGGCAGCGGTTGGTGAGCCTTCCGCGCCATCGTCCTCGATTGCCGCGAAGCTCGCAACCGCCGACGCACCGAGCGCCATCACCAGAACGAATGCCGCGAGGCAAGAAGCACCGAGCATCGCGGAGAGCCGGATCCTGCATCGAAGTGCGCGTGGACTGCTCAGCGCTTGTCTTTTTTCTTCGCGGTTCGTCATCGATTCAACCTAACGTTCATCTATTCAACCTAACATCGACCCGCATTTTGAATGTAAAGATGTGTATACCTTGCATTGGGGCTGAATAATTATTTTCCGGCTTCGGGCGCTACTTATTTCGGTACACCGGGTTCAAAGCAGTGGAAATGCTGTGTTAACCTCGAAGCAAACAGGGACCCGGTTCAAAAGAGATTTCTTCCAGGGGGAAGTTATGTTGGTACGCAAGACTCTCGTCCTGCTCGTCGCGCTCTGTGCGCTCTGCTTCTTAGTTGCCTGCGGGGGGAATGGCGGCACGATCACAAACCCGCAACCGCCACCGAGCGGAGGCTTCACGGATAGCCAGCTGAATGGGACATATGTATTTTCCGTCTCAGGGACCGACGAAAACGGCGCTCCATACTCTATTGCCGGCACTTTCACGGCGAACGGGAGCGGCACGAACAGCGGCGGAGGAATTACGGGCGGCACGCTGGATATCAACGACTCCGACACGTCGGAGTTCACGACCGGGCCGCTGGCCGGAGTTTCGGTTGAGAGCGGAAGTTCTTACGGCGTTTCGGTCGATGGTCGCGGGCAAGTGTCGCTGCAGACCAATATCGGAAACGGTTTCCCCACGCTGGTTTTCGATTTCGTCCTGCAGGACAACTCGCACGGCCTGATCACGGAGTTTGACAGCTTCGGGAGCGGTAGCGGGACACTTGATCTGCAATCGTCAGGCGTGACGCCCTCAGGTTCTTACGCTTTTCTTCTCTCGGGCGCTTCGTATGCTGACAGCGCCTGGGCTGCAGCAGGGAACTTCACATACACGGGAGGAACCATTGCCGGGCTGGAGGATATCAACGAGGGCGGGGTGCTTAACTACAACGGCGAGGCCCTGAGCGGTTCGTTTTCCGTGGGCCCATCTTCGACGCCGGCAACCACGCTGGTCACTTCGGTTTTCCCGAGCGGCATGGTGTTCGACGTCTTCGCAATCGACGGAAGCCATTTCAAGATGATTGAAATGGATACGAACGCCACGCTCTCCGGCGATGCGTTCTCGCAATCCACTGCCACCCTGCCGACGGGGAGCCTGGCGTTCACACTGTCAGGGTTGCTGGGTGTGAGTTCCTCCGCAGTTCCTTTTGCCGGGGGCGGCCTCATGACCAACACCAGCGGAGCGGTCTCCGGAACGGAAGACTTCGCCGAGGGAACCACCGTTTCCACGAGTTCAGGTCCGTTTAGCGGCGCGTTCACGGCTGCGGGAACCGGCCGCTACACTCTGGGCTCGCTTGCAACCTTTGTCGGCGGCGCGTCGTATGCGGCGTACCCCTCCAGCGGTGGACTGCTCTTGGTGGAGATTGACACGGCCGGCGTCACATCGGGCGCCGCCTTCACGCAGGCGTCCGGGGCAGGGTTCCCAGCAGATGGGTACGCTTTGAATCTGGCAGGCACCAACTTGGGAGGGAGCACCGGCTCGGCGGAGGAAGTGGACGATATCGCCGAATTTACGACCGCAGCGAGCGGGACCACGGTGACGGGCATTGTCGACGAGAATTATGCGCCTGGGGCGTCGGGGCCGATTTTTGACCAGGCGCTAAGCGGAACCTATACCGCCCCCTCCGGTGGCCGCGGCCTAATCAGCGCCACGGCGGGCAACAACTCAAACAGCACGCTCAACGGCGGATTCGGAATAACCTTCTATACAGTTGACGGCACCACCTTCCCCTTCATCGAAAACGATGGCGGCCAAGTGGCAACGGGGGTTTTCGTTCTGCAGAGTACGTCTACGGCTACTCCGGCGATTGCCAAGGCGCATGCCATGTATGTGCCCCACCCGATCTTTCATCCACACGCGGGAAAAATGAATCGGAAATAAGAATCCTTGCATGATAGCCAAAGGGCGCGGCCACCGGGTCGCGCCTTCCCTTTTCCATCCTCCTCCCAACTCCTCACGGCCCTCGTGACCTTGGTTACCTTTAATAGATGACCCTGCTTCCTTCACAATGTCCCTCAAACACACTCTCATCGTGTTTGGAGACTAAAACTTGTTCCATCACCGTTTTACCCGCGTATTCGCTTTCGTAATCCTGGCCGCGTCGCTGGCGTCGGCGCGCGACCTCGCGCTGGTCTCCAACAAATCGAATGTGGTGAACGCCGTTACCGTCGCGGAACTGGTAAAGGTTTGCAAAGCACAGAACAATCGCTGGCCCGATGGCAAGCCGGTCACCTTCGTGATGCGCGCGCCCTCCGCGCCCGAAATGAAGCTGGTTCTCGAAAAGGTTTACGAAATGTCCGAGAACGAGGTTAACGGCCTCATCATGACCTCTAATCACGGGCGCTCCAGCCACCCCGCAATCGTAATCGCCAGCTCCGACGAAGATCTGGTCAACAAAGTAGCGTCGCTGCCCGGCGCCGTGGGCGTGGTCGACGTCTATTCGATCAACAGCAGCGTGGCGGTGGTGAGGATCGCGGGCAAGCTTCCGCTCGAACCCGGCTACCTGCTGCACGGAAACTGAAGCGGCAAATTTGAATTGAGTAATTGAGTAATTTGGGAATTGGGAAATTGATTACTTAAAACGCTGCGCTTGTGGGATTTTCAATTACTCAATTACCAAATCCCCAATTATTCAATTGTGATTCGATGGCTGCTCCCGGCAAAAAACTCGCGCCTACAGCTCCCGGCAAGCACACTCGCCGCTATCCCCGGTTTACCCTCGATTCGCGCATAAAAGTCCGGATGTTTCAAAACGGAGAATTTTCCAACTGCTGGGGACGCTCCACCGAACTGGGTCAGGATGGCATCGGCGCCACGCTTACCGGCAAACTCGAAAAGGGAGAGATCGTCTCGCTCGAAATTCCTCTGCCGCTCAGTCCATATCCGTTGCAGGTGCGCGCCATCGTCCGCTACACCGACGGACTGCGCTACGGCTTCGAATTTCTTACCCTCGCCGACAGCCAGCGCGACACCCTTCGTCGCGTCTGCGAAATGCTGGCCAGCAAAAGCTAAACACATCGAGTAATTGTGAGATTTGGTAATTGAGAAATTGGAAATCCCCCAAGTTGCAAGAATATTCATCTTGCCGTCCCGCCGCCAGGTAAAGTAGGCTTCCGATGCGTTCCTCAGACGCAACGCCGTGCCTTCCAGGAGTGACCATGAAAAGTTCCCGCCTTGCCCCACAGCAAAAATTCTCTCACGCGCTATTTCTCGCTCTCGCTTTGCGGCGACCTGCGCTCTCCCAGCGACCGCGCATGCTCAAACGGAGCAAGTGATTTACAGCTTCGCTCCACGCACCGGCGCATTTCCCCCTGCCGGCTTGATCTTCGACGCCCAAGGCAATCTCTACGGCACTGCGGGTAGCGGCGACGAGAGTGCCGGACATGGCGCAGTCTTCGAATTGTCTGCCGGCGCCGGAGGTGCATGGGCGCAAACGGACCTCGAAATATTCCCCCATATCGGAACCGGTTGGAATCCAGATGCGGGTGTTGTGGCGGATCGATCGGGCATTCTTTTCGGCACAACCTCGCAGGGAGGATCCAGCACCACCGGTTGTAGCGAGGGTTGTGGCGTAGTGTTTCAGCTAGGACAGGCCGAGAAGGGCCAATGGTCCGAGACCGTGATTCACACCTTTGTGGGCGGCATTGACGGGAACAGCCCTCGCGCCGGCGTGATTCTCGATTCCGAAGGAAGCGTGTACGGCACGACCGCATACGGCGGCAGCGACGACAACGGCATGGTTTTCAAGTTATCGTCCCATGGCTGGAAAGAAAGCATTCTCCACACCTTCACCGGGGGAGTGGATGGCGGCGTTCCTTCGGCTTCACTGGTCATGGACGCTTCCGGAAGTCTCTACGGCACGACTTATTCCGGAGGCAACACCGAGGAGTGCCCCAAAACGGGGGGCTGCGGCGTCGTTTTCGAGCTATCGAATTCGCATGGTGTCTGGAAGGAAACCATACTGCACACCTTTACTGGCGGCGTCGATGGAGCGAATCCGCTATCCAACCTTATCTTCGACGCCAACGGCAATCTTTACGGTACAACTTACACTGCGGGAGATCTGAACGCCTGCTCGGGTGCGGGCTGCGGGACGGTCTTTGAGCTGTCCCATGAGTCAAAAGGATGGAAGACCACGGTCATTCGCAGCTTCGGTGGCAGCGATGATGGGGCTAATCCAGGCGCAGGGTTGATTTTCGACGCGGCGGGAAATCTCTATGGCACGACGAAGCAGGGTGGCATCGGCAACCACGGCACCGTCTTCGAACTTTCTCCGTCGACAGGCGCCTGGAACCTCACGCTTCTTCACGCCTTCACCGGGCACCCTGACGGGGTGTATCCACTTGGACAGTTGGTTTTCGACACAGCAGGAAATCTATATGGCACGACTGAGGCTGGCGGTGTGGAGGGGAGCGGCACGGAATATGAAATAACCCCATAGAGCGGGGCCTTGAGGAATTGAGCGATGGGAAAATCGCGAAGGTTAAGGTTTCTTCGATTCTCCAATCACCAACTTCCCCAATTGCGTAATCGGCTTCCAAACCTGAAATCACCCGATCGTTGAATAACCGAATGGCTGCAATTACCTGAGTAACTTTCGAGGCCAACCCCCATCTTCTACGATGTTTTTGTTGGGCATCAGGGGGGAACTTCGGGATGGGTGAACGTGTCACCCGGCCACCGGCGCGGGAACTCGCGCGTGCCAAGGGTTTGCGAAAAGCGCTCGATCGCGGAGCGCCGCCCGCATTTATTCCCGCCGAAATTTCCAATTCCTTCGTGCAGCCGCCCGAACTTTCCTGGCATTGTTCTGAAAACCACTCAGACAAATCCCGAAAACGAAATCGGGATGTTCGCCGGCAGTATCTCGAACAGATTTTTCAGAACTCGCCGGACCCGGTCATCATCGTTAACATCGCTTTCCACGTGGAGTGCGTCAACCCGGAGTTCGAGCGCCTCTTCGGTTTCACCGCCGCCGACCTGCTGAACAAATCGATTGACGACTTAGTTTTCCCGCCCGACCGTCTGGCCGAAGCCCAATGGATCGCGCAATGCCTGCAGCGGGGCGAGAAGCTGACCCTCGAAACCCAGCGCCTGTGCAAAGATGGCAGCCTGCTCGATGTTTCGGTTTCGTCGGCGCCGATCATCGTCGATGGCAAGGTGCAGGCTTTCTACGCCGTTTATCGCGACATCTCCGAGCGCAAGCGCGCGGAAGCTCTCAGTTCCGCGCTCTACCGCATTGCCGAAAAGGCGAGCGGCACGCACGATCTGCAGACTTTCTTTGCCGCGGTTCACGGCATCGTCGACGAACTCATGGCGGCACGCAACTTCGCCATCGCAATTCACGATCCAGAATCGAATCTGCTGAGTTTCCCGTACTTCGTCGACGAGCGGGACTCCACTCCCGCGCCGGTCAAACCTGCTTCCGGGCTGGTGGAGTATGTCATGCGCACCGGCGATTCGCTGCTATGCACCCCGGAACTGGCGCAGGGTTTGAAGGATCGCGGCGAAATAGAGGTCAGCGGTGCATCGCCGCAGCAGTGGCTTGGGGTTCCACTCAAAGTGAATCAGCACATCTTCGGTGCTCTGGTTCTGAGAAGTTATTCCCCGAACCACCACTACGGCGAGCGTGACAAAGATGTGTTGACTCTGGTCTCGCAGCAACTCGCCGCCGCCATCGATCGCAAGCGCAACGAGCAGGCGCTGCGCCGCTCGGAAGTTTCTTACCGTTCACTGATCCAGACTGCAGTTTACGGAATCTACCGCTCCAGCTTCGACGGGCACTTTCTCGATGTGAATCCGGCGCTGATCGGCATGCTGGGCTACAACTCGGTGCTCGAAATTCTCTCGCTCGATCCGCAGAAAGAGGTGTTCGCCGATCCGGCAGAATACGCGCGCCTGATCGATGAATTCCGCCGTACCGGCCGCATGGATGGAGTGGAAGTACGCTGGAAGCGCAAAGATGGAGCACTCATCACCGTCCGCATCAGCGGCCGCGCCGTAGCCGCAGGCGACGGACCCGCCGACGTGATCGAAGCCATCGCCGAGGACATCACCGAACGCCGCGTACTCGAAGATCAGTTTCGCCAGGCGCAGAAGATGGAGGCCGTGGGCCGGCTCGCTGGAGGCATCGCCCACGACTTCAACAATCTGCTGATGGTGATCGGCGGTTACACCGAAGTATTGCTCAACCAACTGCCGCCCGATCACGGGCTCTTTTCCAAGGCAGAAGCCATCCAGCAAGCTTCCGATCGCGCCACAACTCTGACTCGCCAGCTGCTGGCCTTCAGCCGCAAGCAGCTTCTCGAACTGAAAGTTGTCGACGTCAATGCGATTGTTTCCGATATGGAGCGCCTGCTTCGCCCGCTCATTGGCGAAGACATCGAACTCACGACTCAGCTGGCGCCATCCATCGGCTGCACCCGCGCCGATGCCGGACAGCTCGAGCAAGTCATCATGAACCTGGTGGTCAATGCCAAAGACGCGCTTCCCAAAGGCGGCAAAATCTGTATTCGCACCGCCGCAGTCATGCACGACGAGTCGGACCGTCCCGAGCATTCTTATATTAAGAACGGCTCTTATGTGATGATCTCCGTGAGTGACAGCGGTCTCGGCATGGACCGCGAAACCCAGGCCCGGATCTTCGAACCATTTTTCACGACCAAAGAAAAAGGCAAAGGCACGGGCCTCGGTCTCTCGACGGTCTACGGCATCGTCAAGCAAAGTGGCGGATACGTCTTCGTGCAAAGCGAACTGGGCTGCGGCACGGCTTTCACCATCTATCTTCCGCGTGTCGACGAACCCTGCGACATTCTCGGCCAGCCCACGGTCTCTTCAGCAGCGTCGGGAGGATCGGAAACCATCTTGCTGGTCGAAGATGAAGAATCCGTACGCCAATTGGTTCGCGAAACCCTGGTATCCCGCGGCTACCAGGTACTCGAAGCCCCGAACGGCAATGAAGCAATCGCCATAGCCGCCGAACACAAAGACAATCTGCACTTGGTTATCACAGACGTAGTGATGCCCGGCTTAAGCGGCCACGAACTGGCGCAGAAACTTCTCATGGCGCGGCCGAAACTGAAAGTTCTCTATCTCTCCGGCTACGCGCAAGATGCCTTCCCGGCCAGCGAAGCCCACAATGCGTTCCTGCAAAAGCCGTTCACTCTGCAAAGCCTCGCGCGCAAAGTCAGAGAAGTTCTTGGCCAACCTGCCAACGCCGCCCACGTTTAAAAACATCTTTCAACCTCATTTGACCCGAGGTTAACCAGGGTTGCGAACCGCCGAGTCAGGCGGGGATCCTGAGACGGGCATAGGCAGTGGTGCTCGGGTGATTTTGGAAGGGAAGGTTGAACGCGGATACCGATGGGCAACAAAAATAAGAGTTCCGAGGTGGTGTTGGGCCCGTTCGTCTCGGCCAGTAGCTCGCGTTAGACCCTTGCTTGACCTGCTACGGAGCTTCCCTTGCGGGGTGCCGCGCGCGATCTTCGCTCGGGCTCCGGGCTTACCGCCAACCGGAAAAACCTACCCAACGCCTCGGAACTCTATCCTGCCTTCGACGGGACTTCTTGTTCTCCTCGACCAGCGCTTTGCTATAGACCCTTGCTTGCCTTCCTTCGTCATTTTGCAATGTGAAGGTGACTTTGCTTGAGCCCCGGACGCCGCACCAACCGGAAAAACTTCAGAAGCTGTCAAAGAACGATCTTGTTGTACTCCTTTTAAATCTTGAGTCAACGAAAAGATTGCGGTTTTATGTGATTTGTTTTCAGGCGAGTGCAGCTGGTTCACAGGCGGGTGACAGGATTTGGTGCAGGTCAGGAGACATGCCCTGGCGGAAGAGTTTTTCATAGCTGATTTTCCCGATTCGGTGATAGGGCCGAGTCCAGGTTGCAGGTTTTTGCAGCTCCGGGCAACTTGTGAATATCGGTGAAAAGCCTTGCTGGACATGGCTTCCGGAGGATTGGCCACGGGACCTGGAAAGCAAATTGCATCAGGCGCGCAACTTGGATTGCCCGTATATAAAGAGTTAGGGCGGAATAGCTTGACAACATGTTTTTCTCTGCTAAAGTTCGAGAAATACTACCGATCCCCCGACAATTCGCTTACAGGTGCCCAGTATATGAAGAATGTGTATGAAGTCTTGCGGCAGAAAGAGATGGAGCTGACCCGGTTAGAAAAAGAAGTAGAGGCTCTGCGGCTTGTGGCGCCGCTGCTCTCTGAAGAAAAAGAGATGAACTCTGACGTGGTGAAATCGGCGCTGCCGACGGCGGTGAATGGACCACAAGCTCCGCTGCGGATTCCTTCTCCTCCAGTAGTGCCAACGGCGCAGCCTGTGCGCGCGGCGGGATGGGACGATACGGCCAAGCGCTGGCCGTAAGCTAATCCCTTTCTTATATTTCCCTCGACTACGGGTGGAGGGTCGCGACGACAGCCGCGCCTTACTCGTTGGTGTTTCCGCTTCTCTCCTCCTCAGTTTGCGTTCCCTGCGGTTCCTTATTTCTCTCGGCAACACGTTTTCAGGGCAACACTTGGAAACTTGTGCTGCTGGTGAATGTGCCTTTCGGAGTGGTTACGGTCACGAAGCCGGATGTGGCTCCATCTGGAACGGTGGCGGTGAGCCATGTGCCGGACTTCACTGTAAAGCCGGCCGCGGCACTGTTGAACGAAACGGCGGTTGTTCCCGTGAACGCCTGGCCGAGAATGATGACCTCACTGCCGGCTTGGCCATAATTCTGCACGAAATTCACGAACGGTCGAAGTCCCATGGAAAGGGCATAAAGTGTGCCGCAGCCATCGGACTCGTCGCAACTGAGATCGCCTCCTCCTTTTGTGGTTCCGTAGAAAACGCCGTTTGTCGCTTGCAGTAAACCGGTGTAGGGATAGGCTCCGTCGCTGTTATCGAAGTCGAGAAGGTTGGTAAGGTCGCCCTCAGAAGAGATATTGAAAATGGTTCCGCAGCCGGGAGGGCAGGCCGGATTTCCGCCTTCGGCGGTCGTGCCGTAAAAGTTGCCGTCCGTACCTTCAATCAGCGAGCCGTACAGGAGTGCTCCATCGGGGCCGGTGAAGCTCTGGAAACTGTAGAGCGTAGAGAACTGGCCTTCGAGGCTGATCCTGAAGATCGTGCCGCAACCTCCAGCACAACCGGAGCCTCCTTCAATCGTAGTGCCATAAAGATTTCCGTCCGATCCCTGCAAGAGGCCGCCCCAAGGCGCGTCTCCGTCCGATTGCTGGTTGAAGGTGTAGATCGTTGTCAGCGATCCGGAGGGAGTGAGGCGGAAGATAGTGCCACATCCGTTGGGAGCGTCGCAGTCTGGATTGCCGCCAAACTCGGTAGTTCCGTAAAAATTGCCGTCGTTGGCCAGGACGAGAGGCTGCGGCAGAAAGCCGTCGGGACAGTTTTGATTGCGTTGGCAGAAATAGTAGAGGGATGTGAATGTGCCATCCGGAGTGATCTTGAAGATGGTGCCGCAACTGCCATCACACGTGACGTTTGAGTCGTTAGGTCCTCCGTCGAACGTGGTGCCGTAGAGACTGCCATCGCGGCCGAGAGCCAACGGGGCGCTGGGTACGTCACCATCGGTGAAGCTGAACTTGTGCAACACCGTCAGCTCGCCGCTGGGAGTGACTCTGAAGACAGTTCCACAACCCAGAGGGTAGAGATTCGGGACGCAGGGAATCTTTCCTCCGAGCTGCGCAGTGCCGTAGAAATTGCCGTCGGGAGCGAGGACGAGTCCCGCGAACGGTTCCCGACCGTCCACGCATTGCGTATGATCGCAAAAATTGTAGATCGTGGTCAGTGTTCCACCCGGCGCCAGCTTGTATATCGTTCCATAGCCTACGCCGGCCGTGTTGCCGCCGGCGCCGGTGGTTCCGTAGAGATTTCCGTCGAGTCCCTGCACCGGGGTAGCGGGATCAGACCCGTTGGTCTGACTGAAGTCGACTACGTCACGGAAGGTTTGCGCGGACGCGGCGATGGTGAACATAAGGCAGGGAAGAACGATGGCGAAGGTGTGCAGCCGAGGTTGGCGATGTTTCACGAGAATCCTCCGGACCGACGGTTGTTAGATGAAGGGATAAGCCGACTCAAAAAGGAGCAGGTGCAGAGCACGCATTATCAGGTATGGCCGACGCAGGGGAAAGAGCCTTAGTGCTTGGAGAGAAAATTCTCCTTGGGGGGCGCTTCATCAAAGGGATGTTCTGCCGGTTTCACTCTGCCACGATTTCGCGTAAGGCGGCGAGCAAGCGCTTTACTTCTTCGGCCGTGTTGTAGTGGACCAGGCCGATGCGCAGGAACCCTCCCGAACTTTCCACGTTTAATTTTTCCGTGAGATTCAGGGCGTAGTAATTTCCGTCCCAGGTGAAGAAGCCGCGATCGCCGAGTTTCGTGGCGAGGGCTAGCGGCGAGTTTTTTTCGTTTTGATTGACGGCTCGAACGGCAAGCGTGGGGCAGCGCCAGTTGAAGGCCGAGGGGTCGGTGATGCCGTAGAGTTTTAGTTGCGGAATTTGCGAGAGGCCGGCGATGAGGTGGTTCATCAGCTCGTGTTCGTGGCGATGAATGCATTCGAAGGCGGATATTATGGCGGAGCGACGAGAGCCCACGTCTCGCAAATTCGGCGAGACATGGGGCACGCCGTTTTCTTTATCCTTATCTAACGAACCCCGCGTCGGATGGGGCACCCTCGGGTTTTCTGAGTTTCCGCACGAAGACGATGGACTGCCCAGGTCGGCGATGTAGTCGACGCAAGCGGTGATGCCGGCGATGCACTCGTGGTTGAGTGTGCCCCACTCCCAGCGGAATGGGACGGCATCGGTGAGAGGACGCACTTTGTAGGGACGCAGGCGTTGCAGATGTTCGCGTTTGCCGAAGAGAACTCCCATGTGCGGGCCGAAGAATTTGTAGGTCGAGCAGACCAGGAAATCGCAGTCGAGATCGGCTACGTCGATCAGGCCGTGCGGAGCGTAGTGGACGGCGTCGACGTAGGCCAGGGCTCCGACTGAGTGCGCCAGGCGAACGATTTCTTTTACCGGATTGATGGTGCCGACAGCGTTGGATGCGTAGCCGATCGCGACGAGCTTCGTTTTTGAGTTGAGCTTGGCGGCCAGGTCTTCGACATCGAGGGTGCAATCTTCTTTGTGAATTTCGGCCCAGCGAATGGTGACGCCCTTTTCTTCCAGCGCCAGCCACGGAGAAACATTGGCGTCGTGATCGAGGCGGGTGACGAGAATTTCGTCTCTGGGCGCCAGTTCACGACCAACGGCACGCGACATCATGTAGGTCAGCGTGGTCATGTTGGGGCCGAAGACGACTTCGTCGGCAGCGCAGTTGAGGAAGTCGGCCATAGCAGCGCGGGCAGCGGCGATCATGGCGTCGGTGTGGCGGCTGGTGGCGTAGGCTCCTCCGGTGTTGGCGTTGTCGCGGCCGAGATAGCCGGAGATCGCGTCGATGACGCGCTGCGGAACCTGTGTGCCGCCGGGGCCGTCGAGGAAGACGGCGGGGAGGCTGTTGATGGTTTGGGTTAGGGACGGGAATTGGGAGCGGATGGCGGTGAGGTCGAAGGCCGTGGGAGCGGTTTCTGTGGTAGGCATGGTGGTGATCTATCTTCCCACGGCTCTTACAAAATCCGCCAGCATGCCGTACGCCGTCGCGTACAGCCCGGGATTTTCTTCGGTGAGGGCGAGGCCGGGGAAGATGTCGGTTTCGAAATAAACGTAGGACGATGTGCCAGCGATTTGCGCCATGGGATCGGCGAGCGGGATTTGTTCAGGGCGGACCGTGGCTTCGATTACATTCGCCGTCTTCTTGGCGCGGCAGACTAGCTTGTACGGTCGGCCTTCTTTTTTTGCCCTGCGGACGATTTCTGCGCTCAGGTTGCGAATTCCTTCGCGCTTGATTTCTTCGAGTTTTATTGGCGCGTCCATCAGTACGGTGATTAGAGCCGCGGTTTTTACGGCAGCGTCCCAGCCGTCGATATCGTGTGTAGCGTCGGTTTCGGCTATGCCGAGGATCTGCGCCTTCTTCAAGGCTTCATCGAAGCTGATGCCGTTTTCCATTTCGCTCAGAATCACATTCGTCGTGGAGTTCAGGATGCCATGGAAACCTTGCAGATGGATGGCGGGAAGCTGATCGAACAAAGAGAAGATGGGGACACCGTCCATTACGGTGGACTCGAAGAGGAAGCGCTTGCCTTTGGTTTTTGCCAGGTCGCGGAGTTCGCGGTAGGCGTGGACGATTGGTCCTTTGTTGGCGGTGATGGCATGGGCGCCGTGCTCCAAGGCGGCGCGGATGTGGTCGATGGCTGGTTGGCCGTTGGCTACGTTCAAAGATGTGGCTTCGAAGAGGACGTCGGCTTGAGCTGATTTCAGCCATGAGCGGACATCTGCCGGTGTCTGGTCAGACTCTCCGCTTTTCGCGGAGGGGTCGCCCGCGGCCACGCGAGCATCCAGGCCTTCGGCGTTGGCAATCCAGCCGAGGGTTCGTGAGGCTATGCCTGTGATGCGGAAAGTGATTCCGTGGCGCTCGCGCAGTTCTTGCCTGCGGTTGTCGAGCAGTTGCACCAGCGTGCGGTTGACGTTGCCGTAGCCTAGAAAGCAGAGATTGTAGGTGCGGATGGGATTGCCTCAGGGTCAATGACCTGCATTGATTCTTATAGCCGCTCCATCACAGGCAACGAGGAGCAGGTTCCTCATCGATCCTGCGGATCGATTCGGAATGACATCATGAAAAATAAGCATCATGAGAGATAAACATCATGAGAAATAAACATCATGCAAAAGTAGCTGCTGCCAGCCCATCACTCAGGTCACGGCCGGCTATCCCATCACCGTGGTGTGTTCGGGTGTGATTTTGTAGATTACGCGGACTTCGCCGGGCCGGCTGTACGGGTATTTATCGACGCCCAGATATTTCTTTGCCATTTTGTTGATGTGATCGTCAGCGCCGTCTTCGGTGATTTCGACTACGCGGCCGCGGATTTCGAGATAGCGATACGGGTTCTCGGGATCGATGACGGCCATGGCGACGCGCGGGTCGCGGCGAACGTTTTTATCCTTCTGGCGTCCTTTGGCGGAGTTGAAGATGACGTGCTCGCCGTCATAGTCGCACCAGACGGGCGTGACTTGCGGACGGCCATCGGGCATCAGCGTGGCCAGGCTGGCGAAGGCGCGCTTCTGGAATAGATCTCGATATTTCTCGGGAATAGCTTCGGGCATGAAGACCTCCTTGCGATCGTGCAACGAACCAACCAAACATTATAGATGCGGCAGTCACGGGACGCGGGGCAACAGCCTAAAAGCAGGTTCCTCGCGCCACGCCGCACCGGAATGACAAGAACTCGGTGGCCGGACTTCCCGCTCATTGAAGAACGTCTTGTTCAACGCGCGGAAGTATCGCCTGCAGCAGAGCTTCGAAACTGCTTTTGACGCGCTCGCCGGTTTCCATGACTTCCTGGTGCGAAAGCGGCTGGTCGAGAATTCCGGCGGCCATGTTGGTGACGCAGGAGATGGCGAGGACTTTGATTCCCATGTGGCGGGCAGCGATCACTTCGCTGACGGTTGACATGCCGACCAGGTCTGCGCCGATGATGCGCAGGTAATTGATTTCGGCGGGGGTTTCGTAGCTTGGTCCGGGCAGGGCTGCGTAGACGCCCTCGTGCAGCGTCATTTTTAACGGCGTGGCCGCCTGCTTTGCCAGTTCGCGATATTTTTCGTCGTAGGCGTGCGTCATATCGGGAAAGCGGACTCCGAAGCGGTCGTCGTTGGGGCCGATTAGAGGATTCGCTCCCTGCAGATTAATGTGATCGCGGATCAATACCAGCGCGCCTTGCTTGTAGCCGAGATTGATGCCTCCAGCGGCGTTGGTGAGGATGGCGGCTTTGACTCCCATGCGTCGGAAGACGCGCATGGGGAAGGCGACCTCTTGCGCGGAATATCCTTCGTAGAGATGGACGCGGCCTTGCATGGCGGCTACGGCGACACTGCCTGATTTGCCGATGACGAGTTGCCCGGCGTGGCCGATTGCGGTGGAGCGCGGAAATGCTGGGATCTCTGCATAGGGGGCCCGTGCCGCTTCGGTGAGCGAATCGGCAAATCCTCCGAGGCCGGAGCCTAGAACGAGGGCGATTTTCGGGCGCAAGGCCGTGCGCTGCAGGACCGATTGCGCAGCGGTTTCGGCCTGATTGAATTGATCGGTCATGAGAGCTGCAGCCCCAAAAGCTTGCGCTACCTCAAAGTGGAGTTCCCGTACTTCTTTTCGAACTCTGCAAACTGAGCTTCCAGATTCCACTGCTCCCGGGCGCGTTCGCTGGTGGAGAGAAATTGTTCGCATGCTGCCGATGGCTTCGATGAGCCTGCCGTATCGCCCCCGCATGCCGGATTTATGCGAAACACCAGCTTGCTATCTTTCCACAGACTCTCTCCCGGCAGGAATGAGTGCTCCAGGCTTTGCCGCGACATGCGTTTCAAATCTGCGTAGGGGAGACGGTAGGTTTCCACGGCCCGGAGATATTCGTGGGTGAGGTCGGAGCGGTTTACGCCTTCGTCATCGGTAGCCAGAGCGACGGGAACTCCGTACTTCATGTAGATCGGGAAGGGGTGATCGTCGCCACTGACGCCGAGAATCATGTCGTTCGAGCTGAGGCAAATCTCGACCAGAATGTTGCGATCGGCCATCTCGTGCAGCAACTGGATGGGATCGTTTTCGTTCATCACATCGACGCCGTGGCCGATGCGCTCGGCGTGGCCCTGTTCGATAGATGAGCGAATGTGAAAAGTCAGATCCTCGGGCGGGACTAATCCGATGGCAAGTTCGCCAGCGTGCAGCGTGATGTGAACCTTGGGATAGACGCTGTGCAGGTAATCGAGCATGGCCATATGCTCGCTGAAGTCGCGAATCGGCACGTACCAGTCTTCGGCCATGACTAAATTCAGTCCGACAAACTTTGGGTTGGTCGAAGCCAGTTCGAAGCCAAGAAGAACTTGCGTGAAGACGATCTGCTGCGGCAGGCCGCGCAGCACCTGATAAAGATAGCGGATGGTCACGGAACATCCGGGCATCGCGCGGGCGGTGCCGCATTTCATGAGTTCTTTGGCGCGGGCATCGTCGGCATCGAGTTTCTTGCCGGTTTCGGCAGCAACATCTTTTATGCCGGCGGCGATGAGGGCATCGCGCATTTTGGCGAAGTCGGGATTCCATTCAACTTTCGCGGCGAGCGTGGCCGCGGCGCCGCCATCGGCAGTGTGCATGTATTCGACGTACTGCAGATGGTCCTGGCCGGCACGATTGGTTGAGGTTGCGATTGCTTCGGCTACGTGGGTGTGGGAAGCGAGGCCGAACTTGCCGAAAGTGGCGAAGAAATGGTCGTGGCCCGATTCATTAGCGGAATTCCAGTTACGGAGTGACCAGGAGTCGATCATCTCGTTATAGAGCACTTGATCGCCGTAAGCGCAACTGGCGAGCGGCTTGGCTGTGTAGCTGGCGCAGGAGTCATCGCAGGGCGGCGCAAGAAGCTTCGACGACGTGCGATCGACGCAGGCGCCGGCGTCGGCGGCGAAGTTGATGAGATCTTCGGCGTAAATTGCGCCGTCGAGATGGTTGTGCAGGTCGCCGCCTTTGGGCAGGTCGCGCAGAAACGGGAGCAGCATCTCCGGCTGCTTGCGGATGGAATCGAGGTACCGGGCGGTGTGCTGCTCGGAGTTTTGAGCCGAGGCAATGGTGGCCGAGAAGAAAATGAGTAAGCAACTGCGCATCAGCGGGCGCAGAGTTCGCGGCACGTTGTTTCCTCCGAAGGATGTTAAGGGTACAGAAAAGAGATTGTAATCTCTCGATGGCCGAGGACGGCGGAAAAGAAGTAGAGATCGATAAGAGAGATCGGGCAGGAGAAATCAGGCAGGAAAGATCAGTGCAGGAAAGATCAGACCAGGAAAGATAATGGCAGGAAAGCGATTGGGGCGATTGCGACTGCGATCAGCGCGAGCGCTGCCCGCGCCATTCTTTCTCTTCGCACTCGATGCATAGCTTCCGGCCTTGGGAAATCGGGAAACCACATGCCTTGCACTTCTGGAGATTTCTCATGACCGGCGGAATTGCAATTGCAGCGGCCGGCGCGATCGGCGGGGCGCTGCGATCCGGTACTGCGGCCGACCAGAAGAGAGGTTTTTTCGGTGTTGGCTCCGGAGTTTTCGTCGGCAGCGGGGCGGCCGACGGCGGTTTTGGCTGCGCTACCAGCGGAACATCGATTGCGGGTGCATCCGTGCTTTCCACCTTTGTAATCGAGGCCAGCGTGGCGCAGCCGTCCTGGGGTGGTGCTTTCGAGTCGAGCGTCGCGTCCGTTAAGGGGACCGGTTTGTCAGTGCGAGGCGGCGCAGAAAATTCCGGTAACGGCAGCAAGGGCTGCTCCGGAACGGCGAACTTGAGAGTGAGTTCAACCATGGCGCCCAGGCGCTGCAAGGCGGAAAGATCCCGCTCATCGAATGCGTAAGGCCTTCCAGAGAATAATTCGAAGACGCCCTGCGCCTGGCCTTCGCTGATAATCGGCATCACGATGACGGAGGCGATGCCGAGACCGCGACAGGCTTCGCGGTTCACGCGAGCGTCATTATGGGCGTCGTCACAGCGCTGGATTTCGTGGGTGCGCACGCACTCTCCGGAAAGGCCATATTCCATAGAGAGCAACGCGCCGAGTTCGGGGGCGCTTGAACCCGCGCTGGCGCGGCAAAACATGTCATTGTGTGCTCCGCGGCGCAGAGCGATGGCCGCGCCGCTGGCATCGGTGATGTATTGAGCGCGTTCGGCGAGCAACTGCAAAGCGGCATCAAGGTCGCGTGACGCCATTTCCGCGAGCGACTCGGTGGCGGAAAATGCCGCTTGCAGCGATGTCGATTGCGGTGCCGATACGAGGGGATAGTGAGCGACGGCGGCCGCCAACCCATTGGCAGGCGATGGAGCCAGCCTGGCGCCGGTCGGCGCCGGAGTGGGCGACGCGGAACTATTATCGAGAATCGGTGAATGATTCATTCCGAGTAGAGAGCCAACGACGAGGCGGCCATCCGGCGCGGTCAGTTTACGACTTAGGCTTTCGCAGCCCTCGCCCATGCGAACATAGCTGCATTTTACCCCAGCCGACCGGTACCCACGAGGTGACTAAGGGCACTATGGCCGCTTCGGGAACGCAGCGGCTTTAAGCCCACGGGCTCGGGCCTAGCCGAGGATTATTGGGTGACCGTTGCCTGGTAGCTGACGGTTTGCCAGTGGCCGTTGCGGCGTACCCACACGCGGGTATAGCGATAGGGACCGCTGAAATCTTCACCCAGCTGGTGGCCTTTGACCTCGGCGCGGGCGGTGACTATGGCGGTGTCTCCGTAGAGGCGGATGACCATGTCGGTGACGTTCACCGATTCGTAGCGGAGCTGGCCGCTGCGGCGGGCTGAGAGAGCGTCCTGCTTGGTAGTGATTTGGCCGAGCGGGGTAATGGCGACGTAATCATCGGCGAGGGCTTTTGTGGGGAAGTCGGCATCGCGATGGAGGGTGGCATCTTTGGTCTGCCGCTCCATGTCGACGATTTCGCGGATGGTTTGCTGGTCGCCGGAGTTGAAACCTGGAATTGGATGCATGGCAACGTGCTGCGCGGCGAATGCTGGCGAGGCCACCAGCACGTATAACAATAACAAGCAACGATTGTTAATCACAGTGGAGACCTCCGCAGTCTGCCGGGGACAGAGATCTGCTTGCTCTGGAATACGCAGAATTGGATGCAGGCGTTCCGTGGAAAAATTCGATCTTTTGCGGGCGGTTAGAAAGCAAAATCATGCGGAAGCGCCGCGAGAGCCAAGGCCGGCTGACAATATCTACAGATGGTGCAGCGGATCCCAGGTGCAGTTTTTCTCTACTGCCGCGATTTTGCTGAACTTAATCGGTCACCCTGCGTATAGAGAGTGGGAGGTGGGTATGAAGGGTCTCAGCGTCGGGCTTGCCTCGTTCTGCTTTGTTTCGCTGTTTTCTGGTTTGGTGCATGCCCAAGGTTGCGACGGCACTGCCAAGCAGGAGTTTATTTCTGGCGGCAAGATCCGGATCCACATGGAGGCTGGCGGCTATCGGGTTGCTCCGGGTGACTCCGATAACATCGTTGTGAGCTGCCGTGCGAATAGCGATTACGAACTGAAAGAGGTCAAAGTAGAGATTCAGAGATCGGGAAGCACTGCCGAGGTTCACATCTCCAACACTCCGAGCAACAATTTCCGGGCCGAGATCGAGGTACCGCGCCGCTCCAATCTTTGGATCAGGTTGTCGGCGGGAGAGATGGTCGTGGAAGATGTGGAAGGTGACAAAAACGTTCAGGCGCTTGCCGGACGCATACAGATTGACGTTCCCCATCCTGAGCAGTACGGCCATCGGGACGCTTCAGTCACGACTGGAAGCATAGAGGCCGGTGTGTTTGATGTGTCCAAGGGAGGGTTGTTCCGGTCATTCGAGCAGGATGGACCGGGGAAATACCGTTTGCATGCGCATCTGATGACGGGCGAAATTGAGTTTCACGGGAAAGATTGAGTGCAGCACGATTCGCCCTCCGTCGACACTGGTTGGGCGGCAGAGGGCGATTCTCTCCGCGACGGCTACTTCGCGGGTAAGCCCGCGTTCACGCTGAAAACGGTGCCGTCGCCGAATTGATTTTCTGAGGCCTTGCCAAACTGGATCGTCGAACCCCAGAGCAGACCGTTGCTGGCCTGGATCAACGTTTCGGGGAAAACTCCCAACGCTGAGGCCGGCGAGAATGGCTGCAAAGTACGGATCAGGCTGCCATCGGCAGGCGATAACGTGATGATGTCCCCGTAGCCTTTGCCGGCAATTCCGCTCTCATCGCCGACCCAAAAATTGCCGTCGCTGGCGAGAATCATCGCGTAGGGAGTTCCGCGCCCGGGATTGGTAGTGTAGAAGGGGAAAAGCTGCAGGTTGCTGCCATCGGGGTTAACCTCGAAAACTCCTGCGCCATCCATCGCATAAATCGCATACAGGCCGTAAATGTTGCCGTTCGGGCCGATGGTCATCATTAAGGGGCTGGAAGGAAGGTCGCCGTCGATTAACGGGAAGTTCACCGAAAAAGATTGCAATGAGCCGGTCGCTTCCGTGTAGTGGAAGAGGACCACGGCGGTTGTTCCCAAGGCGATACCATAGAAAGTGCCATCCGAAGCCACGCTCAGATTGGAGGGAATGCCCCCATTGGCGCTGGTGAAGTTGACCACGACTTCGTAGGATCCGCTAGAGGGCGTAACGCGAAAAAGAGTGCCGCAGCCGATGTTAGTGCAACTCGCGCCGGTGCCGCCGGCTTGAGTGGTGCCGTAAAGGTTCCCGTCTGTGCCTGTCACCATAACGCCCGGATAATGCCCATCGGCACAGTTAGCGTCGGAGCAGAATTTGTGGAGGACGGTGAAACCCGATCCGTTTCTGTTTATGCGATATAGAACGCCATCGCCACAGTAGCCGTCGCAGTTACCAGTACCGCCGAAGCTGGTTACGCCATAGAGCTTGCCATCCGGGCCTTCGGTAAGGGGGCCGGGGATGTTGCCGTCTGGATAATTCTTGTCTGGCCCCTGGGTGAAGGTGTGAAGAACCTTCTGAGTTCCAGTCGGCGTAAGTGAGAAAACGACTCCGCCATTTGCTTCGGAAATACCTTCCATGGAAACCTGCGCGGTGCCATAGAAATTGCCGTCCGAGCCCTGGATGAGCGACTCGGGGCGTCCCCCATTGGGGCAGGCGCCGATTCTCTGTGTGCCGCCGTTGCAGGCGAAAGTGTAAATAGCGCTGAATGGCGACCCGGACGCGTAGGCGGAGGCGGCGAACAGGGCGACGAGGGCGGCGGAATAGAACGTTCGCTTCATATGGGTTTCTCCTCGCGCGTTTTATAGCCGGGCGCGGCGGGTGGCTTGTCATGGAAATGTAAATAAATTGTAAGAACATAAATTGCAAAAACAACGACCACGCGGGCGCGCGGAGAGCGGACCATAGGCTCAGCCGGTTGCGGCATGAAGCTTTCTAGTAGAATCGACTTTCCTGCAATGAGCGACGTACGCCGCGGTCTGATCATCGTGAACACCGGTCCAGGCAAGGGCAAGACGACGGCCGCGATGGGGACGGCCTTGCGTGCGGTCGGGCAAGGAATGAAAGTGTTGATGCTGCAGTTTCTAAAGGGCTCATGGCACTATGGCGAACTGGACGCGGTCAAGGCTTTTGGCGACAAGTTTGTGATGAAGCAGATGGGGCGCGGCTTTGTGAAAGTCGGCGCCGAGAAGCCCGATCCGGAAGATGTGAAGATGGTGGAGGATGCCTGGGCTGAGGCGGAACGGGCGATTCAATCGGGCGAGTGGGATTTGATCGTGCTGGATGAGATTAACTATGCGATCGGCTATGGGATGCTCGATCCGGCGAAAGTGGTGGAGAGCCTGAAGAAGAAACCTGAGATGGTGCATGTCATCTTGACTGGAAGGAACGCGCACCCCACAATTGTCGAGGTCGCCGACACCGTCACCGAGATGCGGCAGGTGAAACACGCTTACGAAAAGGGCGTGATGGCGCAGAGAGGAATTGAATACTGAAATTGAGACACTTGGTAATCGGGTAATTGAGTAATTCTAAAACCCCAGTTGTGCTGTCGGGGCTCAATTACCAAATTACACAATTACTCCATTACTCAATCGGTTATGGCTTGGTTTAAGCGGGAATCTGGAGAACTCGATACTTCCGGGGCGAAGACGGTTCGCACGGAAGGCTTGTGGGTGAAGTGTGAGAATTGCCGGCAGATCATCTGGAAGAAAGATCTGGAAGAGAATTTGAATGTTTGTCCGAAGTGCGACAAGCATTTTCGCATTGACGCGCGGAAGCGGCTGGCGCTGCTGATGGATGAGAACCGGTACGAGGTTTCCGATGAGAACCTGTCGTCGACCGATCCGCTGAAGTTTGTCGATTTGAAGCAGTACTCGTCGCGGCTGCGGCAGGCGCAGCAGGATACCGGTTTGCAAGATGCGGTCATCAATGCGCGGGGCAAGTTGGAGGGGCGGCCGGTGGTGGCCAGCGTGATGGAGTACGCCTTCATCGGCGGAAGCATGGGCGCAGTCGTGGGCGAGATGATTACGCGGGCCGCGGAGCGGGCGCTGGAGTCGAAAGAGCCTCTTATTATTGTGTCGGCGTCAGGTGGGGCGCGCATGATGGAGGGCGTGGTCAGCTTAATGCAGTTGGCCAAGATTTCGGCGGCGCTGGCGCGGCTGGACGAAGCGAAGGTGCCATACGTTTCCGTGTTGACAGATCCGACCACTGGCGGCGTGACGGCGTCGTTCGCCATGCTGGGCGATTTGAATATCGCCGAACCTGGAGCGCTGATTGGCTTTGCGGGGCCGCGGGTGATCGAGCAGACCATCCGGCAGAAATTGCCGCAGGGCTTTCAGCGCAGCGAGTTCTTGCTTGAGCATGGCATGCTGGATGCTGTGGTGCATCGGCGGGACATGAAGTCTTACATCGCGAGGGCGCTGGATTTCATGAGTGGAGCGGTCGGCCCTCGGCTGTCGGCCGTCAGCTAAACCGGTCCAGCCATCCTCTTCGCCCCAATTCCTGTCTTTTTCTTCCAGTTCTGGGGCTGCCAATCTGAGGCTTCAGGCTGATAGCTGAGAGCTTCTATGTCCTACGAAACTGCAGTGGCGAAAATGTTTGCTCTGGGCCACGAATTGACCCAATTGCCATCGCACAAATTCGATCTCGCCCACATGCGCGTGCTGCTGGCGGCCCTGCAAAACCCCGAGGCACGATTTCCCGGCGTGTTGATCGCCGGAACGAACGGAAAAGGGTCGACGGCGGCGACGCTGGCTTCAATCTTATGTGCGTCAGGGCTGAAAACCGGTTTGTACACCTCCCCGCACCTGGTTCGCCTCAACGAGCGGATTCGCGTGAACGGCGAGGAGATCGGCGACGATGCTTTCGCATCTCTGCACCGCGAGGTGGATGAAATCGCCGAGAGACTCGTCGATCGCGGCGAGTTGCCGTGGCATCCAAGTTTTTTCGAGATGATGACGGCGATCGCCTTCGCGTATTTTTCACGAGAAAAAATCGATCTGGCGGTGCTTGAGGTTGGCATGGGCGGCAGGCTGGATGCGACGAATGTCATCGAGCCGAGAGTAAGCGTGATTACCGACATCTCACTCGATCATCAGAAATATCTCGGAGATACTGTGGCGGAGATTGCGCGCGAGAAGGCGGGGATTATTCGCGCCGGCGGCGCGGTGGTTATTTTGCCGCAGCAGCCCGAGGCAAACGATGTGATTGGGAATACGATTCTGGACCTGGAAGCGCGCGCGGTGAATGCGGTTCCTTATGTGCCGCCGGTCTCACCGGGAAGTCCCGTGTACACGGGTTGCGCTACTGAAGGAAGTGCTGTCGGCGGCAGCGAAAAGTTTTTGACCGGAAAGGGCACGAAGGAGGGCGCAAAGTTCGCACAGAAAGGCGGAGAGAAATGCGTTTATCGCTATCCGCTTCAGGTTTTGGGAGAGCAAATTCTGGTGGAAACTTCTCTGGTGGGGCGGCATCAGTTCCGCAATCTGGCGCTCGCGGTTGCGGCGGCAGTGGAGTTGAGGGAGCAGGGATTCAGGGGCATCACGCCGAAGGCGATCGAGGGTGGAATTCGCGAGACGCGGTGGCCGGGGCGGTTTCAAGTAATCGGTGCACGGGCGGGATGGCCTGAGATTGTGATCGATGTGGCGCATAATCCGGCGGGAGCGTGGGCTCTGCGGTCGGCGCTTTCGGAGCGATACGAAGGCCGCCGGCTGATTTTTGTTTTTGGCGCGATGCGCGATAAGGCAATCTCGGAGATGGCGGAGATTCTGTTTCCGCTGGCCGAGCGGGTGGTTGCTACACAGCCGAGGAATCCGCGCGCGGCTTCGCCGGAGGAGATTCGGCAGGCCGCTCAGAGAACGGGCGCCGAGATTGAAGCAGCTGTGAACGTGGAGAACGCCTTACAGCGGGCGCGCGAGCTTGCGGGAACGGAATCGGTAATGGTGATTACCGGCTCCATTTATTTGGTGGGAGAAGTAATGCTGCTGGTGGGCGCGGAAACATGATATTTCCCCTAGAATAGAAAAGTGCAGGAAGTGAATTCATCGGTGGATGTTCAGAGCAGTGCGGAGGAGCGGGCGGTCGCCGCGCCACGCGGGAGTCCGCATGCCATTCCCGGGGCGCGCCATGGCTGGTTGAGCCGGCTGCGATCGTATTTTATTTTCGATCCGCTGATCTGGTCCTACACGTTTGTTCTCGGCATAATTGCGCTGCCGGGCGGAATGTTCGACAAGAGCGGGCGGCGGCTGCATTGGTTTTCGCGAACTTGGTCGTGGCTCATCATGAAGACGATCTTGTCGCCGGTGCAGGTTAGCGGGCTCGACAAGATCGATACAACCAAGCCTCACGTGTACGCGGTGAATCACGCCTCGGCGATGGATATCCCGGTTCTCTACGTTTACCTGCCATTTCAATTTCGCATTGTTTTCAAGAAAGAGTTGCTGGTGTATCCCGTGGTCGGCTGGCAGTTGAAACGGTCGGGACAGGTTTGCATCGATCAGCAGAAACCGACGAATTCGCTTGCGGCAATCCGCTCGGCGGTAAAGAGTTTGCGGGCCGGGATGCCGCTGGTAATTTTTCCGGAGGGCGGGCGCACTCCGGATGGAGAGATCAAACCGTTTCTGCCCGGCGCTCTTTTTCTCGCGCTGAAGGCGCAGGTGGATATCGTGCCGGTCGCCTTGGTCGGTACATACGAATTGCTGCCGATGGATACCTACCATATCAAATCCCGTCCGCTCGAAATGCGCGTGGGAGAGCCGATTTCGACTGCGGGGTTGACCATGCGGGATCTCGAAACACTATCCGGGCAGGTGCGGAAGGCGGTCGAGGAGTTGTATTACGCGCCTGGTTCGCAGGCGTGAGTTGGGTAAAGCGCTTCCAGAAATATTCTTAAATTTTCAGCGGATCAAGAACCGTAAGAGATAAATTTTAGTGTTGCGCAGGAACCGTCTCGGCACGCTCTTGTTTCTTGAGCTTGCGATAAGGATCGCGTATTTCAGCTGAGGCGGCGATTAGAAGAACGCCGAGAACAAGCACCCACCAGACGGGCATACCAAACCTGGCGCACAGAGCGCCCAGCAATACGATGCAGAGGACCGCCATTGCCATTCAATATGATGTCTCTCATTTTGATCGCTAACAATGGCAAGACCTGGTGATTACTAAGCCGACTTTAGTAATCAGCCGTTCGTTTCCGATAAAGAACCTGAATGGCGGAGCTTTTTCGAGGGCCTTCCCGGTTCTCGGTGCTAACCTCAATTGAGCTCTTGAGATATCCCTGTCCGCCGCCGTTGCCTCTCGACGAAATTCACCGTAACCTTCTCCTGCGGGTTGCCGTTATACCTGTGCAACACTACTCCGCGCGGGGAACTCTTGAAGGCTCTTGGTAGAGAAGCGGACGATCTGTCCAAACACGACCGGCTTCTGATTGAGGCGGCGCAGCGCGATCCCGCGCGCTTTGCGGAGCTTTACGAAAACAATTTTGAGCGCGTGTATGCGTATGTGCTGCGGCGGGTGGGAGATCGAGCGGAAACCGAAGATGTTACCGCCGAGGTGTTTCATCATGCGCTGGAGAATTTGAAGCGCTTTGAATGGCGTGGGATTCCGTTTGCTGCCTGGCTATTTCGCATCGCTGCAAACCTGATCTCCGATCGCTGGCAGCGGAAGACGCGCGAACCGGGGATGGATGATCCGGAAAGGGTGGAGGCAATTCGCGCCGGCAGCGCCGAGTTTGAGGAAGTGGAGCGGAAGGCGACTCTGTTTCGTCTGGTGAACACTCTGCCGGCGGAGCAACGGCGCGTGGTTGTGCTGAGATTTGTGGAAGAGAAAAGCATCAAAGAAGTGGCGCGGGAGATTCGCAAGACGGAAGGCGCGGTGAAGCAGTTGCAGTTCCGGGCGCTGACCGCGCTGCGCGCCAGAATGGAGGGTGCCGATGCCTAAGCGCTCTCTGAATACGGGAAATGGCGATAGCAAGAAGATTGAGCAGCTGACCAAGGCTGTGGATGCGATGTTGGCTCGCACGGACGGTGTTGGGCCGAAGGTTCCGGCTGAAATCGGGCCTATGGTGCGCATTGCGGCAGAATTGCGCAATCTGCCGAGCGCAAGCTTTAAGGCACGATTGAAATCCCAATTGCTGGAAGGAAGAAAAATTATGAGTACCGTTGCTGAACCGATTGCGGCCGTTCATACGACTGCGACACCGAGATTAACTTACAAAGACGCGGCCAAAGCGATTGAGTTCTACGAGCAAGCGTTTGGCGCGAAGGAAATCATGCGCTTCGAAGCCGGAGGAAGCATCCCGCATGCCGAAGTCAAGATTGGCGACTCGACAATCCTGCTGGCTGAGGAGTGGCCGGAAGGAGGAAGATTCAGTCCGGAAACGCTGGGGAGTTCTCCGGTCATTATGTCGTTGAGCGTTCCTGACGTGGATGAGTTTTTCGCGCACGCGATCGGGGCCGGGGCAAAGACGGTTAGACCCATCGCCGACCAATTCTACGGACGCCGCGAAGGCATGCTGCAGGATCCATTTGGATACGTGTGGAGTATATCGACGGTTAAAGAAGAAATGTCGGTGGAAGAGATGCACCGGCGCATGGAACGGCTGACAACCGGGCCAGAGGGCGGGCGGATGCCGGGGAAGGGTGTGAATCCCGTTCCGCGCGGGTTTCATAAGGTGACTCCTTACCTTGTTACTCCGGATGGCGACGGCATGATTGACTTCGCGAAGAATGCGTTCAGAGCGGAAGTAGTGATGCGGGCGGTTGGCGAAGCTGGCGGGGTTCACGGCGAGGTGCGCATTGGCGACACCATGCTGATGATGGGCGGTGGGGTTGTGGGCAAGCCGTTTGCCGCAAAGCCGCAGCTCGGTGCTTTGCACGTCTATGTCGAAGACACAGACGTGGCTTATGGGAGGGCTCTGAAGGCGGGCGCGACTTCAATGGGCGCGCCGCAGGATCACGAATACGGCGAGCGTGGGGCGAGCGTGAAGGATCCGTTTGGCAACTTCTGGTATATCGCTACGCACAAGGGCGAGAGTTACATTCCGAAGGGGATGCACAACGTGAATGTGTATCTGCATCCGCTGCGGGCCGAACCGGTGATCGCATTCCTGAAGCGTGCCTTCGGGGCGCAGGAGATTGCGAAATATGCTTCTCCAGACGGAGTGATTCATCACGCCCAGGTTCGGGTCGGCGACTCGATCGTGGAAATGGGCGAGGCGCATGGACCGCATCAGCCGATGCCTTCGATGTTCTATGTCTACGTGCCGGATTGCGACGCGGTTTACCAGCGGGCGCTGGCAGCTGGCGCGAAGTCGCTGCATCCGCTGACCGATCAGCCTTATGGGGATCGGAATGGGGCGGTGACTGATCCGTTCGGGAATATCTGGTATGTGGCTACGCATGTGAAGGACATGGCGCCGTAGAATTAACAGGCACGGTCGTTGTTCCCACCCAACGAAAGGCGCGTTGGGTGGGGCAGCGCACAAGCGCGTCGTTGCAGTTCACTGCGGCACAAACTGGAAGTCGCGAATAATGACCGATTGATTGCTGGAAGGTGTCGTCTCGAAACACCACAGATTGATGCCCACTGGGGAAGCCTCTTGAGGAATGTTGCGCGTGTTGGAACTGTACGTCGCGGTTTTGATCACTTCGGCGGTGGTTCCGATCGGCTGAATCCCCCTCATGATAGTGAAGATTATTTTGTTGGAACTCCACTCCATTCTGGCGGTAGTCAAGTCTTTGCCCTCGACAAAGAAGTCACCCTCCGAGCTGGGAGCGCCTCCTTGACGCCGGTTGCCGGTTGAGGGATAAACCGTGAAATCTGCGTTGCAGCCGCCGCAGGTCTTGTCCCACTGTGAGAATTCAATGTCAATTTCGTTTTCCCCGTCTACACCGATATTGTTGGCAGGTCCGTAGGTGAACAGTCCGAGGACGGTAGACTTGTCCATGGCGTAGATGTTGCCCTCAACGGTCCACTGATAAGTGCCGAATCCCATGTTGTCTGCAGTGAACATCTCGGAGGCTGTCCATTTGCCCCCGCGTTGGACGATTGTGAAATGCAGGAATCCATTGTCATCGAGGTGGATGTTGGCTGGATCGCCGGGAGCGACACCAGCCATGCCGCCCATCGTGACGTTCCAGTCGTGGCCCTTCCAGTTGATGGTTCGGGCGTAGGCAGAGCTGAGAAAAAACAGGGCCATTGAGCAGGTAGCGATCCAAAGCTGAAACGTTTTCCGCATCGGTCCCCCTTCGGTTCCTCAGAAATGAGTGACGCATTCTGATTCTATGGCAGAAGATTGAGACAGGCTGGGATTCTTCGCCCGGCCTACGAAAGGGGCGCTGCATCGCACCCGTTTGACCCTCCCAAATCCCTCCCATAGACTTGAAGTTCAACAGATCTTCAGGTTTCAACCTATGGCTGAGAGTATCCATGTGAAGCTTCCTGACGGAAGCGTGAAAGATGTCCCCAAAGGCACGACCGCGCTCGATATTGCTAAGTCGATCAGCCCGCGGCTGGCCGATGCGGCTTTGGTTGCCCAGATATCTGCTAACGGCGGGCATGCGGGCGAGGCTGCCCATCCAACTCTGATCGACCTTGCCAGGCCGCTGGAAAAAGATACTGACCTGCGCCTGCTCACCGAGAAAGATCCGGAGGCGCTCGAAGTTTACCGGCATTCGTCGGCGCATTTGCTGGCGGCTGCGGTGCTGGAACTTTTCCCCGAGACGAAGCTTGGCCACGGCCCCGCGACCGAGAGCGGTTTTTTCTACGACTTCTACCGCCCGACTCCGTTCACTCCCGACGACCTCGAAAAGATTGAGAAGAAGATGCAGGAACTGGTGCAGCAGAATATTCCCTACGCGCGGGAATTTCTGCCACGCGATCAGGGGCTCGCAGAGTTCAAAAAAGAAGGCGACTTCATGAAGTGCCATTTCATCGAGCAATTCACCAAGCCCGATGAAAAGATTTCGATTTACCGCACTGGGAAGTTCGTCGACTTCTGCCGTGGACCTCACATTCCATCAACCGGGAAGATCAAAGCTTTTAAGCTGTTCAATATCGCGGGGGCTTACTGGCTGGGAGATGAGAAGAATCCGCAGCTGCAGCGCATCTACGGGACTTCGTTCTTTTCCAAGAAAGATCTCGACTCGCACATGCAGCAGGTCGAAGAGGCGAAGAAGCGCGACCATCGCGTGCTGGGGCAGCAGCTTGATTTGTTTTCGATTCAAGAACTCGCCGGGCCGGGTTTGATTTTCTGGCATCCCAAGGGCGGAATCATCCGCAAAGAGATGGAAGACTGGATGCGGGACCAATATCTCAAGCGCGGATATTCGCTGGTCTACACTCCGCACGTCATGCGGCGGCAGTTGTGGCAGACCTCAGGCCACGAGGGATATTACTCGCAGAACATGTTCGATGCGATGGAGCTGGACGACGCCGAGTACCGGCTGAAGCCGATGAATTGTCCGGGGCACATTTTGATTTACCGGGATTCGCTGAAGTCGTATCGCGACTTGCCGGTGCGGCTGGGCGAGTTGGGTACCGTTTATCGTTATGAGCGTTCCGGGGTGATGCACGGGCTGCTGCGCGTGCGCGGTTTTACACAGGATGACTCGCACATTTTCTGCACGCCTGGGCAGGTGGAAGACGAGATTACTGGTTGCCTCGACTTCGCCCTGGATGTGCTGAAAGATTTTGGCTTCGACAAGTATCAAGTCGAGCTTTCAACCTGGAATCCTGACGACCGCAAGAATTTTGTGGGCAGCGAGGAACAATGGACCAATGCCACCCGGTCGCTTGAGAATGTGCTGAAACGCAAGAATGTCGAATATAAGACGATCCCCGGCGAAGGGGCGTTTTATGGCCCGAAGATCGATATCAAGCTGGTCGATGCGATCGGGCGGCTGTGGCAGCTTTCTACGGTGCAGGTTGACTTCAACCTGCCGCAGCGCTTCGGATTGGAATATGTCGCGGAAGACGGTTCGCGCAAGCAGCCGGTCATGGTGCATCGCGCGCTGTTTGGATCGATCGAGCGATTCTTTGGCGTGCTGATCGAGCACTACGCGGGCGCATTCCCGGTGTGGCTGTCGCCGGTGCAGGTCGCGATGATTCCGATCGCGGAACGCCATACGGAGTACGCGAACAAGGTTGCGGCGCAGCTCAAGGCCGTCGGTGTGCGTGTGGAAGTGGATGCGCGCAACGAGAAGATGAACGCGAAGATTCGCGAGCATGCTTTGCAGAAGGTGCCGTTTTTGCTGGTGGTGGGGGATAAAGAGGCGGAGGCGGGCAAGGTGAACGTGCGCACTCGTGGCAAAGAGAAGACCGAGGACATGGATGCGGCGGAGTTTGTGGAGAAGATTGGGAAGTTGATTGGGGAGAAGAGTGTGGGGTTGTAAAACCGTTCAACACGGGCTAACAGTATGGCAATCGCAGCAGAGGTTGTCCTAGCCTTAGTATGGAAATCAGTAGCAGGCCAGTTGCTAGCCTCGGGAGTCCTTTTCCTGAGCGGTCATCAAGACATCGGGTTGCGCGCCCGCATAGGTGCAGCTTTCGGTTTTCTTATGGCGGTAGCCTTTAGCATCTCTGCCCTGGCGACTGCGATTCGAGGAAATCTGCGATATGCAACGGCAATCTGTGCTGCGGTTCTTAGCTTAGAGATTTTATTGATCCTTCGTTGGTACCTTCGGAGGACTCCCGCTTAGGCAAACGGATTTACGCGGTGGCCTCATCGCCTTGGTGAAAAGCCGCCATCACACTTACTGACCTTGATCTAGGAATCTGACCGATTCCTGTGCCGCCTCCTTAAAACAAAACTCACAATCAAGAACAAAACAATCAATGGCGAAAGCCGCTGCAACGGCGTCCCATCCGCCATGAAACAAAGCAGCTAACATCGGACCATTCTATCTGAGGACGACTAACGAAGAATCCCGATTACACTTAGAATCCCCGAATAGGAGCCGCTCACATGGGAACGAAAGACGACTCGCGCTGAACGGAAAATCTATGCCGAGGGCCGCTAGAAAGCCAAAAAACGGAGTTCGAAGGCAAAGCAAGTACGGCCAGCCTCTGACCGCACGAGAAAAGCGCGAACTCGCTGCTATCGCCGAGCTACCCGACGACCAGATTGACACGTCCGACATCCCCGAACTGCCGCTGAGCGCGTGGAAGGACGCAGTGCGGGGAAAGTTCTATCGGCCCGTAAAGCGGGCGGTCTCGATGCGGCTTGACGCCGACGTCATCGTCTAGCCCACAAGGCCTGGCTCAAAAAGCCCGGCAAAGGCTATCAGACGCGCGCTAACGATATTCTTCGCCAGCGCATGCTGCGGGAAGCGAAGTGAGACTGCGAGACAGAACGGCGGCGTCTTCCTGAGCGGAGGGGTTCTTCAGCCGGAGCGAAGGATCTCATGCTCCACGGCATTGTGCTTGGGGAGATCCCTCCGCCCGCTGGGTGAAAACGCGGGCCGTTCGGGATGACGAAAAGCAGATGGACGCTGATTGCGGCACTGGTTCTAGCCGCGAACACGGAATGTCTTGCGTTACCATGTTTCGGTGCACTCGCTCGCCCACCGCGTCCTCAGCCAGATTCGACAACAGGACACGCTTCACCCCGGCGACCGCGTCGGCATCGCCGTTTCCGGCGGGATTGATTCGGTTGCACTGCTGCGCTTATTACTCGAGTTGCGACACGAACTGGGCATTGTTCTGTCGGTTATTCACTTCAATCACAAGCTGCGCGGGGCGGAGTCGGAGGCGGATCACGAGTTTGTTGCCGGGCTGGCTCGGGGGCATGGGCTGGAGTTTTATTGCTCCAGTGCCGACGTGGCAGAGCTTGCGGCTGAGCAGCATTCTGGTTTGGAAGCAGCGGCTCGGGAGATGCGGTATGGGTTCTTTCGGCAGTTATTATCGGAAGGCATCTCAATGGCTGAAGCCTCTCTCGATAGTCAGCTTAATCGCAGCGCTGGAAAACCTGCCCTGGGCCTGCCGAAGGGCGCCGCGCCACCCAACAACATTCTCGACAAAATCGTCACCGGGCACACGCTCGACGATCAGGCGGAGACGGTGCTCATGCGCGTGATCCGCGGCACCGGGCTGCGGGGACTTGGTGGGATTTATCCGCGGTTCGTTGTTCAGAATAAAGACGACGAGAACGAGCATGACGAAGACGACGACAGCCACGGCGAAATTGTGCGCCCCCTGCTCGCCATACGGCGGCGCGAGCTTCAGGGATATCTGATAGAGATCAAGCAAGCCTGGCGGGAAGATGCGACTAATGCCGATTCCCGCTTCACCCGCAATCGCCTGCGTAAACTTGTTTTGCCTTTGCTGGAGCGCGAGTTCAATCCGGCAGTTGCCGAGAACCTTTCGGAACTGGCTGAGATCGCGCGTGACGAAGAAGATTACTGGGAGAATGAAGTATCCGGCTGGATGGGAACTGTAGTGCAGTGGTCGCAGCCGGAATGGATCGCCGGCTTGCCGGGATTCGCCGGGCCGCAACCCCTGGTGCAGATTCTTCCATCTTTCTCGAAAGCCGCCGATCCTCACGAAAATGAAGTGCTCCAGCGAGTCGAGGAAGCCGGGCATGCGGTTGCAAACGCCACGGTGAGCCGCGCGTGGTTGGTCACCGAGCCTAAGGCGGTGCAACGAAGATTGATTAAGGCCATTGGCGAGCACGCCGGCATTCCGTTTGAGTTCAAGCACATTGAGCAGATCCTGCATTTTGCGGCCGAGGACAAAGCTGGCAAAGAACTGTCGCTTCCGCTCGGGTGGAAAGTTGTGCGCGAGCCGGAATCGATCGTCTTTCTTACTCCCGACTTGCGCAGCAGCGAGGTTGTTTGCGATTACGAGTATTCGCTTGGCGTGCCCGGGCGCGTGCTTGTGCCCGAATTGGGGGTAGTAATCGAAGCGTTGCGGGTTGCTTCGGATTCGGAGTTGGCGGAGTATAATCCGCAGCAACTTCTGGATGCGAGGCTGCTGGGAGAACGTCTAACCGTCCGCAACTGGCGTGCGGGCGACCGCTATTGGCCGGCGCATACGAAGGCGCCGAAGAAGATTAAAGAACTGCTGCAGGAGCGGCACATCACGCAGCCTGCGCGCAAGATGTGGCCAGTTGGCGTTAGCGGAGATGAGATCGTCTGGATGCGAGGTTTTCCAGTGCCGGCGAAATGCCGGTTGGCGCAGAAGGGCGAAGGTGTATTGATCCGAGAGATACCGATTGACGAACATGAGAGCGGTTGACGGGCAAGACCATTTGGCAGTTTTTTGACAGGCACGGAACGCGACAGTCTGGTCTGAATCTCCCACGTCGAGTAAAGACCGGAAGGCAGGCAATTTCATGAGCGCAACAGCTGAGACGCTTCGCCCGGTGATATCGGCGGAGCACATCCAGAAACGGGTGAAGGAGCTGGCCCGCCACATCTCCGATGATTATCAAGGACAGACAATTCAGGCGCTGGCCGTTCTTGAAAATGCCTTCATGTTCATGGCCGACCTGGTACGCGCGCTCGAGGTCCCGGTGGTTTGCCAGTTCATCAAGCCCAAATACAGCCGGCAGCAGGGCAACCAGGCGGCTGAGGTGATGGAGATTTTTTTCAGCCATGAGCCCGATATCCGCGGGCAGCACATTTTACTGGTTGAGGGGTTGGTGCACTCGGGGGTCACTAGCGAGTTTCTAATGAATGACTTGCGCGCCCGAGGTGCGGCTTCGGTAAAGCTGGTCACACTACTCGACCGGCAGTCGGCTCGGCGCGTGGCTTTGCAACCGGACTACTTTGGCTTTCTGGTGGACGAAGCCTTCCTGGTTGGCTACGGCCTGGGTGCAGCCGAGCAGACGAACCGCAATTTGGCGTACCTCGCGGCTCCGCCGGCTCCCCGGTAAGGGCATGCCCGTCTGCCGATGACTTAAGTTATGAGCAGAACCTCGCGCCTTTTTTCCACGAAACGGGTAAAATACAAACCTTAGGGAATTTCCCCATCTAATTCCACCAGGGTGGCATCTAAATAATCGCGAGTCATAGCGAAATTCAGTTGGGAGCCTCGGGGTTGCACATTCTGACGAGCCTCGATCGTCTCGGGAGCTTTATTGGTGAATTCAACAGTTAAAACCGTGGTGTTTTGGGTCGTGATCGGGCTGTCCGCGCTACTTTTGTGGACCGTGATTCAGCAGGGCCGCGGCGGGCAAAAAGATAAAGAAGTCAACTTTTCCCAGTTCATGAGCGACGTGAACTCGGGGAACGTGCATGAGGTCAGTCTGGATGGCCAGCAAGTGCGCGGCAAGTATCGCGACGGCTCGGCTTTCCATACGACGGTTCCGGTGAACTATCCGGACATGTACAAGACGCTCAACGACAAGGGCGTTTCGGTCAATATTAAGGATGTAAACAGCGGGAGCTGGCCGCTGCAATTGCTGGGAACCTGGGCGCCGCTGATTTTGCTGGGCGCCCTGTGGTTTTTCATGATCCGGCAGATGCAGACCGGCGGGAACAAGGCTTTGTCGTTCGGCAAGAGCCGGGCGCGGCTGCTCTCGATGCAGCAGAAGAAGGTCACATTCAAAGACGTGGCCGGCGTGGAAGAAGCCAAGGAAGAGCTGCGCGAGATTATCGAATTCCTTCGCGAGGCGCAGAAGTTTCAAAAACTGGGCGGGCGTATTCCCAAGGGAGTTCTGCTGGTTGGGCCTCCGGGAACTGGCAAGACTTTGCTGGCAAGAGCAGTGGCCGGCGAAGCGAATGTTCCTTTCTTTTCGATCTCCGGTTCGGATTTTGTGGAGATGTTCGTCGGCGTCGGCGCCAGCCGGGTGCGCGATCTGTTCGAGCAGGGTAAGAAAAACGCGCCTTGCATCATCTTCATCGACGAAATTGATGCGGTTGGACGCCATCGTGGAGCCGGCTTAGGCGGAGGGCACGACGAGCGTGAGCAGACCTTGAACCAGTTGCTGGTGGAGATGGATGGGTTCGAGTCGAACGAGGGCGTCATTCTGATGGCCGCTACGAACCGGCCTGATGTGCTTGATCCGGCATTGCTGCGGCCTGGGCGGTTTGACCGGCGTGTGGTGGTGAGCCGTCCGGATGTTCGTGGACGCGAAGAGATCTTGCGAGTTCACACCCGCAAGATTCCTTTGGCTGAGGATGTCGATCTCACGGTGCTGGCGCGCGGCACACCGGGATTCTCCGGCGCCGATCTCGCGAACATGGTGAATGAAGCGGCACTGGCTGCGGCTCGGCAGAACCGCAAAGCCGTACTGATGTTCGACTTCGAAGTTGCCAAAGATAAAGTGCTGATGGGAGTGGAGCGCAAGTCGCTGATTCTTTCCGATGAGGAAAAGAAGGTTACTGCGTATCACGAAGCCGGGCATGCGCTGGTGGCAGCGAAGCTGCCGGGATCCGATCCGGTGCATAAAGTCACGATTATTCCGCGTGGCATGGCTCTCGGCGTGACCATGCAGTTGCCGATCGACGACCGTCACAACTATACGAAGGAATATCTGAAGACCGACTTGGCCATTTTGATGGGTGGGCGTTTGGCAGAAGAAATCTTCCTCAACCAGATGAGCACCGGCGCGGGCAACGACATTGAGCGGGCTACTGAAATGGCCCGCAAGATGGTTTGCGAGTGGGGCATGAGCGATCTTGGCCCGCTCACCTTCGGCAAGAAAGAGGAGCAGATTTTCCTGGGCCGCGAGATCAGTCAGCATCGCGACTACAGCGAAGATACAGCGATCAAGATTGACGCCGAAGTCCGCAAGCTGGTGAATCAGGGATACGAAACGGCGAAGCACATTCTCGAAGACGGCCGGGACACATTGCAGAAGATAGCGATGGCGCTGCTGGAGCGCGAGGTACTCGACGCTTCGGAAGTGATGCTGCTGGTCGACGGCAAAGAACTGCCTCCAATGAAGATGCCTTCCAAACCGGATGACGGCGTGCAGCAGGTTCTGAAGCCTGAACCGGGACGGCCTGGCATTGCCAAGGGCGGAGAGAGTCCGGCGCGGGCGTAAGGCCAACGTCAGGCGCGAATACCCTATAGGAAACGGTCTGAAATAAGGGCGGCTCATCGAGAGCCGCCCTTAAATTATTGAGCAATATTCGAATTCTTAAGCGCCAGCTATCCGTTCACGATCGCCATCATGTGTTCAGGGTAGCGCTCTCCCGCCGCCACACCGCTCGGAAATATCTCTTCAATGCGCCGCAGATCTTCCGCGGTGAGCTTCAGGTCGACGGCAGCAACGTTGTCTTCCAGAAATTTGCGGTGTTTGGTGCCGGGGATCGGAACGATGTCTTGCCCTCGAGCGAGCACCCAGGCAAGAGCCAACTGCGAAGGCTTGCAGCTTTTCTCACGGGCGATCTCTTCAATCCGGCGTAAGAGATCGAGATTCTTCCTGAAATTTTCTCCCTGAAATCGTGGAGAATGCCTGCGGTAATCGTCTTCGGGAAAGTCTTCGACCTTTCTGAACTGCCCGGTCAGAAAGCCGCGTCCGAGCGGGCTGTACGCTACAAAGCCGATGCCAAGTTCGCGGCAGGTGGGGAGGATTTCTTCTTCTGGTTCGCGGCTCCATAGCGAATATTCGGTCTGCAGCGCGGTAATGGGATGAACTTTTGCCGCGCGGCGCAACGTTGGAGGCGATGCTTCCGAAAGACCAATATGGCGAATTTTTCCTTCCTGCACAAGCTGCGCCATGGCACCGACGGTTTCTTCAATGCGAGTATCGGGGTCAACGCGATGCTGGTAGTAGAGATCGATGGTCTCCACTCCGAGGCGCTTCAGGCTGGCTTCGCAGGAGCGCCGAACGTAATCCGGCTTGCCGTTTACGCCACGCACGTTGGGATCGTTTGGATCGCGAACAATGCCGAACTTTGTGGCTAACACAATTTTGTCGCGTTTGCCTTTAATGGCGCGGCCGACAAGTTCTTCATTTTTGTAGGGCCCGTATACGTCGGCTGTGTCGAGAAGATTAACTCCCAGTTCGAGGGCACGATGAATGGTGGCGATAGATTCGTCATCGTCGCGTCCGCTGTAAAACTCCGACATGCCCATGCAGCCGAGGCCGATCGCTGAAACTCGAAGGCCGCTGCGTCCCAGGTCGCGAAATTGCATAATGCCTCCTTGCAAGAATTATGAAAATGGATCCAATGGCTCTTACTGCTACTAGAGATGCTCGCGAGTGGACTTGCGATGACAGGAATTCGTGAGTCATTGCGTGGTTGGGACGCATCCTTAGTCTTTGTTCCGCGGATGGAGGGAATTATGAGTCAGGTCCCAGTGTGGTTCGAGCGCAAGTTTCAGTTTTCCTTTCCGGTGGAGTTGCATCCGAACTTGGGTTCACGGCTGCGCGGCACTCCGGCGCGAATGGAGGAAGTTCTGCGCGGCAGGAATCGCGAGATCCTTGTAACGAAGCCACAGAGAAAGTGGTCGGCGCAAGAACATGCCGGGCACCTGCTTGACCTGGAATGGCTGTGGCTGGCGCGTGTGGAGGATTACGTCACCGGCAGCGCTGAACTCACAGTGGCCGATTTGCAGAACCGGAAAACCGATGAGGCCAACCACAACTCACGTCCGCTGGAAAGTATTCTGGCTGACTTTCGCGCCGCGAGGGGAAAATTGCTGAAGCGGGTGGATGAACTCGACGCGCCATTATTTTCACGAGCGATTCCGCATCCCCGGTTGAAGACTCCGATGAGGCTGGTCGATCACCTTTATTTTGTCGCGGAACACGACGATCATCATCTGGCAACAATCTGGGAACTCGTCCGCGGTAATCGGTAGGTTCCTGGCGTTACCCGGCCGCGACTGTAATCATCGGTTTCGTTTGTGCCACGACTTCACCGATCTTCACGGCGGCTACTCCCGCCGATTTCAGCGCGCTTACAAGCTGCGCGGAGTGTTCCGCGGCGGCGCAAATCAACAGCCCGCCCGCAGTCTGTGGGTCGAAGAGTAGAGCCTTGAGTTCTTCGCTGATCGTCCCTTCGTAGCCGACCATGCATTCGGCGAAGTCGCGATTGTTGTTAAGGCCGCCTGGGATAAAGCCGGCGCGCACACATTCGAGGGCACCGGGCAGCAGCGGGATATTCGCTGAATTCAGCCGCAACGAGACGTTGGAAGCGATCGCCAATTCGCGGGCATGGCCGATCATGCCGAATCCGGTGACGTCGGTCATGGCGTGGACAAAGTACTTTCCTTGATCGATCACTTCTGCCGCGCGCTTGTTCAACATAGTCATCGATTCGACCGCGGCGTCGATCCATGCGGGCTCGGCTTTTCCTTTCTTGATCGCGGTCGAGATCACTCCCGTACCCAGCGACTTTGTGAAGATGAGAACGTCGCCAGGCCGCGCGCCTTCGTTCTTCAGAATTCTCGCGGGGTTGACCGTTCCCGTGACGGCGTAGCCAAACTTGGTTTCTTCATCGCGAATGCTGTGACCACCGATGACGGTGCATTCGGCTTCGATCATCTTTGAGAGGCCACCCGCGAGGATGCGCTCGAGAACTTCGAGATCGGCTTTATCCGGGAAACAAACCAGCGCGAGTGAAGTGAGCGGCTTTCCGCCCATGGCGTAAACGTCGCTGAGTGCGTTGGTCGCCGCGATCTGGCCGAAGGTGTAGGGGTCGTCGACGATCGGAGTGAAGAAATCGACCGTCTGCACGAGAGCCTGGTTGGGCGCGATTTGATACACTCCGGCGTCGTCGGCGTGATCGAAGCCGACCAGGACGTTCGGATCGTGCTGCCGGGCTAATTTCCCAAGCACCTTGTCCAGCGCCGCCGGACTCAGTTTGGAAGCTCAACCCGCAGCTTTTACCGACTCCGTCAGGCGGAATGGTTTGCTTTCGGACATGCCCCATTCTATCGGACCGGGGGTGCTATCTTATCCAGTTCAACCGTAGGTAATGTCGACTGATGTCTTGTGGCACACTATGCTGTCGCCATGTACAAGTGGCCCGTTCTGGTCGCCAGTCTCGTTTTGCCCTTTTTCGCCAAGGGGCAAACTGTGTCGCACGCTGACTTGCAGCTTATCGTCACCAACGATGGAGAGCATTTTCAGTACTCCATTTCGAGGCCGCAACAGGTACAGAAGGCTTGGATCGAAGTGCTCGACCGTCCGGTTGTCATTGATAAGAGGCCAGTGGACGTTCAGCGGGGCGGCGAGTTCGATTGGCAGTGGAACTGGGAAGCTATCAACGAGGCGCAAGATGACGATCGGCTCGAACTGGGGTTGTGGGATCCAGACGCGCATACCATCGTCTGCGAGGGTACGACGATGCGCGCAGAGCCTGGGGGCGTAGTTGCTAAAACGACTGCCGGTGGACGCACGAGCTTCGACCCACAACCTCAACTGGATGAAATGGAGCTACGAGTCCCGGAGGGAAGCAGTGATTTCACCTTTGAGGCTCGCGGCCGTGATTTCATGCGGGACACTAAGTTCCACGTGTTTTCCCAGAACCCGGGGGCATGTAGAGATTCCCTCGTGGACACCGAAATAGATAACCTGGCGCATGCTCGCGTAAGACTCTCGGCAGAATGCTTAGAGGCGCCTGGAATCCTATTTCTCTCGACCGATCGCCAGGCCAAGTTCTACGACAACAACCTTGTCTGGATTCACGTTGCTAGTCGAACCAGTCCCGCTTTGAGTTCGATCGACTCGGCCGTCGTGAGCGAAGAGGAGCGGGTTGGGAATGTGTCTCTCATCCTGCGCGGCAGTAATTTCGGTAAAGAGTCGGAGGTGATTACGGGCTACATGCCTACGGGGGGCGTTCACGCTGAGCAGGTGCTTTTCGATACAAAATACGTGTCCGCGACCGAACTGCGCGCGACGGTGAGTGTCAATGAAGATGACCGGATCGGCGAGTCGATCGGATTCCTCCACAATGCCGTGGTCGACAGCTATGCGCTGCGCGTCTGGGTGCGCGGTGACCAAGCGAAGTACGAACTTTCAAACTCTATTGACGTACCCGTGCATGGAGATCCGAAAAAGCGACGAAATATGCCGGTGGTCACATCAATCTCTCCGTTTCCGATTCGCTTGATGACTCAGCAAAGCCCGGCCGATTTGAGGGTCACCGTGCACGGCGAGAACTTCATTCCTGAGAACAAAGTCACGGCGCAATATGGCTACTTAAATGAGACTCTGCGAACTGAGTTTGTCTCGCCATCGGTGCTGCACGCCTGGATTCCGCGCGAGCACTGGCGGCGACATCATGTGGTATATCGGCTGGTGGTGTTGACGGATGGCGGACTTAGATACTCGCGTGAGACAGAAGCGAAAGAAAGCCAGTGATGCGGAAAATCGCCGGAAGGAACTATTGGTGCATTTCTCCGACTGGCACCACCGGCTCCGAAAGCCTGGCGGCCAGTTGCGCTTTGCCGTTGCGGGAGGTGATGAGAAAGGTTCGATAGCTGGGAGCGTCGCCAGAGCTATCCACGTGCAGCCCCACGAGAAGCGCAGCTTGCGAAGCAGACTGCGGCATTGACACCGTTAACCCGAGCAGTGTTATGGGAACAAATCTCATTGCAAAAGCATCAGAGATTGCCAGGCCATTTTTATTTCTACTTCAATAGTAAGTCTGAGACGTGTATCTCGGGCACCTGCCGGTTCCACTGCGCCGAGATGCCCTCGAACGTCAGCCGAAAGGGTTTGCTCTGACCGGGACCGAGCGGTGAGACACTGAGGTCAACCGCTTCGGGATACGGACCATCGGTTTTCAGCACCTGCAGCGGAACTTCTTCGCGTTGCGCGAGTTGCCCCATATCGTCTTTGAAGGTGACTTCGACCGTGGCGTGCGTGACTTTTTGGCCGCCTGCGTTGGTCACCGTGCCGTCGACGTAACTGACGGTTGCGCCGACGAAGTTCTCTGCCGCGCTCATCTTCAAATCTGAGAGCTTCAGGTTGGCGGCATAGGGCGGCGGACCGGCGGCCTTTCTGGGTTCGCTGTGAAGCAGCAGAGCGGCGATGATTGCGACGATGACCACCGCGGCGACGGTGATCGCGATGATTTTTCCGCGTGAATCCGGTTCTTCAGACGCCGTATCTGGCTGCAACAATCCGCCCATGCCAGTTGATTGTACTATCCGGCTGACCGCTCGTTAGAGTTCTCGGCTCCTCGCAACCCAGTCGCTGCCACGCGTGCTCATTCTGCTGTGTTACACTTTTCTTTCGCAGACAAAGCAGCCTCTCGCAAAGAGATTTAATCCGCACATGCTTCTTTCCAAGGAATATGTGGGCTATCTGGCCCGCGAAGTTACCAAGAAATTAATCGCAGCCAAGGCCATCGAAACTTCGGCTGTGCCGAAGGTTACCGAGCGCGTGCACGCGGCCCTGCTCGACGAACTTACGCTCGAAGACCGCATCAATGACGAGGTGCGCGTCATTCTCGAGGCCTACTCGGATGAGATGAATAAGACAGGGGCCAACTATCAGGAGATGTTTCGCAAAGTGAAGAGCGAACTGGTGCGCAAGTATAAGGCGGTGCTGTGAGGCTCAGCCGCGACAAAGTGAACGTTCTGGCGCGGGCGGTTGCCGACACTCTCAAGCAGATCGATGAAGTCGAGTTCATCGAAGACCCGAACACGATCCGCCAGGAAACCCGCAAGATTCTGGAAGAGCTTCTCAACAATGAAGAGAGGATCGATCAGAGCGCCCGCCAGAAAATTGAAAGCCAGAAGCGGACCATCCTCGAAGGCTCGCAGGAGTGGGATATTCTCTACCGCAAGTATTACAACGAGGAAGTAAAGAAGCTGGGGATTTGACGGTCCAGGGGTATACCGACCCAACTGTAATTTAAATAGCCCCGGCCTGAGCCGGGGCTTTGAGTTTCTTCTCCTTCTACTTTTTGCGAGGGCCCCTACTCAGATTGTGGCTCGCCCGCTCTCTGGCTGCAGGTCTACTTGTTTCCTCGCGCACGGCATAGAAACATCCCGTGCCAGGACTCGATCCGGCGACCGGGTAGCCCATGATGCCGTCCAACGCATTGCGGGTCACGTTGGCGGTGTAGATCAAGCTCGCTTGCGCAAGAGGCTCCTCCTTGTCGGCGCTGAAGTTCCACGCGACCAAGCCCTCTACTTGAATCCAGCGGCCTCCACCGAACTCGTAGGTCCAGGTTCCATCGGCGTTAAAGGTCCACACGGTAGAGGAATCGCTAACTGGAGGACCAGAACAGCCCCAGGCCACAAAGCCATTCCAGGTCCCCACAACACTGGTTGCAGTTGACATCTTTGTTTCTCCCTTCTCAATTGAAATTTTCGATGATTCTCGGCGGGTCGCCAGAACGGCTTCCCGATGGTCTCTTTACTCGTTCGAACCTATTTTGATAGTGAGGGCTGGGGCGACAGCGTTACAGTGTTAGAGGACCGTTTTTTCGGGTAACGGGGCCGACGGGAGGGCATAGTGGCTCGCAATCGTTGCCTGTGGCAAGGCTGGAAAAACCATGAAACTCTAGAAACGAGTGGGAGAGTGGTCAGAGCCGACCACTGATCGATTGAACGAGCAACACCGCTCCGATAACAACCAAAGCGGCATAGATATACCTCAGGAAAGCCTCCCCATGCAGGCGATGATTGATCGCCCTGCCGAGAAATACTCCGATCAAAGTAGCCGGCAGAGAGAGCAGATAATAGTGAGTCACCGCACGCGTCCACAGTCCTGCGGCGAAATAGCCGCCCATGCCGATGATGCTGGCGGGCAGAAAATATCCCTGCAGCGTGGCCCGAAAATGTTGTGCCGACCATCGCCGCATGGTTCCATAGATTGCCAGCGGAGGTCCGTTCATGCCGTAAGCTCCACCGAGCACTCCAGCGCAGAATCCGCAAACTAAGAGCCAAGCACGACTGTCACGGTTCAGCTCTGGCGGCCTTCGTCCGCTTAACGAGTAGACCGCAAAGGCAACGAGCAGAATGCCCAGCGCAGCCTTGACCGCTTGTTGGTGAGTGCTGGTCAGGAGCAGGAGTCCGAGAGGAATGCCGAAGATCGTCGATAGCACCAGCCAGCCTGCGCTAAGCAGGTGAATATTCTTCCTGTCCTGAACCACAATTACTCCGGCAATGGTGATCGACACAAGCACGGCCAACGGCGTGGCCACTTCCAGTGGAATGAAGAATGCCAGCAGCGGAACCGCGACGAGCGCCTCGCCAAAGCCGAACGCTGAGCGAATCAGCGTAGCCGTGAACAGGATGATCAGGACAAGCAGCGTGGTGGATTCGATTGCGGTCTCTTTCTCTTTGGAATTTGGTTTCCAGTCGATTTTCTCATGGCGCATCGCGGCGATTTAATATCCACAGAGAGCACAGCGGTCGCGACGGGTTACTCTCGAATCTGCTCTCGGAATAAAAAGCCCCGCGCTTTGCACGCGGGGCGAGTCATTGGCCCAGAGGAAAGATTAAGCTGCTTCGTGCCGCTGCTGGAGCGTCTCCAGTTGCTGGCGGTACTTTTGCGCGTTGCTGACGATCTTGCGTTGGGGGAGGCTGTTGATCCACTGATCGTGCGGAATGCCGCGGCGCTCGCGGCGTGTGCCGACGGTTCCGCGATGCTGTAACGTGGTTGGGCGTTGATCGGTTTTTTGAGTCCAGCCACTGCCCGCGGTTACGTTGAACATGCCGATGTATCCGCCGGAGAGCAATTCGAATGGACTGTGAATCCGGTTCATGCGATCGAATTGTGTCGAACCCTCGGTGCGGAAGCTTTCGAACCATGCCGGATAGACAAAATCCGACACGAGAACGTTTTCGATCTTGTAGCCCAGGCTGTCGTCTTCGCAGGCGTCGCAGACCTCGTAGGCGTAGAGAAGTCCGGCGGTGTTGGTGTTCTGCACAAAAACTGTGAGATTGATGTTGGGATCGCCCAGCATCTCGAGCAATTCGTGGCTGGCGGTGACTGTCCACGACGAGCCGGCTTTGAGATCGCTGGCGGCGAAGATTTTGCCCATGGGCAGGCCTTCAGTAGTCAGGTCGTGATAGCCCAGAGCGCTGGCCTGATCGGAGTCGTCGAGCAGCACCAGCCACCAGCTTCCGGGTGGCGGTTGCGCGCCTTTGGCGACGACCTTCAACTCAGCGTTAGCTCCCCAGACGGGGTAGAAATCTTCGCTTACCTGCTTTTGCAGCGCCGTTACGACGGGCGCAAGCTCGGCGTCGGGCAGCACGGTGCTTTCGTTGATGACGGAAATATTGATGGTGGGAGTTGTGACACGGGCAATTGGAGGCATATCGCTTCTCTCCTGAGAAGAATTTTTCGGAGAACGCGCAGCGTAGGTTGCGTGACTCTTTGAAAAAAAGCCTATACGCTGGTCAAGGGAAGGAAATGTTCATGCCGCCGAAAATGCACTGTTGATTTTCCAATTTGGAACTTTGTGTTGCGGCGATTCAGCGCATTAACCGCCCGAACCGTGTTTTGGTGTCGATGCCGAATTCTACCGAAATAGCGAGCGTTGTCTCGAAAGCCGCTACGGATGCCGGGTTTGAGCTGGCAGGGATCGCTCCGGTGGAGGACGCTCCGGAACTGAAGCATTTTCCCGAGTGGATTGCCGATGGGCGCGCCGGCGAGATGAAGTATCTTGAAGCGCGTGATGAACAGGGGAGGTTGAAGCGGGCTTCTGTCGCGCATGCGGCGCCATGGGCGCGAAGCGTCGTCGTTTGCGCCATCAATTACAACACCGCGCGACCTCATTCAACAGAGTTGCAAGATAAGAGCCGCGGCTGGATCTCGCGCTACGCCTGGAGCCGCGAGGACTATCACGAGTCGGCAATGCGGCGGCTGCGGCTGGTCGAGGCGGCGCTCAGAAATGCCTGCCGGCAAGAGGATCTCGTTACCCGCTGCTACGTCGATACCGGGCCGATCGTTGAGCGGGTCGTGGCGAAGTATGCGGGCATCGGATGGATCGGCAAGAATACCTGCATCATCAATCAGAAGCTGGGATCATGGCTGTTTCTCGGGGTGATTCTAACCTCGCTTGATCTTGCTTCTTCGGCGCCAAGTTTGCCTGCACCCGACCGCTGCGGTACATGCACCCGCTGCATCGACGCTTGCCCGACCGATGCGTTCGTTGCGCCGTATCAGCTCGATTCCAACAAATGTATTTCCTATCTCACGATCGAGAAGCGCGGTTCCATTGCCGAGGACGTTCGAGTAGGCATGGGGTGGCACGTTTTCGGCTGCGATATTTGCCAGGATGTTTGCCCGTGGAACCGGAAGGCCCCGGCTACGAATGCTGAGGAATTTCAGCCGCGGCCGGAGTTGGTGAATCCGCCGCTGGAGTGGTTGGCCGAGATTGGCGAGGAAGAGTTTCGGCGGGGTTTTCGTGGTTCTCCGGTGCGAAGGGCAAAGCGTGCCGGCTTGCGCAGGAATGCTGTGATTGCGATGGGGAATTCCGGGGAGCGGAAATTCATCCCTGCGCTCGAAAAACTGGCTCAGGATGAAGACGAAGTCGTGCGTGACAGCGCGGCTTGGGCGCTTGGGAATCTGACTTAGTTCCGAATAACGAGAAAAGTCAAAAATCCCGACCCTCGCAAGAGGTTGCTACGACAGCTCGCTTTCGCGGTTTTCTGCCGCCGTTTGTAAAATCTTTGTGAATTCGGCGTCAGACGTTGACTTCCCCTTTTGCCGGAAGGATAATTGCACCCTTATTTCAGGGGGTGTTTATGAAGCGGTCGCCCCGATGCGGTAGTCCTTCCGAAGTTTCCCGATTTCTCCACACACGGCTTAACGCTTACGCCCTCGCTGCAAGCGCGGCAGGAGTGGGTGTGCTGGCGTTGCCGCAATCAGCCGACGCGAAAGTGGTGTACACGCCGGCGCACCAGGTTATTGGGGCGAACGGGGTTTACAATCTTGACCTCACCGGCGACGGAACGGTCGACTTTCTGATTCAGCAATGGCAAAGCGGTTATCCATCGAACAATTCGCTGCTTTGCGACGCGGCTGTAGGCAACGCTATCGTCGGCCATAAAAGTTTCGCCTCGGCTTTGAGCGCGGGCGCGTCGATTGGGCCGAGCCGGAATTTTATTTCCGGCGGAAATAACGGCGAGGCGATGCTCAACGTTACTCACTTCACGACCGGTGGAACGAGTTACGTGCATGGCTTCTGGGCCAATATTCGTAACCAGTATTTGGGGTTCAAGTTTCAGGTTGCCGGAGAAACCCATTATGGGTGGGCGCGGGTGAGCGTGCAGCGGAAGGCGAATATTTTTACCGCTGTGCTGACGGGGTACGCTTATGAAACTACTCCCAACACGGCGATTGTGGCTGGAGAGACCTCCGGCGCGGATTCGCCGGGTAATTCCGCGGAAGAGCAGCAAACTAAGTCGCTGGGGGAGCTTGCGCTAGGCGCGGTGGCTGTTCCGGAGAGGAGGCTGCCATGACCGCGATCAAGTTGCATGAAAGCCTGACAAACGTTCGGCGCGCGGCAGGCCGCGCTTTTCTGCTGTCGACGCTGCTTGCGCTGGTGTTCGTCGCGATCGCTTCGGCTCATGCGCAGACTTTCTCGGTGTTGTACAGATTCGAGGGAAACGGCGGCGGTTCCCTTCCGGAATCGGGCGTGATCGTGGGCTCGAATGGGATTCTGTACGGGGTAACCGAGGATGGCGGTTCGTTCGACTATGGAACCGTGTTCAGCTTACATTCGGGGAGCGTTGAAATCCTGCACAATTTTCTCGGAGGCGGAGGGCTGTTTCCGGTCGGAGGCCTCTTGCAGGATTCGGCGGGAAATCTCTACGGCACCGCCGATAACGGAGGCACCTCTGAAGGGGGAGGATGCCGCCACGGTTGCGGAGTGATTTTCAAACGCGATACCACAGGAACCCAGACCGTGCTTTATGCATTCACCGGCCAGGCGGATGGAGGGTATCCTGAGTCGCGGCTGATTCAGGATGCCGCCGGCAACTTCTACGGTGTGACGTTCGCGGGCGGAGACACATCTTGCGAGTTTGGGTTGGGTTGTGGAGTGATTTTCAAGCTGGACACTGCCAATCACTACAGCGTTCTCTACACCTTCACCGGAGGAACGGACGGCTATTTTCCCGAAGGTCTGGTCGCAGACACAGCCGGCAATCTTTACACAACGACCTACTCTGGCGGCACGTATAGCCGCGGAGCCGTGTTGAAACTGGATACGGCCGGCACTCTGAGTATTCTCTACAGCTTTCCCGGAACTACCGACGGGAACGATCCGGCGGGGCCGCTCCTGATCGATAAAGCGGGAAACCTTTACGGAACAACATTCGGCGTCTACGCCAATGGATTTGGAGAAGTATATAAGCTCGATACCTCCGGCAACATAACCGTGCTGCACTCGTTCACGACGCCCGTGGGTGGCGAATACCCCGAAGGTTTGGTCATGGACCAGGCGGGCAATCTGTACGGCGTTACGCTTGGCGGGGGAACCGGCACGGGTTGTTACTACGGCAGTTGCGGCCTGGTCTTCAGGCTGGATACCGGCGGGAACTTTGTAGCGCTGCACAGTTTTAGCGGAGCCGACGGTCAATTGCCCACTTCGCTTACGATGGATAAAGCGGGAAATCTTTATGGCACCACTATGGGCGGCGGACAAGGCAGCCGCCAGCAATGTGCCTACTACAAAGGATGCGGCGTGGTGTTTGAGCTGACGCCCTAGTTGACTTGGATCAAAAGTCAAACCCCCTACCCTGCCGCAGAAGGCGCGGCCAGGTGGGGTATCCAAAACTTTCTTTCCCTTCGATTTTTCCCGACTTTTTAGTTCACGGCTCCGACTTACTTCGCCAGCACCGCTATGTTCTGCGGGCTCGCGATGGTGTAGGGCGAGCCGGAAGTCGGCGTTGCTCCCGTTGCGCTTACCGTGAATACCATTAACTTCCCGGCAGAGGTGCTGATGGCGTAAAGGTGATTCGCGTTGTCCCAGAAGATGTGATCGACTTGGCCGGTGGCCAGCAGGCCGGTGAAGCGCGTTACAGGACTCGCTCCGTTGAAGTGAAAGACTTGCACGCCCGACATTCCCGCCACGGCGAGAAGCTTGCCGGAGGGCGAGATGCGGATGTCGGTCACGCTACTCACCGCGGACTTCGGCATGTTTGCCGACGTGCTGGCCGTAGTGAGATTTCCCGAGCTGTCTGCGCTATATACCGCGATCTGCAACGCGCCTGAGGGCTGCAAAGTCGATTCGCTCATCGGCATCAGCGGAATCGCCAGGTGGTTGGCCGAATCGGCGGCCGACAAGTACGGGCAATAATAATTTCCCGAAGGCGCAGCGGGTACTGCCGTGGGCTCTCCATTGATTTCGGTCAGAGTTCCGTCAGTTGCCCGCGCGTAACCGTAAATCCCCGGCATCGAGCGATAACAGTCGGAGCTGTATCCAAATAGGTTGTTACCGATGAAGCTGAGAGGCGAGTTGAACGCTGGGCTGGCGACGGCCGCGCCAAGATAGTCGAGGGCTCCAGTCGCGCTGCCGATCGAGAAAACTTGATAGGCGTTGTTCGCGCAGATGTTGCCGAGATAGTCGGGATCGTACAAAGTTGTTCCTGTGCGGTCGACGAAAAGATTTTCCGGGCCTCCGCAACCGTTCTGGTTGTAGTTTTGCGCGTTCAGCGACGCGACCTGCGTAAGTGCCCCATCGGATGCGATCGAGAAGGAGTAGATATCGACTCCATTGCTGCCGAAGAGATATTTTCCGTTCAGCGCCATGTAGTTTGCGTTCGCGGCAAAGGGAGATCCGGAAACGGGGGTGAGTTGTCCGCTCGAACTTACGCTGTAGGCGCTGATCTCATAGTCCGAACCTTTTTGCGTGGAGACATAAACGAATGCTGCCGGAGAACTTTCCGCGGAAGCGTTCAGGCCTGCATCAGTTGGTGAAGACGCGACCTGCGAGAAAGCCAGAACTGAACTGGCAAAGGCCGAAACGACGACGAGCGAAGAGATACTGCGGCGCATAGACGAAGCCCTCATCTGAAAGGGTCACAAGCGAGAGCGATGTTAGCGAGCTTTTGCAAATCGCGGAATACAGCGGATACCTGCGAAGTGCGGCGAAATTTCCTGAGACGGATGCAAGCGCGAACACAAGGTGCGCGGCCGCTCAACCGAACGCCTTCAGATGAGAGCTGACGTTACCGTAGTCATGCATCTGCGGCGAATTTTAACCGGCCATTCACGCATCTGTCTTTCCGTGGTTTGTATCTAATTGATAGCAAGCGGTATGCGAACTTTTGGGTTAGCGGACTTACTCAACTTCGGTAACTCGCATTCACGAATGACGGCAACTATTCTTTGAATTGCGGGTTCCAATTACGACGATCATTGCAGCCACTGTTATGTCTTTCGGATGCAGAATTCGGCGAGGGCTGGGCACGTTGTTTGTGTTGGTGCTGGGCTCCGCCGCAATCGCGAGCGCTTCGGCGACCCTGCTTCTGGAAGAGCCTTACGGCAAGCTGGGATTCTTTACAGCGACCGGACACGCGGCGGTTTACTTGTCGGACGTTTGCGCGGAGACGCCTCTGAAATTGCGGGCCTGCGAGCCTGGCGAAGCCGGAAGCGTAATCAGCCGCTATGACGGAGTCGGAGGTTACGACTGGGTGGCAATTCCGCTAATTCCTTATTTGTATGCGGTCGAAAATGCGGATGATGTGCCGCTCTATGCGGACTCCAGACTGGTGAACTTTCTGCGCGATCAGTACCGCCGCAGGCATCTTGAAGATGTCGCGCCCGATGCCGCCAATGGAGCGGCTCCCGGCGGGAATTGGTACGAACTGGTGGGGTCTTCCTACGATCGCAACGTCTATGCCTTTGAAATTGAAACCAGCGCAGCGCAGGATGCGGCATTTATCGAGCGCTACAATTCGTCGGCTAACCGCTCGCATTTTCGAACCGTGTCGCGCAACTGCGCGGATTTTGCCAAGGACGTAATCAATTTTTACTATCCGAAGGCTCTGCATCGCAGTGTGGTCGCCGATGTCGGCATTACGACGCCGAAGCAGATGGCGAAAACGCTGATCAAGTACAGCTCGCGGCATCCGGAGCTTAGTTTTTCGCGATATGTGATTCCACAGGTTCCGGGCATCGAGGCGCGCAGCACGCCGGTGCATGGAGTAGTGGAGTCTTTCCTGAAGTCAAAAAAATATATCGTTCCCAGCGCAATCGCCAGCCCGATATTTGCAGGGTGTGTAGTCGCGGTTTATGTGGGCACGGGAGCTGGGCGCTTTGATCCGTCGCGCCAGGCGCTGGTTTATAGCGCGCAACGGGTTCTGGAAGAGCCGATCGACGCAGAGGATCGACGATCGTATCAGCTTGAGCTGAACCATCTGCTGGCTGCGCCGTCAACGAATGAAGCCACTCAGGCGCGATCTGAGAAACTAAAACACCTGCTTCGCAGTGCGGTGCCGGATTTCGATGCCGACGGTCATCCCCTGCTTCGCATACGGCAGGGCAGCGACCTGCTTAGTGTGGGTATTTCCCCGAGCAACGTCTTCGAAAACGGCGTTCGGGGATCGTTCATGCAAGAGTTGCTCGAAGCGCGCCTGCGCGCGGAATTAAAGAAGGGCGTACCCAAAGTTTCGGAGAGCGACGTGACGCGTGACTGGGATCTACTGCAGAGGGCGGTCAACAATTCGAACAACGAGCTGGCAGCGCAGAGAGGCAAACTCTTGCCGATCTCACAGGCACGCGTCGAGCGTACCGGCGGGAACCGACCGTAGGCGAGCGAATCATCTGCGATTAAGCAAACGAGAGCGCGGCCAAAGGCCGCGCTTTTGCATTCCAGCGTTGCGAGATCTATTGATCCTGCGGCTGGGGCGTCTGCGGCTGGATCGGAGGTCGCTGCGGCATGTTGATCCCGCCCGGGGGAGGATACTGAGGCGCCGTTGTTTGCCCATTTTGCTGCTGTTGCTGCTGCATCTGCAACTGGCGCTGCTGCATCTCCTGCAACATCTGTTGCGGAGTTTTTACGCCAGGCTGCTCGGGCGGCGTCTGATCGGCTTCGGTGGCAGCCTGATCGGCGGATTCATCGACGGTTTCTTCCGCAGTATCGGCCGAGGCGTCTGCGTTGTCGGCGGCGTTTGCGGCCGGAGTCGCCGGAGTCGCACTGCTAACGGTTTGCGCGGAAGATTCGGCAGTGTCAGGACCCGTCTTCGCCACCAGCACGACCCGCACCAGCGCATTCTGATTATCAGGCGAACCGAGCAGGATGTAGTTGAAATGCGATCCGTTCAGCAAGTCCGACATTACGTCCCGGGGCGGTGCTGGCCCAAGGCTTGTAGCAACGCGCTCATTCGCATTTGACGGAACTTCAATGTCTGCCGAGGTTTGTTTGCGCACGGCGCGAAGAATGTCGCCCAGGGTGGAATTGGGAGCGACGATAGTCAGCTGACCATCCTGAAACTTGACGTCGGGCGCAACCGCCGGCAGCGCGTCGAGCGGAACTTGCGGTACCGGGCCCCGCGAACCCGAGGGCAGCGGCGGCGGAGGCGTCTTCTTCGCGGCTTTGTGCGTGCGATGCGCGGATGGCGTGACGTCAGCTGGCTTTGCGGATTGTGTGTCGGCGAATCCAGCAGCGGGTAGACACAGCACACCCGCCGCAATAAAACCCGCCGCTCTTAATTTCCAGTACATCATCGCTCTCTTCAGACTTTGCCGATCATCCCACATTTTCGACGCAAACTTAAAAGACATTCATGATAAAACCCTATTTTAGCATTTCGGCCCAAGCCGAACCCATCGCACGGCCGTGCTATTACCAACCTACACGATAGAATGGATTGGCATCATAATCTTGCGGGTAAAAGCTCGTTTTGTAGCCTGCGTGTACAAAAGCTTACCGTTGATGGTATATACGGCAAGGATAAGTCTTGGGGGTCAAAAGTGCTTGCCCAAACTGAGTGGAACCGCTTCGCCGCACAGAAAGACGGTGCCGAGATCTCGACTAAGAAGAAGTTTGTGGTCGTGGCACTCTTGTTTCTGGCAGCCGGAGCGGCTTTTGCCCAGGAGGACTGTCAAACTTCGAACGACATGGACGCGGCGGCGCGCACTGCGTTGACGAATACGGCCCTCCGCTACTACGATTCCGTCGCGAAAGGCGACGCAGCAACGCTTCGGCAGAGTGCGATTCCGAGCCTGGCGGCCGACTTTTCAGGAATCGAAGCCACGATTAAGGCAAACCAGGCGGCGCTGGGGGGATCGAAGCCGGCGGTGCGTCCTCCGTTTTTACTGACTGAGCAGGGAACGGCCGCGAATCCTCACGCGGAATTTTTCTGCGGCGTCTTCGGGCGAAATGGGCAGACTGCCGACAGCGCGGCGTTTTATTTGAATGGCCTGGCTCCGGGAAAGTATGGTGTGGTGATCATCGATGTACCGTCGACGAAGGGCTCATTCATGGTGTCGGAGATTTTGCAGCAGCAGGGTTCGGACTGGAAGCTGGGCGGCCTCTATATTAAAGATGCGCATTTCGACGGGCACGACAGCGGTTGGTTCATCGGCCATGCCGATGCTTTCAAGAGCAAAGGGCAGCTGCACAACGCCTGGCTGTACGACGTGGTGGCCCGAACGCTGATTTCGCCTCTGCCTTTCATGAGCACGGCCGCGACCGACAAGCTCTACGACGATTCCCAGAAACTGCAACCAGCCGATTTTCCAGCCGACGGAAAGACCACGGATCTGGGGGCGGGAGCTGCCACTTTTAAGCTTACCGAGATTTTTCCTGAGGTTGTGGGCAACGACTTGGACCTGATCGTGAAATACCAGGTGCAGAGCATCGCCGACTCGAACCAGACCTATCAGAGCAATGTGGCGGTCATGAAGGCGCTGGTGGCAAAGTATCCGGAGCTGCGGGATGCATTTACTTCCGTGGTGGCGAGGGCGGTCGACCCGGGCGGACGCGATTATGGGACGATGCTGGCGATGAAAGACATCAAGTGAATTGAGCGATTTTGCGATCGGGCCATTTCAGACTCCAGGACCGCTGGCACTCGCCCCTCTTGATAGCTCAATCACCCAGCCGGTTCTTCCAGCAGGCATTCTTTTGCGTCTTTGTCGTCCCGCAGTCCTAGAAAAACCGGTGCGCGAAGTTTGGGGCCGGTTCCGGCGATTTTTCCCGATTCTTCGCCGCCGGTCCATTCGGTGAATTCGATTTCGGCGACCAGATCGGGTTTAACCCACTTTACTTTGCGGAGCGCTTCGACTTCGCCATAGAAGGGCTTTTGCTTCGTCTCGCGTTCTTTCAGCAGCTTCCACATCTCGACCAACGATTTTTGCGTGAATCCGCTGCCCGCCTGCCCGACGTGAATGAGGCGTCCTTGCTTGTCGTAGAGCCCGAGGACGATGGAGCCGAAGTGGGCGCGGCTGCCTTCGGGCTCGGTGTAGCCTCCGATGACGCACTCGAGGCGACGACGAATTTTTATCTTCAGCCAATCGCTCGAACGCCGCTCCTGGTAAGGGCAGTCGCGCTTCTTGGCGACGATGCCCTCGAGTCCCTTATCACGGGCGAGTTCAAAAAGAGCTATGCCTCGCTCTTCGTAATGATCGGAGTAGCGCAGCGAATCTCCGGAGGTGACGATGGCGGCCAGTTTTTTCTTGCGCTCTTCGAGCGGAACTTTTCGCCAGTCGTAGCCATCGGCATAGAGCAGGTCAAATGCGAAATACAAAACCGGAACATCGGCATTTACTGGGCCGCGCTTTCCTCCGGGCCGAAAGCCAGTGCGCTGCTGCATCAGACTGAACGATGGCCGGCCCTGGTCGTCGAGGGCAACAACTTCGCCATCAAGAATGGCGTTCTTACCTTGCACGGATTTTGGTAAATCTTTCAGCTCGGGATAGCGATGGGTGAGTTCGTTCTGATTGCGAGAAACCAAGCGGACTTTGCCGCCTTCGATGAAGGCGACGACACGGTAGCCATCCCATTTGATTTCGAAAAGCCAGTCAGGGCTGTCGAATGGCTTTTCGATCGAGGTGGCCAGCATTGGGTAAATCGCCGTCGGCATAGGGCGTTTCATGGGATAGGCTGCTGATTCAGAAGATTCGAGCGGAATCCTTGCCACAGGGAACGGAGAGTTAACAGAAGGACGCGGAGTAGAGACCGCGGTTGGCGCGCGGGGGCTTACTTTGGCTTCCTCAGTGCCCTCCGTGGTTACTTCTTTCGTTTTTTTTTAGCCGCAGGCTTCTTGCCGGGTTTCTTTTCTTCGAGCCGCTTCTTGTCGAGTTTGGCGACGGCGTCGGCCAGCCACGCGGCTTTCAGCTTTCCGCGTCCGACGGCGGGGCGGCTGCTGGTCCATTCGCGGGCTCCGGCGTCTCCGGCGATCTCGGCGAGACTACGCTTGCTCAGCACCGATTCGTCGTAGTCGTCGATGTTATAGCCGTCAACCGCGTAGTCGTCGTGCTTCTTGATCAACAGCCATTCAGTTCCCTTGCTGCCCGGACGGCGGCCTTTCATTTTGATCAGCGCGAAGTCGCCATTTAGCTTCTTCCCCTTAAGGCGAAATTTGAGATCGCCCTTTGCCAGCATAGCCGCAGCTTCGGCGTCAGTTCCCGGGAGATATTTTCCTTCGACTGGAACCGGAGAAAGCGGCTGCCAGGTGCCCACGTCCCAAACCATCACCGTGCCCGCGCCGTAGTTCCCTTCTGGAATGGCACCTTCGAAATCGAAATATGAAACCGGATGATCTTCAACCTGCATCGCCAGACGCTTGTCGGCCGGGTCGAGCGATGGTCCCTTAGGAACGGCCCAGGATTTCAGCACACCTTCCATTTCCAGGCGAAAGTCGTAATGCAGGCGTGTGGCGTCGTGTTTCTGCACGACGAACCGATGCGCCGACTTCTTCTCAACTTTTCCGGCGGGCTCCGGCGTTTCTTCAAAGCGCCGTTTGCGTTTGTATTCTTCCAGGGGCATGGAAACACCATTATTTAACCACAGCGGCAGCACGAGACGCGCTGGCCAGTCGGTTGCCTCAGAAACGACGATGTTAGAATCCTCCCGCCATGCAACGCGAATATCCTGAAGTCCCGTTGGTCGGCGTGGGCGCCATCATTGTCGAAGAGGATCGCGTCGTGCTGGTCAAGCGCGCCCATCCGCCGCTGCAGGCCCAGTGGTCCATTCCCGGAGGCGTGCTCGAAGTTGGAGAACTCGTGCGCGAGGCCGCCGTGCGCGAGGCCCGCGAAGAAACCGGACTCGTGGTCGAGGCCAGGGAACTGCTCGGCGTCTACGACCGGGTTCTGCGCGATGCCGACCGGCGCGTGCAATATCACTACGTTTTGATTGATTTTCTATGCCGCCGGGTTGCGGGAGATCTGGCCGCGGCCAGCGACGCCGCTGAAGTGCGGTGGTTTACGCGGGAGGAATTGCCCGGGTTGAAGCTGGCGGAGGATACGATGGATGTGATTGGGAAGGGGTTTGCGGCGGCGGTCGGTCAGCGGACCTAGAATCGCAGAAAACCGAGACGTTATGAGGAGTGTTCGCGAAGCCAAGGATTTTCTTGCGTCGGAGATCGCCGAGGAGGCGCAGCGGGAAGGCACGCCCTTATCCGAAATCGAGCGCAAGATGCTCTATTTTTCGGAAACCGGCTGGGCTCTTCCCGACATCATGGAGGTCAACGAGGAGTTTGATTCCGCCTACGATCAGGACGACTACGAGCATAAGGTTGCCAACTTAATTCGTAAAGCTTACCGGCGCGCTTGCGAGGACAAGGCCGGTTACGAAAAGTGGCGGACCAGCATCAGCGTTCTTAACAGAGGCGATCACTACCTTTCGGTAATGATTCGAATTGCTGGCTTACGACCGAGGCACGATCAGCTGAAGCTATTTCTCACAGCGATGGCTATCGTCGCCGTTGTCATCTCTGGAATTCTACTTTCCATCAGATACAACATCGGCGTCGGTTCCCGTCCAAGCGGACCGAAGAGCACGCTCGTACATACTTCACTGAGGGAATATCTTTGGGTCGGGATGGTTGTGGTGTTTGTTGTATGCCAAATTCTTCGTCTAGTCCTTGGAGCAAAACGGGCTGACGGTCTCACTTCAAAAGTTCTGCGCGCATTCGCCAGATTCAGCAATCGAATTGGTTGAGTCTTGAGCCCCGTGCTGAGTCTGGCGCGATTTGCAGTCTCCCAAAGGTCTTATTGAATCGAAGGTACTGATCTAATTCCGTTCAGTGCCGGATCGAAGGTTTCTCCGATCGGGGGCGATAGTTATGGTATAGTTTATATACCTTTTCTATCCCGCCTGAAAAGGAATTATTCCTAATGCCGTTTGCGTATGATCCTGCTAAAAGCAAAGCGAAACAGCTCAAACACGGCATTGACTTTGAAGAGGCGCAACTGGTTTGGCTCGACACGTCGCTGGTCGAGGTACCGGTTCTAACAAGTGACGAACCTCGATGGTTGGTGATTGAAAGGATCGGTCAGAAACACTGGTCGGCAGCTATTACGAGGCGCGAGGAGAATATCCGGCTGATATCGGTGAGGCCCTCGCGAAAGACGGAGAAGGATATTTATGAAGACCAGGATATTGAACGCGAAAGCATTTGACCGGAAATTTGACCGTGGAGAAGAAATCGTAGATCAGCTGGATCTCAAGCGCGCGCGTCGTGTCGGAAATGATCCCAAGCGCGTGAATGTCGACTTTCCGGCATGGATGGTTCACTCGCTGGACCACGAGGCGCGGAGGCTGGGAGTGACACGGCAATCGTTGATTAAGCTTTGGCTGGCGGATAGATTGTCTCAGGCGATTGGCAAAAGCGAGAAATAGTCAATCTGACTCTCTACTTTCCCTCCTGTAAGAGCACTACATCCGATTCCGAATGGTTCCTCAGCACGCCCAGATTTTTTCCATCGGGCGACCAGCTGAAGGCCGTGATGCGCTCGGAGGTGAAGTTCGTGATCTGCTTGCGTGCCGACCCATCAAGCGGCTGGACGATCAGGTTCTCTACGCCGTTTTGACTCACCGGATACGCGATCCCTTTTCCATCGGGCGTGAACTGCAGGCCGCCTTGCGTGATGTGCTGATCCACGTCGATCAGGCGCGGGGCAGACGAACCAACCTCGAGAAGCGCCACCTGCTCATGGCCATGTTGCGTTTGTGCATCGACAATTTCGAGAACATAGGCCAGCACTTTGCCATCAGCCGAAAGCGTCACGCCGCCGGAGTTGAAGCTATTGGGAACGACGCTGGCGCCGATTATTTCCGCTTTGGAAGAGCCATCGAGCGGGGCGCGCGCAAGCCTGAGTTTTTGCCGGTCGGTGTAGTAAAGCCATTTACCGTCAGGCGTGCACATGGCCCTCGTGTCGAGCTTCCCGTCAGTAATTTTCGTCGCGCCGGAACCATCCGCATTTGCGCTCCAGATGTTTACGACGTTTGTGCCGCCGTGAAAGCCCCAGGAAAAAACAATGCGGTCGTTGCCGCACCTTGAAAAATCGAAGATGCCTGCCCCAGGATCGTTGAGCAGCTGGGTTTGATTGCTGCCCTCGATTGAAGTGCGCAGCAGCCGGGGACCATCGCTTACCAATAAGTTGCCATCAGCGGTCCAATTAAAATTCCCGACCTGCTGGCCCAGCGGCAAAGCTTTGAAGTCCGCGGATTGGCTTCCAGCTCCAGGGAGTATGAAAAGGCTCTGCGTGGATTTTTGCTGCACCGATGCCACCGTCTTTCCATCGGCGGAGACGGTTAGCGTGGCGTAACGATTGGTGTCGCGGGTTATGGGATGAAGTTCTCCTCCATCGCTGGGAAGGAAGCCGATTTGGGGATGGGTAAACTGCGGGCCCGTCTGTTGGTAAAGGACGATAAAGCCGCTGGGAAGCCACTTCACCTCGGCGCCGAGCTTGTCAGGAAAGCTGATGAGGCGCCGTTCCTTCTGGCTGTTCAAGTCGAAGAGATCAATTGCCCCAAGCGCCTCGTTGTCTGGCCGAAACCGGTTCAGAACCAGCTCTTGACCGTCGGGAGACCATGCCATATAGCCCGGACCAGTCGGTTGAAGCGGTGCAATCTGCAGAACTTTCTCGTCGCCGCCGCTTACATCTGCGGTCAAAAGACGATACTTCCCGATCTCGGGATCGTTGGCGCGCATGTAGGCGACGCGCTTGCCATCGGGAGAAAACGCAATGTCGCTGTCGATATCGCGAACCACAACCTGCGGAGTGCCGCCGAGAACCGGCGCGCGGTACAGGTTGTAATCGCTATTCGTCGCATTCTGCGCCTTGCGGAAATAGATATAGTTGCCGTCGAGAGAAAACGCCAGGCTGCGGTAGACCGACGGCTCGGGGGGAATGACCTGCGTATCGCTGGCCGTGGGCACGTTGCGCAGCCACAAGCTGCGCATCCCGTTATCGTTCAGCGTGCTCAGGATGTACTTGCCGTCGGGAGATATCGCGGCGAGTTCGGCTTTGCCTGAGTTGGTGATCTGCGTCACTGTGAAGTTTTGGAAAGGCGCGACACTGGAATGATGCAGCATCGAATACACGCCGTATCCTGCGGCCGCAACCAGGATCAGTACGAAAGCGCCAATGCCGGCCAGTCCTGCTTTGTGCTGCTTCGCCGCCGTGACCACGGCTGAGCTGCTCGAGTGAACTGGATGCGCTGCGCTGCTTACCGGAATTGGAGCTGCAGTCGGCTGAACCGTCGAATTCGAAAGCGGCATCGTGCCGGAGATTGCAGCAGGGGTAAGTTCAGAAACGGAGGGTGGCACGCGATGCCCGGATTCGGTGTCGCGCTTCAGTCGCTTCAGATCGGAGCGCAGATCGGCGGCGTGCTGGTAACGCAGTCCGGGATCTTTCTCCAGGCACTTGTCGACAATGCGTTCCAGTTCAGATGGAGCCTCGGGATTCAGGCGGGCCAGCGGCAGCGGGGAACGGTTCAGAATCCCGTCGAATAATTCGGCAGACGAGCCTCCGCCGAAGGCCTGGCGTGCCGTGGCCATTTCATAGAGCACAAGGCCGAAGGAAAAAATGTCGCTGCGGGCGTCGACCTCGCGGCCGCGGGCCTGTTCAGGCGACATGTAGGCGACCGTGCCCAGCGTTGTCCCGGGACTGGTGAGATTGACTTCGTCCCGGGTGGCGACTCCGCCACTCATTGTTTCGCTGCTACCCCGGGAGACAACTTTCGCCAGCCCGAAATCGAGCACCTTGGCTTGTCCACGGTCGGTGACGAAGATGTTGGCCGGCTTGATGTCGCGGTGGATGATGCCTTCGGATTGCGCGGCGTCGAGCGCATCGGCGACTTCGATGCCGACCGTGAGAATGGTTTCGAGCGGAAGAGGGATACCCGCGATCTTGTGTTTCAGAGTTACACCCTTCAGCAGTTCCATGGCGATGAAGGGGTGGCCGTCGGCTTCGTCGATGTCGTAAATCGTGCAGATATTGGGATGGTTCAGCGCCGATGCGGCCTGCGCCTCGCGGCGGAAGCGCTCGAGTACAGCTTCGTCGCGCGCAACTCCCTCGGGCAGAAACTTCAGGGCAACGAAGCGGCGAAGCTTGGTATCTTCGGCCCGGAAAACAACACCCATACCTCCGCCGCCGAGTTTTTCGAGCACGCGGTAGTGGGAGATCGTGCGACCGATGGGAAATTGCTCTTCAGCCATGTGCTGCGAATCTTAGTTTGTGCCGATGGTCGAGTCAACCAGCTTGGCCGGCCGGTGCGGAAGAAGGGCGAGGCACGATCACCCGCTCCGCTTGTGCGGTGAGGTTCGGAACCAGCGACCGGAATAATAGTGTTGCACAGAGAGCGCCTGCAATCTGCGCTACGACGAATAGGGGCACGTCGGAGGGTCGAATACCTGCAAAAGTATCAGACAGGCATCGGGCGACGGTGACAGCCGGATTCGCAAATGAAGTGGACGCGGTGAACCAGTAGGCCGCGGTGATATAGCTCGCAACCGCGAACGGCACCGCGGACGAACGGGTTCGCGAACATCCCCAGATCACCGACAGCAGTCCGAAGGTCGCGACAAATTCGCTTAGAACCTGGGACCATCCGTGCCGGGGGTGCGAAGAAAAAGAGTACCAGCGCGATCCGAACATCAGGTGCGCAAGAATCGTTCCGGCCACTCCTCCCGTGCATTGCGCAAAGATGTAGGCCGCGGCTTCGCGCCAGGGGGTACCGTGTTCCATCGCGTCCGCCAGCGTTACTGCGGGATTCAAGTGCGCGCCGGAAATCGGTCCAAAGGTCAGAATCAGAGCCAGCAAAGCCGCGCCGGTGGCGATGGTGTTTGCCAGCAGCGCAATGGCAACGTTGCCGCCCGACAGGCGCTCGCCCATGATGCCGGAGCCGATCACGGCGGCCACGAGGAACGCGGTGCCCAGAAACTCTGCCGCCAGCCGGGCTCGGAGGGCGAATTTCATCGGTGGCCGATCTTCTCGATCTCGTGCTTGATTGCGAGGTTGCCGATCGTCGCAAACGGGAGCGAGAGGAATAAACCGATACGGCGTTCAAGGGTTAGAAAGGCATCGCGATAGGCGCGCTGGATTTCTGCCGCCGATCCGCGAACCGCAGCCGGATCGGGAACGCCCCAGTGCGCAGTCATCGGGTGACCGGGCCAAACCGGGCAGACTTCATTTGCCGCGTTGTCGCAAACCGTGAAGACGAAATCGAGTTTCGGCGCGCCGGGCTTGGAGAATTCTTCCCAGCTCTTGCTTCTCAGGCCGTTGGTAGGCAGGTGAGCGTTCTCCAGTTCGGTGATCGCCTCGGGCCGCACCGCCCCCGAGGGATGGCTCCCGGCACTGTAAGCGGTAAAGTTCGGCCGGCCTTTGTAATTCATGATCGCCTCGGCCATGATGGAGCGCGCCGAGTTTCCGGTGCAGAGAAACAAAAGGTTGTAGGGCTCTCGCATGCGCTCTTTCCAGCGGCAGAAAATCAGACCGCAGGCTTACTTTGGCTGAGGTTTTAGGGCGCGAACAAAGGCGCTCATGAACTTGCCATCGACCTCAGGCGCGATCGCATCTACGTCGATGCCATGGCCGGAAAGAAATTCGCGGGCATCGTCGAGGCGGTAAATTCGGGTCGGCTCGATTTCGATCTGCTCGAATCCTGCAGAGGCGAGGTTGCTACGATATTCGTTTTCTTCCAGGGCGCCGGCGACGCAGCCAATCCAGAGCAGCAGACTTTGCCGAATCTCTTGCGGCATCTCGCCGCGAATCACGACGTCGGAGACTGCGAACCGCCCGCCCGGTTTCAGCACACGGTACGCTTCTTTAAGTACCTGGGCCTTGTCGGCCGAGAGATTGATGACGCAATTCGAAATGATTACGTCGACCGAGCCGTCGGGAAGCGGAATGTGTTCAATCTCGCCCTTCAGGAATTCGACGTTTTCAACTCCGGCTCTGCGCTGGTTTTCATTCGCCAGCGCAAGCATTTCATCGGTCATGTCGACGCCGTAAGCTTTGCCCGCGGGACCGACACGCTTTGCCGAGAGCAGCACGTCGATGCCCCCGCCGGAGCCGAGATCTAAAACGGTCTCGCCGGAATTCAGTTGCGCCAAAGCGGTCGGATTGCCGCAGCCGAGCGACGCCAGCAACGCTTGCTCGGGAATGTCCCGTGCCTGGATGGGATCATAAAGATTGGACGTAATAGGGTCGCAACATCCGGTTGCGGCTGTGGCGCCGCAGCACGAACTGCCGCCGCTGCTCACCCGCAGGGCGGCTTGCCCATATTTTTCTTTGACGACGTCTTTAATATCCGTTGCGCTCATGGCGTTTCTCCTGCTTGCAGATTTGAACGATGGTTTCTGGTTTTACAGCACGGTTGCGCGTGCAGCACTCGGCGTAGAGGAACTGCAGCAGCTCCTGAAGCGCGGCGGTATTTGCGGTATAGCGGAGAAATGTGCTCTCCCTCTGCACCTCGACCAGCCCCTCAGCTTTGAGCTTGTCGAGATGGTGCGACAAGGTGGAGTTGGGAATGCCGAGTTCTTCCTGAATTTCACCGGCGACCAGGCCTTCGGGATGGGCCGATAGCAGAACCTGCATGATCCGCAGCCGCGGCTCAGTTCCCATAGCGGAGAACATGTCGGCATACCTGGCGACTTGCTCGGCAGTTTTTCTGGATTGAACCGCACCTGACATATTTCGATATTTGCAGAACTATGGATGGATGTCAAGCTTGGGTGTGGCGAAGCGTTAGCTTCGAGTTGCATTCTGGACAGCCGGGGAGCTGTCCCATCAACATCTATTCGAAATCGGCGCCGACAATCTGGTAGCGGTATTTCCTGCCGTCCCAGAAAATTACCGAGGAGGTTTGCTGCCCTTCGCCCTGCTCTTCCATGTAGATTCCGAGCACGGTTCTCTTCCGCAGAGCGAGGCGCTTCACCGCGAGGGTTTTGAAAGGCAAATTAATGAGCAGGAATTTGGGTTTCGCTTTGTCGGAGCGCCACGCTTCAGGGCCGACGCCGTGGACGATGAGCATGCAGACGCCTTTACGCTCCGGTACATCCGTAGCGAAGGTCGAAGTCACCTTGACATTGCCGAAACCAAGAAAGCTGTCGTAAGGATCGGTTACACGAAAACCGTATTCCGCCTGGTCGATCATTGGATTCTTGCAGCGCGCGACAACCATCAGATCATCGATGCCGTCGCCGTCCAGATCGCCGACAAACTGCGGCGGCCCAGGCAACAGGGAACAGTCGTCGCCGAATTCCTTGTGCACGTAGTCATCGGTGACCGCCGGAATCGGAGACCGGGCATGCGCTGGCGGCGGAGGCGGCTGCTTTTTATCGGCGGCGATCATGGAAGACGCGCCGGCAATTAAAAGCGATGCAAGCAGAATTCGCGCGAAAGGAGCTTGGGAGTACGACATATCCCAAATTTACTCCCGAAATTTCGAGCAAGGGTAGAGACATTCATGGTGACCGGTGACGGAAGTACCTAGCCCTTCCGGAAATGCTCCCAGCCCTGGGGCAGAAGTTCGTGGCATTTGCCGCCACGATTGAGGAAGACTTTTCGGCCGCGGGTGATTCGCCCAATCTGCGTTATCGGTACTCCTTTTATGCGATGAGGAATTTGCTTGCCCGGGCGTACCGTGAACAGCAATTCGTAATCCTCTCCACCATGCAACGCAAGATCGATATCCACCTCTTGGCCCGGCTCGCTTAGCTTCGCGCGCGGGATTGCCTCTGACTGCAGTTCCGCCCCTACGCCGCTTTCCTCGCAGATGTGAGCCAAGTCGGTAGACAGGCCATCGCTCGTATCAATCATCGCAGAAACAAATTCCTTTTCGCGCAGGATGCGGCCCAGTTCGATTCGAGCTTGCGGATAGAAATGCCTGGGATATTTCTGAGGCTTCAATTTGCGCTTAGGATGCTTTTCCATCGCGAGCAGGGTGGCGGCGGATCCTCCGAGTTCTCCGCTGACATATATAAGGTCTCCGGACTGTGCACCTGAGCGCAGAATCGCTTTCCCTCTGGGCACGGTTCCGACCAGGACGATATCTGCGAGAATGCCAGCCGGGGATTGGGCGGTATCGCCTCCCGCGAGAGTTAAACGGTTCTTTTCCGCGACCTTAATCAGGCTACGGCCGAAGCGGTCAACCCAACCTTGCGGTAAGTTCGGCGGTAATGCGAGCGAGAGAAACGCGGCAACCGGCGCGCCTCCCATCGCCGCGATGTCGCTCAGGCCGCGCGTGAGGCAGCGGTGTGCAACTGACTCCGGGGAGTGCCATTCGCGGCGAAAATGGATCCCTTCCAGAGAAAAATCGGTGGTGACCAGCGTATCTGTTTGCTCGCCATTGCCAACGGCCAGACGTAGCACCGCGCAGTCGTCGCCAATGCCGATCCTGATTGAGGGATTCTTGCGCCGCCCGGCTACTCGTCGAATCTGGGCAATGAGCGCTTTTTCGGTCATTACCATTCCAACAATATATGGGATATGAACCAGTGGCGGATTAAGGCTCTGCCGTTGCGATCCGGTAGAAATAAAAAATGGAGAAAGATGGTTGACGGATCGGAACGCGGAGTATACTCTTTTTGTCGGCTGGTACACTTATCGGACCACTAGTTATGCCCACCGCAACCAAGCCCGATTTCGAAGTTGTTCGGCGCAACCGAGTCTACGAAGAGGTCGCCAAACAGATCGAACGGCTCATTCTCAAAAAGCTGAAACCGGGGGACAAACTGCCTTCCGAGCGCGAATTGTCGGAGACGCTGCGCGTGAGCCGCGGCTCGATTCGCGATGCGATTCGCGGTCTGGAGTTGATGGGCATGGTGGAACCGCGTCAGGGTACGGGGACGATTGTGAAGGAAATTTCCGCGGATTCGGTGGTGAATCCGTTCGCCAATGCTCTAAAGCGTCGCAAAGAGCTGGTGAGCGAGTTGATCGACTTCCGCAAAATGTTGGAGCCGCCGCTGGCGGCACGCGCCGCGAGGCACGCTTCGGCGGAAGAGATCGCCGAAATGGAAGAGATTCTTCGCCGGCAGGAAGAGAAACAGAATCAGGGTGACGCCGCGGTAGATGAGGATACCGAGTTCCATTACAGCGTGGCGCTGGCCTCCGAAAATAACGTCGTGTTGAAAGTAATCGACATTCTGATGGAGCAGTTGCGCGATACTCGAGCGCGTTCGCTGCAAGTGGCGGGGCGTCCGCAGAAATCGCTTTCAGGGCACCGGCGCATTCTTGCCGCGATCAAGCGGCGTGACTGCGAGGCCGCGCAGGCGGCGATGTTCCGGCATCTGGAAGACGTGGAAGAGATTGTGCTGAACAAATTCTAAGCGGGTGAATCTGGACCGCCTGTATAAGTGGATTCGGGGATTTCGAATTGACTGAGATGGGAAAAGACGCCAGAAGCTTTGCTGTCGCGCGTCGCGATTCCGAAGGTGCCGGGCCACGAATCCCGGGCGATCAGTTTGCCGGGCGAGAAATGACGGAAGCCAAGGAATCCTCGGCGGTGGTTCTCACCTTGCGCGTAGCGGAAGCGCGAGTCGAGGATGTGGGACATGCGATCGCGCGATTGGCGCCGGTTGACATGCGGAGCGCCGGCGCGCATCCGGGCGACGTGCTGAAAATTACCGGCGGCACGGTTGCCGTGGGACGGGCGGAGCTTTCCGATGACGGGCACGAGGGCATGATTCAGATCGACGGAACATGTCGCGCTAACTGCAATGCGGGATTGCAGGAGCAGGTTACGGTTTCTGTGATCGGACGGCAAGATGCGGTTGCGGTGCGCCTGTCGCCAATGTGGGTAGGCGCTGCGCCGGCGATTATCGCTCCGGAGCGGATCCTTGAGGATCTGGACGGGGTTCCGGTCATGGCAACCAATGTTGTGCGTGTGCCTACCTTTGCCAAGGCCATCAACTTTCAAGTGGTGCGAACGATTCCTTCCGGCGCGGTGGTTATCGGCAAGCGCACCGATATTCGCGTCGTCGAAGGCGACCAGACGGCCTCACGTGCTCCCTCGGTTTCTTACGAAGATATTGGCGGGCTTGAACGCGAAGTTGCGCGGGTTCGCGAGATGGTCGAATTGCCACTGAAGTACTCGAGCGTCTTCGAGCGGCTTGGAATTCTGGCGCCGAAGGGCGTGTTGCTTTATGGGCCGCCGGGAACCGGAAAAACTTTGCTTGCCCGTGCGGTGGCGGCCGAGAGCCGCGTGCACTTCATTCATCTCAACGGCCCTGAGATTATGCGCAAGTTCTATGGCGAAAGCGAAGCCAAGCTGCGCGAGGTGTTTGAAGAAGCGGCGCGGCATGCTCCCTCGATCTTGTTTATCGATGAGATTGACGCGGTCGCACCCAAGCGCGCCGAAGTTACGGGCGAAGTTGAGAAGCGCGTCGTGGCGCAACTTCTCAGTTTGATGGACGGATTCGTGGCGCGGGGCCAGGTGATCGTGATTGGCGCGACCAATATTCCGGAAGTTCTTGACACGGCGCTGCGGCGGCCGGGACGGTTCGATCGCGAAATTGAGATTGGCGTTCCGAACCAGCAGGCTCGCTTGCAGATTTTGAGAATTCATACGCGTGCAATGCCTCTCGCGAAGGATGTCGAACTGCGGGAGGTCGCCGAGCACTCCCACGGCTTCGTCGGGGCCGATCTCGAAGCACTGTGCCAGGAAGTCGGCATGAACGCTTTGCGCGGTTTTTTAGCTGCCTTTCCCCTTGAAACCGACGGAGCCATGTCCACGCAGCTCGAGTCGCTGCAGGTTACTCGCGAAGATTTCCTTGCCGGATTGAAAGAGGTTGAGCCGAGCGCGACGCGCGAGTTCTTTATCGAGAAGAGCACTTCGAACTTTGCGTCTTTGGCCGGACTTGATGAAGTGAAGCGCGTGCTGCACAGCGTGGTCGAGCACTCGCACGTTCACGATGAGATTTATGAGCAGGTGGGATTGACGCCGCCTCGCGGCATTCTACTGGCCGGGCCTTCGGGAACGGGGAAGACGGCGATGGCTCGGGCGCTGGCAGGCGAAAAACAGATTCCGCTGTTTGCCATCGATGGCCCGCAGCTTTATTCGAAGTGGCTGGGGGAATCGGAGCGTGCGTTGCGCGAAGTTTTCAAAAAGGCGCGGCGGGCCGCGCCCTGCATCCTGTTCTTTGACACGATTGATGCGATTGCGCCGAAATTTGCCGGGGATCATTTCGGCAGCGACATTTATCAGAGAATTCTCAGTCAACTCTTGCGTGAGATTGACAACCTGCACGATGTAAAGGGCGTGATTCTGCTGGCGGCAACGAATCGCGCGGAGCGCATTGAGCCGGCTTTGTTGCGCAGCGGGCGTTTCGATTACATTCTGAATTTTGCGAAGCCGAGCATTGCCGATCGAACAGAGATCATGCGGCTGTGCCTGCGTAAAGTGCCACTCGCAGCCGATGTTGACTTCGCGGAGTTCGCCGAGTTGACGGATGGGCTGACCGGAGCGGATGTGGAAAGCATGTGTAAAAAGGCGACGCTCGCGGCGATTGCGGAATTGCAGGACGGTGCACGGCGTGCGCCGTTTGTTGTTTCGCGGAATGATTTCCTCGAAGTTCTTGGGGGCGATCGCGGTAATTCCAAACAGTTCGACAGAGCGAATACCATGCGCGGCATTCGCGACGATGTTTTCTCTGAGGGTTCCGACTAATAGAAGTCAGTGAGGCTTGAATATGGGTTACACAGAACTTACGGTATGGACGCGCGGCATCATCATGGACAAAGAGGGCCGCGACATCGTTAATTCCGTCTCCGCGTCGGCGCGTAAGGAAGGCAAGTACGCGCAGGCGATGGAGAATTACGTTGATAATCCCGACCGCACCAATGCCCCAACCCGCAAGTACTGCCGCGTGAGCGACACGATTCTGGAAAACGAACTGACCTATGAGAATGAACATCCGAACATTGTCGTGCTGGTTGAAGGCACGATGGTGAAGGGATGGGACTACATGCGCGGCATGCCGCCCGGCGGGACGCTCATCATCAACACGCATTACACGCCAGATTACATGATCCGGTTTGTGCCCGGACCGGAGCGCCTGGCGCAGCTGGTTTGCGTGGATGCGGCCAAGTTGGCGGATCACAAATGGCTTTATTACCGTTTAGGTGAACTCGGTTTGGACCGGCTTTCGACCGAAGGTGCGGCGGAGAGAAGCAGGCTGGTCGCACCGGATATTGCCGCGCCGCTGATTGCAGCCGTGGTTAAGACGACGGGCATCGTGCAGATGAAAACGATCGAGCCCATGATCGCGAACAAGCACGCATTCGAAATGGCACTTGAAGAGATGCACATCATGCCGCTGAACCCGGTGGCGGTGTAAGAGAGAGGACTCATAATGTCGACCAAAGGCACAAAAATACCCGATTGGCTTACAGTTCCGTTCGCCGGGATCACGCCCGCACCCACGCAGGAAAAAGGACAAGACTTATTTCCTACCGGCAACTGGCGAGCGATTCGCCCCGTATACCGCGACAAGTTGCCGCCCTGCAACAACGCTTGCGGCACCAACGAAAAAATTCAGGGCTATCTGGATCTCGTAAAACGCGGCAAATATCTCGACGCCTACGCCCTTATTAAAGAAGACATGCCGTTTCCTTCGGTGACGGGGCGCGTGTGCTACCACCCGTGCGAGCAGGCTTGCAATCGCGGCAAGTACGACGAAGCGATTTCGATTCGCGCGGTCGAGCGTTTCCTGGGCGATCTGGGACAGGCGCTGACGAATGATGTGGTGCAGGCGGGAAAGCCAAACGGCAAGAAAGTTGCCGTTGTCGGCTCCGGTCCGGCCGGTCACAGCGCAGCTTATCAGCTGGCCCGGCTGGGATACAAAGTCACGATCCTGGAGAAGTCGCCGAAGGCCGGTGGACTGAATCGCGGCGGAATTCCCGACTGGGTTCTCCCGCAGAACATTCTTGATCGCGAGATCGAGCGTTTGCAGCAGTTGGGCATCGAGATCAAAACCAATTGCGAAGTCGGCAAAGACGTTTCCTGGGACGATCTCAAGAAGAATTACGACGCCTGCGTGCTGGCTGTCGGCCTCACCGAGCCCAACAGCGTCCGCGCCGAAGGCGAGAACAAGGAAGGTGTTATCTATGGATTGCCGTTCCTGCGCGATATCGGTATGAGCGCTTCGAAAGTGAAACTTGGCGCGCGCGTGGCGGTGATCGGCGGCGGGAACACGGCGATCGATTGCGCCCGCGAAGCACTGCGGCAGGGTGCGGTTGAAGTGACCATGATCACCGTCGAAGGCAATGCCAAAGAGATGCCGGCGTCGCCGGAAGATCTGCACGACATGTTGGAAGAAGGCGTCGAGCTGATTCACGGCCGCGCGGTGACTGCGGTGCTGGGCAACGGCAAGGTTGAGGCGCTGCAACTGCATCCGGCGAAGTTTGCGGGAGCGATTAACGCTTCGCCGATCAATGTCGATCGCGAAGCCAAGCCGGAGAAGTTTGCGGTCGACAACGTAATCATCGCGGTGGGACAGCATGCATCGTTGAACTGGCTGCCCGCTGAATTCAAGACCGAGCGGGGCACGATCAAGATCGACAAGTTCGGCCGCCTCGGCGATACGAACTTCTTTGCTGCCGGCGACATCGTTCAGCTTGGCTCGGGACAACCCCTAATGGTCGTCAATGCCGTCGGCGACGGCAAGCGCGTGGCGTTCAATCTCGACAAAGTGATGCGTGGAGAAGCTCTGCAATCGCGCACGATTCCGGTCGACGTAATCTTCGACTTGAATCGCATGAACATGACCTACTTCCCGCACTTCCCGCGCGTACAGCAGGAGATGCTGCCTCCGGCAAGCCGCAAGAAGACCCAGCAGGAAGTCATCGAAGCGTTCACCGAAGAGCAGGCAGTCGAAGAGGCGAACCGCTGTTTCAGTTGCGGAACCTGCAATGCCTGCGACAACTGTTACCTGGTTTGTCCCGAGCCTTGCATCGCCCGGCCTGAGCGCTCGAACGGGCTTTACAAGATTCTCGTCGACTACTGCAAAGGGTGCCGCGTTTGTATCGAAGAGTGTCCGACGGGATGCCTCGAAGGCGTTCCGGAGCTCGACTTCGACACCGGAGTGGTGCGCATGGACACGGCGTTCGCGATTTCACCCGGACTGCATGGCCGACAAGCCGAGCAGTTGCGAAATCTCGAGGAGCGCCCGGCAAAAAATATCTAGATTCTACGAAAAAGATTTGGAGCTGAAATCATGCCAGTAGCGGAAGCAAAGAAAAGGATGGTGCGTATCAACGGCTGCGTCGCTTCGGCGCAGGCCGCGAAATACGCGAATGTGGACGTGATTGCGGCGTATCCGATCCGTCCATATACGGCAACGATGATGGCGCTGGCGCAGATGGTTGCGAACGGCGAGCTTGATGCGGAGTACATTGTGGCCGATAGCGAGCACTCACAATTGAGCATCGCGCACGGCGCTTCGTCGGCCGGCGCGCGCGTGTTTACCGGCAGTTCGGGCGTGGGCGTGCAGTTCGCGTATGAACTGTACTCGCCAATTTCGGGCAGCCGCATGCCGGTGCAGATGATGATTGCCGACCGAACACTCGATCCCCCGGGTGACTTCGGCTCGGAGCACACGGATGCGCTTTCCACCCGCGACATGGGCTGGATCATGGGCTGGTCGTGCGACGCTCAGGAGGCTTTCGACAATCATCTGATTGCGTATCGCATCGGCGAAGACCGGCGTGTGCTGTTGCCGCAGATGGTGTGCCAGGATGGATTCTTCGTCTCGCACATCACCGGCGACGTGGAGTTGCCGGACACCGGGCAAGTGAAAGAATTTCTGCCAGAGTATAAACATCCCTATCCGCTCGATCCGCGGCATCCGGTGTCGCACGGACCGCAGATCATGCCCGAGCAAGGCCCTCCCCTGCAGCTTGAACGGGCGCGCGCGATGGAGCAATCGATGGAGGTTATCGAGCAGGCGCATGAAGAGTTCGGGAAAATCTTCGGGCGTCACTACGATCCGTGGCTGGAAGAGTACAAAACGGATGACGCGGAAGTTGTGTTCTTCCTGCAAGGCGCCCACGCAGTGACAGCGCGATTCGCGATTCAGCACATGCGCGAACGCGGCATCAAAGTCGGCATGGTGCGGTTGCGGACGATCCGGCCGTATCCGACGGAGCGCGTTCGTGAATCGCTCAGCAAGTTCAAAGTGGTGGGAGTGATCGAAACCAACATGGCGTTGGGCAGCGTGAGCAGCGGTGGAGCTTTGTACGCCGAAGCCGCCGCGGCGCTGTATGAAGCTGACAAGCGACCGCTGATGATGTCGTTCATGGCGGGCATGGGCGGCGAAGCGATTGTGCTGAAAGAGTTTTATTGGATGACGGAGAAGATGACCGAGGCACAGAAGCGCGGAAAGATCGAGAAGCGCACGCATTGGGTGGGATTCGAACACTAAGCGGTTTTAACCGCGGACTTCGTCCGCCGGACGGCCGAGGGTGGCCGTCCCCACAAAATTTGTTCAGGGCTACGGCTCTGGGAGGCAAGTATGGCAACCATCGAAGTGCAACGGCAGGTATTGCCGATTCTCGACAGTCCGAACAAGGGCGCGCGATTTTATAACCCCGAACTGCCTGGGTCCGAACCGTTCGTCCCGGGACACCGCACGTGTGCAGGTTGCGGGCCGTCGATTCAATATCGAATGACCAGCAAGGCCGCGGGCGACAATACGATCCTCGTGGGTCCTACCGGCTGCATGTATGTGGCAAATAGCTCGTACCTGTGCACGCCGTACAACGTGCCGTGGGCGCACACCCAGATCGGCAGCGCGGGCAGCTTTACGGCCGGCGTCGCCGCCGCTTACGAAGCCATGATCCGCAAAGGGAAATGGAAGGGACAATTCCCCAACATCATTTGCGAAGCTGGCGACGGAAGCGCTTCAGATATCGGCCTCGCGTCCATCTCCGGCGCGCTCTATCGCAATCACGATTGCCTGATCATCTGCTACGACAACGAGCAGTATGCGAATACGGGCATTCAGGCGTCGTCTCGAACCCCCTACGGCGGCATGACTACGTTTTCGCCCCCGGGCCCGGAGGTTCCGGAAGGAAAGAAACTGTATCCCAAGGATCTGGCGCGCATGATGGCGGCGGGACATCCGCATTGCTACGTAGCAACGGCGAGCGTGGGATATCCGATCGACCTGATGAATAAAGTTCGGAAGGGACTGAACCACAAAGGCGCAGCGTATCTCATGGTTTACACACCTTGCCAGAAAGGCTTCGTTTATGAGACGCCGCGGTCGATTGATCTCGGCCGCCTGGTGGTTGAGTGCGGACTGTATCCGATGTGGGAGTGGAATCCGGAAAAACGCGAGTTTGACTATAGCTTCCGTCCGGCGAGCATGCGGCCGGTTTCGGAATACTTGAAACTGCAAGGCCGGTTCGGGCACCTGCACGCCGAGCACGTTGCCAACCTGCAGAAGTTCGCGAACCAGCAGTGGAAGATGATGGGCATTACGCTGCCGGAAGCGCTGATCCAGGCGGCGGATGCGAAGAACTTAACCAACATGGCGGCAGCGGCCGAAGCCGAAGCCGTGGCGGAGACCGTATGAGCACAAAACCTCTTGCGCAAAATCGCGAGCCTGAAGTCGAACCGGAGGGACAGGAAAGCTACATCGTTACCGAAGGCAAGAAGCGCGGTGCGACGCGTGACGTTCGTCCGGAAGCGGCGTATGACAAGTACTACACCGTGCTGCGCGTGCATCCTGGCGACGCAATTCTCACCAATAACTGGCATACGAACGAAGTGCTCGATCATGCCCGTCTCAATTTCGAGGGGGTCACGTTTGCCATGCGTACGCTGGAGGCGTGGGGCGCGATGATCGAAAACGACCGCCGCGCCTATTACACCGCCGGGGGGCGAATCTGGATGATGGATCTCGAGCCCGCAGCGGGCAAGAAACCGCGGCTGCCCGGAACCGGGCCGGCCGCGAAGAAGTAGCTGGCTTGCGCAAAGTCCTGCTGATCGACGACACGCCGGAGATTGCCGAGCTGCTGACGTTCTCGCTGCGCGATCTTGGCTACGAAATTTTCGCTGAGGGCTACACCAGCGCTGTGAACGAACTGGCGATCGAGACTCACGCTGAAGCGGTCATTCTCGACTGCACCTCTTACGAAATGAGTGAGGCGCTGTTCGATGCGATAAGGCAACATCCGGATCATGGCCAGCTTCCGGTTGTGATCGTCAGCGACACGCCGGAAGAGGCTGAAAAGAGCCTGCGGTCGCGCAAGGCAAGGAAAGTTCTGCTGGTGCCGAAACCGTTTACCGCATCGCAAGTTGGGAGAGCGCTAGCTCAGTTGCTGGAACCATCATGACTCTCTGGAACATGGACAGCTGGGAGTATTTAGAGCACGAGACAGTCTGCGATCCGCAAGGCAGAAAGTGGACGGTGGCGCTGATGGATCTGCTTGGCCAGAAGGGCGACCCCAGCATGCCGAACAGCCTGCAAGAGCTGCAGTATTCCTCGGGCCGCTACTTCACGCTGGTCTACTCGGAGGGCGGCATGCAACGCGAGCGCGGTTACTCTTCGCTTGAGGACGCGAGAGATGCTTACGGGAATCTGCTGATGGGCGTGATCGATGGCAGCGTCGATCCGGCACAGCCGGTGTTTCGACAGGACCTGGAAGACTGAAAGAACGCCGTCGAGCTAGCGGCCGGGATCCAGGTCCCGCATAATAACATGAAGTACCTGTCCAGTCCGCCGCGCATCGCGCTCGGCAACGATTCCATCGGGAATCGCGTCTCCATTCGCATTCATTCGGTCTCGATAGGTTCTGGCGACGTCCGGCAGGCGGGCGCAGCCGCTGCGCATCAGGCCGGCCTTTTCGGCGACTGCCAGACGGGTCTCGAACGCCCACTGAGAAATCTTTTCGGTCGGTGCGCCGGAACTCATCAAGGCCGCATGCCCCTTGAATTCCAGCGTGTCCGTGACAATCGCTTCGAGGATTCCGCAGAAAGTGACGAGCGCAAGCTGAAAGTCGCCTTTGTCGAGGGCGTCCCGGCCATCCGCGTAGGCGCGCTCGAGCACGGCGCGAATCGCGGCATTGTGGACGAAATCGAAACGGTGGGGAGACGGGGCCTCGGCAGTGGCAGAGGCAATCGCGGCATCGTTCGATTGGGAAAGTGTGGCCACCGCCTGGGCAAGAACGTCGAGCAACTGCTGAACGATCTCCGCCGGGGTGGCGCCTTGCGCCGCGCTTCCGTTGGAGGAGCGCTTCAGAAAAGCCTGGCTAAAAGCTCGGGCAAGCCAATGAGCCTTGCTGCCTCCGGAGAGCTGGTTGATCGTGACGCCGCAATCCTCCTGCCAGCGGCGGGTCGCTGCGCTTGCGGCGGCATCCGCGGGATTCGCTGTCAAGGTTTCACGAAGCTGCTGCCCGCGGCTGATCAGGCCACCAAGGTGAGAAAGATACGTCTGAACTTGAGATTGGAGACTTTGGTCCATTATTTTTGCTTTTCGGTGAGCCGGGTCGGGTGCGACGCAACTCGATTGCTTAGTGTCTTGACAGTGCGTAAGGCGGATGGTAAAGTCCGTTCCGCCAATGGTTCAATAACTGGACCAGTATACTGCATAGCCGTACCTGGGAATTTGCCGGGATTTCTGTGTTGGGTTTGTAAATAGTCCGCGCCCTTGGTGAGGTGAAACTAAATGAGTTCGTCTCAAAGCACCATTTCTCCGAGTTCTCTGATTCATCCCTCCCGTATTCCCAATCGCTGGATGCAACTGGTCGCCGGCATTGTGGCAATGATGGCGATCGCAAACCTGCAATATGCGTGGACTCTCTTCACCAAGCCGATTCAGGCGCACTTGCACGTTTCGCTGGTCGCGGTGCAGTGGACGTTTACTTTGTTCGTCCTGCTTGAGACCTGGCTCGTCCCTTTCGAAGGTTACCTGGTCGATAAAATCGGCCCCCGGTTCATGCTGGGAATTGGTTCCATCATGGTTGGCCTGGGGTGGATCGGTTCGGGCTACGCCGAGTCAATAAACTCCCTGTATTTCTGGTATGGGGTGGGTGGTGTCGGTGCCGGTGTCGTCTACGGGGGAGCGATTGGCAACGCGCTCAAGTGGTTTCCGGATTATCGCGGTCTGTGCGTCGGACTGACTGCTGCCGCATTCGGCATAGGAACCGCCACGACGATCGCTCCCATCGCCCATATGCTGCAAGTCACGAACTATCAGCACACGTTCATCGTCTGGGGAATCATTCAGGGCGTCGTGGTGCTGGCGTCATCGCTCTTCATGGCGAGACCCCCTGTGGGATGGACACCGCCGAACTGGAAAGTGAAAGAAGCGAGGATCAAGGCGAAAATCAATACGTCGTCAGTCGAGATGACGCCGTTGCAAATGCTCTGCCAGCCTTCGTTCTACATCATTTACGTGATGATGACGATGCTGGCTTTCGGCGGCCTGGTGGTTACGGCGCAATTGAACCCGATGGCCGCCTCCTACCACGTCGACAAAGTGGTTGTCGCCTGGGGGATGACAGCGTTGGTGATGGCGATTACCGTCGACCGAATACTGAACGGTCTAACCCGCCCGTTCTGGGGATGGGTCTCCGACCACATTGGCCGGGAGAATGCCATCTTCGTTTCCTTCATCCTCGAAGCAATCGCGGTATATGCTCTGCTTCAACTGATCGGGCATCCTGTATGGTTCGTGGCGTTGTCCGGGCTGTGCTTCTTCGCCTGGGGCAATATTTTCTCCCTGTTCCCTTCGATTACCGGAGATCTCTACGGGAACAAGTGGGCTACTACCAACTATGGCATCGTCTACACGGCAAAAGGGGCGGCTGCGGCCTTTGCCGGGCCGGGCGCTGCCTGGCTCTTTGCCAAGACCGGTTCATGGACGAAGGTCTTCTGGGCGATGATTGTCTGCGACATAATTGCCGCTTTCATGGCGCTGTTGTGGCTGAAGCCGCTGGCGGCGCGCGCGGTGGCGAAACAGAATACGGCGCAACAGCCGGGTCTCAATGTGCCCGCTCCGGCAAAGGCACGCGGCGTAGCCTAGTGGAAGGTCGCGATACACGCGGCCTTCGGCGTTTTTCCTACTCTAGGCGCGGGCTTTGTCGACCATTGCTTCCCAAATGCCCTTAGATTTCAAAATAAGTTCGATTGCTTCGCGAATCGCTCCGCGGCCGGCGAGAGCTTTGGTGGTGTAGTGCGCAGCCTTTTTGACCTCGGGGACCGCATCCCCAACCGCGACGGCGAGACCGGAACGGCGCATGAGTGGAATGTCGGGTAGATCGTCGCCAACGTAGGCGACAGCGGATTCTGACACGGCAGCCTTCTGCAGAATTTCTTCAAATGCGGGCATTTTCAAAGGCTGCTTCATGTAAATGAATTCCATCTTCATTTCACGGGCCCGGCGGAGCAGTGCCGGGCTTTCTCTCCCGGTGATGCAGCCAGTGCGGAGTCCGGCGGTTACAGCGAGAGTCAGGCCTTGCCCGTCGTGTGCATCGAAGGTTTTGATCTCGAGCGCGGTGCCATCCGGTTGCGATAGAAAAGCGACGTCACCATTGGTCAGAGTTCCGTCGACATCCATCAGCAACAGTTCGATTTTGGCCGCGCGTTTTTTCAGCGCGGCAGAAACTTTCACAGTGGTCGGCAAAAAATCCTCCAATTAAGAGTCGAGAGTCTAAGGTAAGACTTAATTCGCCTGCCTGCAAACCATCTATCAAGTTTCGGCCTGCGATCACCGGATGAAGCGCATTCAAATCAGCTTTGGCTACCATCCGTTGCCGGGCGGTTTAAACTCACTTCATGGACCGCGTGCTATCCGCTTTTCGCTGGTTGTTTCGTGGCGCGTCGGACCGGCTGGCGCCGCGATGGATTTTCCTGCGCGCGCTCGGTTGCATTTACTTCTCCGCCTTCTTCTCGCTAGTCTTCCAGATTCGCGGCCTGATTGGGCCGGATGGAATTCTGCCCGCGAGTGAATACCTCAAAGCCGTAGCGCAGTCGCTGGGATACAGTCGCGGTGTTTGGTTTGCTCCCACTTTGCTCTGGTTTTCGAGCGGTGCGCACATGCTGATCGCCCTGTGCTGGATCGGCATGATTGCGTCCGTCATGTTGGTCCTCAACCTGTGGCCGCGCGGAATGTTGTTCGTCTGCTTTGTCTGTTTCCTCTCGTTCGTGAGCGCCGCTCAGGATTTTTCCGGCTACCAATCGGATGGAATGCTGCTGGAGGCGGGATTCATCGCGCTGTTCTTTGCTCCTCGCGGCTTCCGCCCTGGTCTCGGTGCTGCTTCCGTTCCATCGCGCGCCAGCCTCTTTCTGCTGCAATGGGAGTGGTTCCGAATTTACTTCGAGTCTGGCCTGGCGAAGATTCTTGGTGGCGACCCGGAGTGGCGGCATTTTACTGCCATGGATGAGTATTACCAGAACGGACCTCTGCCGACCTGGGTCGGATGGTACGTGCAGCATTTGCCGCACTGGTTCCATTATTCCACGGCCGTGGCGACGATCGCGCTCGAGCTGGGATTAGTCTGGATGTTGTTTTTTCCCCGCCGCTGGCGCATCGTGTGCTTCTTTATCGTGACTCCGTGGGAGATCGGCGTGATTCTCACCGCGAACTATACGTTCCTAAACTATCTGGTTCTGGTTTTAGGATTTCTGCTTCTGGATGATCGGTTTCTGCTGCGATTTTGGCCGCAGAGGTGGAGAAAGTCGATCAGTGCGAGCGGGGCAGCTAAGGTAAATGATCAGCTGGAACTTTTCGATACCCGAGCAGGCCACAATGATCCGGGCGAACCAGCGGATGAAGCGCGCGAATCCGCTGAATACGAAAGCATGTTCCGCTGGCGATTGAGGATAGTCAAAGTTTCTCTGGTCAGCATCATCCTCTCCTGGATCTTCTACGCCACATTCGCGGAGCTGATCTGGATGTTCTCATCATTTCCGCTGCCGGCCACGCCCGTAGCGCTGCTCGAACCTTTTCGCATTGCGAATCGATACGGGCTTTTCGGAGTAATGACCAGAGGGCGATTTGAGATCGAATTCCAGGGATCGAACGACGGCACGAACTGGCTTGCGTACCGCTTTCGCTTCAAGCCGCAGGAGCTGGACAAAGCTCCTGGAATCTATGCGCCTTATCAGCCTCGCTTCGATTGGAATTTGTGGTTTGCATCTCTGGGATCCTGGCAGGACTATCCGATCGTTCCGCGAACGGAAGTGAAGCTGCTCGAGAACGACAGCGATGTTCTCCGCCTGTTCAATGGCGGTCCATTTTCGACTCAGCCCCCGCGCGAGATCCGCGCAGTGCTTTGGCAATATTGGTTCACCAGCGTGGAGGAAAAGCGGGCAACCGGGCGTTGGTGGCGGCGGGAATTTGTAGGCCTTTATGCGCCGACGCTGGAACGAGGAGCCGATGGCTCGATCCGCGCTCTCGAAATGCCAACAGCCGCCCCTCGAGAATGACTCCGAAAATTTCGCGGTCGATCCGTTTCGTTTATTTCCGATGCAATCTCGATAAAGCCATCTTTGCCGCGTAATAGCCGCACATGCCGTGCACGCCTCCGCCCGGAGGAGTCGAAGCTGAACAAATGTAAATATTCCGCGCCGAGGTGGCATAGTGCCGCGAGGTCGGACGAAACAAGAACTGTCGCAGATCCAGAACTCCGCCGGTGATGTCGCCGCCGGCAAGATTCGCGTCCATGCGCTCCAAATCTGCTGGAGAAGAAACTTGGCGAGCCAAGATGCAATCGCCGAATCCGGGAGCGAAGCGCTCGATCTGGTTTTCAACTTTCCCCAGCATGTTTACCGTCGAACCGTTTGGCACGTGGCAATAGGCCCACAACGTGTGTTTGCCCGCGGGAGCGCGAGAACCGTCAAACAAGCTCGGTTGCGCAAGCAGAACGAATGGCCTTTCGGCGGCTTGTCCGTTTCGCACCGCCGCTTCTGCGGCCGCGATCTCTTCCAGCGTTCCGCCCAGATGCACAGTCGCAGCGCGCGCGCATGCAGCGGCCTTCCACGGCACCGGAGAACTCAGCGCATAGTCGACCTTGAATACACCGGGGCCTTTGCGAAAGTTTGCCAACCGCAACTTGTACCCGCGCGAAAATCTGTCGCCTGCGATCTTGGCCAGATTTTCCGGGGAAACATCGCAAAGAAATAAATCGTAGTCCGGAAGATCTTTCAGGCTGTGCACCGGAGACGACGTCCTCATTATGCCGCCATGGTTTTCGAGTACCGCGCAGAGCGCATTCGTGATCGACTGCGCACCATTGCTCGCAATCGGCCAACCGACTGCGTGAGCGGAGACTGCCATCAGAATCCCAAAAGCGCCGCTTAGAGGTTCGTCGAGACTGAGAAAAGAATGAGCGGCAAGCCCCGCAAACAAGGCGCGAGTGCGTCCGCTGCGAAAGCGGCTTGCAATATGCGAGGCCGATTGCATCGCAAGCATCCCAAAGCGCGTCATCAGCCCAGGGTGCTTCGGAATAAAGGGAACCGGGCGCAACACTTCTGGAGCAAACTCACTCCATCGCTCGACAAACGGACGCACGAGTTTGTCCCACGCCTCTCCGTCTTCACCGAGCGCAGCTTTGGCTTCGTCGAGGTTCTGCTCCAGAATTACCGCCGTACCGTCGTCGAGAGGATGGGACAGCGGAGCAGGCGGGTGAATCCATTGCAGGCCATGATCGGCCAATGGCAGAGACGAGAAAAAGGGTGAACCGACGCCGAGAGGGTAGACCGCCGAACCGAAATCGTGGCGAAAGCCGGGTAGAGTTAGTTCCAGAGTGCGTACAGCGCCGCCGGCAGTCGGCTGCGCTTCGAGCACATCAACTTTTATCCCGGCTTGCGCCAGGACGATAGCGGCCGCCAATCCGTTGGGGCCCGCGCCGATCACGCATGCCTTGCGGCTCATCGGGCATCACCCTCGCAAATGCAGAGAGTTCTCTGCAGGCAACATGCCTCTCGAGATGCCGAACAACGTGAGCATATGACGCCGTGCAAAATCGTGTGTCACCATCACAACCGCTGCCAGATATCCGAAGTCTAACAAGACAATAACAAAACGCGGCTCATGGAGGTGTACAGCCGGTGGGTAAAGAATCGTAAAAGTCGGCGCATTTTCGGAACTTCAGGTGGACAATATGGTTTGTATAATCAGGTCATTCGAAAGTCACAGGAGAACACAGATGATTAAACAAAGCTTGCTCGTGCTCACGCTGGCCGGACTTGTCACGATCGCGCCCGGCGCCATCGCACAGGGCAACGGCAACACCGATCAACAGTCGGCGCCCTCGGCTGCGCCATCCGAACACGGTTACGGCCATGGCGGCATGGATCCGCAAAGGCGAACCGAGCGGCTCACGCACCATTTGAATCTGACCTCGGAGCAGCAAGGCAAAGTGCTCGAGATTTTCAAGTCGGCAAAATCGCAGATGGAAGCCGTCCACTCGGATTCGTCGTTGTCGCAAGAAGACCGTCACTCCAAAATGATGGCGATTCACAAATCGACTGACGATCAGATCCGTTCGCTTCTCGACAGCACCCAACAACAAAAGTGGGACGCGATGCAGACCCGCCAGGAAGAGCGGATGGAAGGACATCAGGCTCCTCCGCCGGCTTCGCAGCCGCAGTAATAGCGCCTTTAGCGACGTTTAAGAATTGATGCGAAAAGCGGCTCCTCGTTTAAGAACGAGGCGCCGTTTTTATTTTTCTTTCAAACTATTTCTGCGATCTTTTTCTCGCTTCAGGCCTCGGATAGGCCCTCCGCGATCTGCCGCGGGCGCAGGCTGTTATTCAGCAGGCAGAGGGCCCTGATTGCGATGGCCCGCACCGTCGCGCTCTTTGCCTGGCCGCCCTCTCAAACATCGTCCCGGATTTCTGCTGCCCAGTGACGGACGGGCTCAGCGTCAAGCACAGAAGAGCCTAAGCGGATATTGCGGCCCCGATTCGCAGGCGCTGCCAGGGCACCGGATTCTCCAAACGCGTTCGTAGCGACCGCGGCAACAAAAGCCGGAAAGGATTGTTCGAGATGCTAGTGGAAGCGAAAGAGTGATCCACGATCTGAAGAACAGCGATTTTGAAGAGGAACGATCTGAAGAACTACGAACTGAACCGTAACCGGCGGGCGCGGAACTGGGCGTGAGAGCTTCGGACGTAGCTTGGGCCGGCGCGAAGTGGCGCCGGCCCCTCATAGCGTTATAACCCGGGCTGATCCGCAGGATTGCCTCGAACCGACAGCTTGTTCTCCACCGAGAACGCGCCAAAGATCTGGTTCGCTCGTATCCCGGCGACCGTCTTATCCATCGGGCTATCGACCGAACCGTATAGCGTGACATGGCCATTCTCGACGATGATGCGAATCGGCTTCGCCGGATCTATGGCGTACCGGCTCAACACCGGATCGCGATAGATCGCGCGAGCGGTGCGGATGCGAATGCCGTCGTCAGATAAAGAAGTGGGTTCGATGGCGATCTCGCTGATGACATCCCTGACGCCTGGCTGGTTGTATATGTCGGCGAGTGCTTCATCGCGGCCAACTCCGGTGCGATCGTCGCCCATCACCGTCACCACGCCACCCTTCACGCTGAGCGCGAAGTAATCGAATGTGCTGTCGTAGCCGGAGCGAACGTAGGTCAGCTTTTTCGCCAGCTGCTGGCCCAGTTGCTCATCGGAAACATTTGAACCTGCAATGGTGATAAGGTTGCGCACGCCCTGCACGTTGGAAATCTTCCGTGCAGCCCTGGCAGCGTCCAGCTTTCGCTGGTAGAGATCGACCGAGCCTGCAAGCGTGACGATGCCGTTCTGCACGCTGGATTTCACATCGCGAAACTGGTTTTTCGCGGCAAGTTTCTTCTCAACCTTGGTTTCAACCTGATTATCGTAGCGGACAGCCGGCGCACTCTGGGCGACAAGCGGCGTACTCATCAATGCCGATGCCAGCAGCGATCGCAACGTCTTCAACGCACGGTTTCGAGTCATAAAGGTCACCTCCGACCCATTGACAAATCTTTACGAATTAACCATATGGTTAATTCATCCATATAGCGATGAACACAGGGTGGGCGGGAAAGTTGCGGCGATTGGGTGTTTCGCAGAATGATCGCGCAGGTTGTTCAGAGGATTCTGCAGGTGACAGCGAGGGATCCGCCTTCTCGTTACCGCCGGCCTTTTGCCTGTCGCCGGACAGGTGATTTCTTTGCGGCTTTCGTCCGGGTCGGCCTGCCGCGCTCCCCGAAGACGCGAGCAAAAATCCGGTCAACATTCTTCAACTGCCGCTCAAGGTCGAAGGCATGTTCGATCTGCTTGCGCGGAATCTTTGCGGTGATTTCTTTATCGGCCAGCACAAGCTGGTGAAAGTCCAATCCTTCCTTCCATGCACGCATGGCGTGCGCCTGCACAATGCGGTAAGCGTTTTCGCGCGAGACGCCGTGCTCGACCAGGTCGAGCAGGAGCTGGCCGCTGAAGATTAGCCCTCGGGTGCTTTCGAGGTTCGCCGTCATCCGCTCGGGATAGACGAACATCGTGTCGATCAAGTTGCTGGTCTTATTCAAGAGGTAGTCGACCAGCGTGGTCGAGTCCGGCAGAATTACACGCTCAGCCGATGAGTGCGAAATGTCGCGCTCGTGCCACAGCGCGACATTTTCAAATCCCGCCTGAGCGTTCGATCGCACCACGCGCGCAAGGCCACTGATCTGCTCGCTGGTCACCGGATTTCGTTTATGCGGCATGGCCGACGACCCTTTTTGTTTTTCGCTGAAGAATTCTTCGGCCTCGCGAACTTCCGTGCGCTGCAAATGGCGAATCTCGGTCGCGATTTTGTCAAGCGTCGAAGCAACTACCGCCAGCGTTGCCAGATACTGTGCGTGGCGGTCACGCTGAATCACCTGCGACGAAACTGCCGCGGCCTTCAGTCCGAGCCGGGCGCAAATCTTCTCTTCGATCTCCGGAGTGAGATGGGCGAAGATCCCCATGGCGCCCGAGAATTTTCCCACGCGCATGTCTTCGGCCGCCGCCTTGAATCGTGCAATATTGCGCTGCGTCTCCGAATACCAGTTCGCGATCTTGAACCCAAACGTGATCGGCTCGGCATGGATGCCGTGCGTGCGCCCGACCATCGGCGTGTCTTTGAATTCCCAGGCGCGGCGCTCGAGCACTTCCGACAGACGTTCGAGATCCCATGCAATCAGCGCCGACGCCTGCTGGATCAGCAATGCCTGCGCCGTATCGACTACGTCGTTAGAAGTAAGCCCGTAGTGAAACCAGCGCGCGTGCGGGCCGACGATTTCGGCGACCGCGGTGGTGAAAGCGATCACATCATGCCGCACCTCGGCTTCGATTTCGTGAATGCGCTGCACGCTGAAATCGGCGCGCTCACGAATGGCACGCGCCGCATCTCCCGGCACCATGCCGGCTTCGGCCAGTGTTTCGGTGGCGGCAACTTCCACGGCCAGCCAGGTGCGAAAGCGGTTTTCGTCGCTCCAGATGCGGCCCATTTCCGGGCGGGTATAACGCGGGATCAAGGCGCCTCCTGTTTCTTCAGATGAAACGCAGGACAAAAGATTCTAAATGGAGTGCGGAAAAGAGGCCACCAATCAAGCCAAATCACACGGAAAATTTCGGATCTCCCTCGAGTACCTGTAACTCGAGTTTCGGCGCTTGGCCACTTTTCCAGACCGCGGTCCGGGAGCGAACGCGATAACTGAGAGCGCCTCCATCGGGACGGTCGCTGCGTTCGACAGGGCGAGGAATACACACAAATACAGTCTCGAAGAATTCGCTGGTCGCATGAACCACCGAGTAGCCGTGTCCGCCCATGTCGATAAACGAAAGATGCGGCGACAGATCGGGATTCGACAAAGTTCGCGCCTTTAGAATATCGCCGCTCTTCGTGTATTCGAGGCACGCGCGCACCCCATGCTTGATGAGCAGGTTCACCGTCGGTTGTGGCCCGCGGTCAGCCGGGCCTTGTCCAACATAGAGTGCCCGCAGCGGATGGTCTTTTGGCAACGAATGTTCCAGCGCTTCCACAACCCCCGGAGCGGAAATCGAGCCCGTTACAAAGGCGATGCCAACCGGGACAAACGGCTTCGGCGGAAGATATTTCGCCGCCACTCCGGCCCAAAAACTGTGGCGATCTCCTGCAATCGTGGCAAATCCGGTAATGGCGTTGGCCTGGACGAAATCATAAATCTCGCCGCGCTCCACATATGCGGTGCCGTGGTCTCCCATGGGCGCGGCCGCATAACCGCTCTCCGGCCACGGCTTCGTGATTCCCTGCGGCAGATTTTGAAAATCCGTGCGCATATCGAGCGTGGCCGTGGTGTTGCCCCAAACCTTCCAGGTCGCTTTCGATGTGCGCAGCCGATCGAGGAACCACGTTTTTTGCTCGGCTCCCAGGATCGTTTGTGCCGGGCGGTCTTTGCAGAAGTTCTCAATCTCGGCCGTACCGAAACGAATCTTCCCCGGTGGCTGGCCTCCGTTGTAAGTTCGCCCCGCATCCAGAATCTCAACTGCACTTTCAGAAACGAACTCGGGAAAATCATCGCTCGAAAGAGCGGCCGCCTCGGGCCTATCGGTAGGCTCTTCCGAACGATAACTGCGCTGGTCGGTGACGATCAGCTCCACGTTCCGGCCCCATCGCAATGCGCGGTAGCCTTTGAGGCTGCCGATCGCGGCAAGATTATTCGGCTCCTGGCCGAGGCCGTGCTCGTCGAACTGCGTGACCGGCGCATTCTCAACGTGCGGTGGATCGAAACGCTCAAGCGAAGGTCCGCTCGGTTTCTCAATTCTCGCCGGCTGGTATTCGAAGAACGCCTGGTTGGCGGCCACTTTCCGCGTCTGTGACGGAATGTTTTTTCCGCCGAATCGCTGCAACGATTGCCAGCCCAGCCAACTGAATTCGTGGTTGTCCCACATATTGACGAAAGGCCAGCGCGCCCGCGCATCCTGCAGGTCGGGATCGCTCAAATACGCGCGATAAACCGCGCGGTAGTCTTCGACCGTGGTCGGAATATGAAAGTCGCGAATCTTCTCGCCATGGGGGTATCGAACGATATCTCGCAGGCGCCGGTCGTACATGCCCTGCGGACGATCTTCGGGATACCACACGATTTCGTAGATGAAATCGCCAAGATGCAGCACAAAGCCGATACGCTCGGCTTCGAGGGCGCGTTCGTCTTCGAAAATCATTTTGCGATAGGCGTTCTGCGCGCCGTCGTTCGCATTCTGGCAACTCACAAAAACGAAGCGAACCGGTCTCGCATCGTCGTCCGCGGGCGCAGTGACGGTTCTTCCGACGCGGCTGCCGAAGCCGTGAGAATCTGTGAAGCGATACCAGTAAACGCGGCTCGGTTTTAGTCCCCCTACCAGCGCACGGCAGGTCCAGTCAGATGCCTCAGAAACTGGGGTCGCGGCCGTTGCGACAACGTAAGCGAAGGCCTCGTCTTCGGCGACTTCAACATTCAGAGCGCCAGCAGGCTCCCCATTTGCCGGCGGGCGCCGCGTCCACAACAGAACACTGTTGCTGTCTGGGTCTCCTGAAGCGACACCCTCAGGATAAAGATCGCGCCGTTCGCGCCATGCGACCTCAGACTTCTTCCCGAAAGGCCGGCCCCATGCCGCCGTAGCTCCCATTGCGGCAGCCATCGCCAAAAAAGCGCGTCTGGTGATGCTCGACATCGCCTCTATCCTACTGTTTCAAGGCGTGCCGCTGCAAAGCAAATTGGCTCTTGGCGGGCGCACCTGCTGGCACCTCCCACGCAAAACGTCATACAATGCCTCTTGAAGAGATTTCTTATGTCGCCCACGCCGGAAGACCTTACAACAATCAAAGATGACATGATCGCCTTCATCGAAGGCCACGGTATGCGCCGCTTTCACGGCTACGTGGACTATGAGGAGGTGCAGTGTGTCATGTGGGAGACGGGAACGAACCCCGATGGCTGGAAAGATTTTGTCGAACTCGCGAAGAGTGCGGGCGCACCGTTTTTGACGATGCACTCGTGGAAGCTGGACCGCGAAGAACTCGACGAGCTGGTGCAGAGGCTCGCGCAATCTGAGTTTTCTGACGGCGACGATGTCGAAGACGCGCGCTGGTTGCGTGCTCACATCGACAAGGTAGGATTTTTGCAGCTTGGCTGGGCTTATCAGGGATCGATGTTTCTCTGCGAAGTCAGCACCGAGTGGTATGAACGCTACCAGCGCCTGCTGGAAGTGTCCGAAGACTTCGGCGGCATCCCCATCGACGAACCGGATCAGGACGACGAGAGCTAGCGGTGCGCTGGCAGCTGGCCGCAGCCGACCCATTCCAGATTAAGAACCTTGCAGCCGGGCTCCGCGGACTCCCTGAGTTAAGATTCGAAACGTCCCGCTCCAATTCAAATCATCGAGACAGCCCGTTTCAAACACTCGCCCATTTGCTGATTCAGCGCGGTATCACGGAAGTTGATGCAGCGTCTCGCTATCTGAATCCCTGTGTCGATCACCTTCACGCTCCCGAAACGATGACCGGCCTGCGCTCCGCCGTCGACCGCCTCGACGCAGCGATCGAGCGCAAGGAGCCGATGTTGATCTACGGCGACTACGATGTCGATGGCACGATGGCGATCGTCATTCTCAAAACCGCGATCGAGCTGTGCGGAGGAGCCGCCGATTTTCACGTGCCGCACCGCATTCGCGAAGGCTACGATCTCCGCGATGACGTGATCGAGCGCGCCGCTGCGGCCGGGATTCGCCTCATCGTCAGCGTCGACATGGGCATTCGCGCGTTTGCACCCGCCGAAACCGCACATCGACTCGGCGTCGATCTCATTGTCACCGACCATCATCTTCCGGGAGCGGATGGCGTTCCGAAAGCTTTGAGCGTCGTGAATCCCAATCAGGATGGCTGCGCATATCCCTACAAGCAGCTCTGCGGCGCGGGCGTGGCCTTCAAAGTCGCGCAGGGATTGATGCAGCGCCGCCTCGACCAAAAAGATCATCTCCGCATGCTGCGATCGTTTATGAAAGTCGTGGCGATTGCAACCATTGCCGATGCCGTGCCGCTCACCGGGGAGAATCGAGTGTTTGCCAAACTCGGCCTCGAAGAGCTGCGCCGCGCGGTCAATCCCGGGCTGAAGGCTCTGCTCGAGGTCGCGCAGATTTCGCAGAAACGTCCACCAAACTCCACCGAGGTCGCCTTCCGCATCGCGCCGCGCATCAACGCCGCCGGCCGCATGGATATTGCCCGCGACGTGATCGAACTATTCAGCGTGAAAGACGCTGACCGTGCCCGCGAACTCGCCGGCAAGCTCGACCGCCTTAACGCCGAGCGCCAGGAAGAAGAACGCCGCATCGTAAAAGCAGTCGAGGAACGTATCGCTGGTGACACCGCGCTGAACGAAGCCTACTGCATCGTCGTCGATGGCGAGGGCTGGCACCGCGGGGTAATCGGAATCGCCGCCACTCGTGTGGTCGACCGCTATCATCGACCCGCGATTGTCATCTCTCGCGACGGAGAGCAGGCGCACGGCTCCGGCCGCTCGATCCGCCCGTTTCATTTGCTACAGGCGATCGAAGCCTCCGGCAATCTGTTTACGCGCTACGGCGGACACTCCCACGCCTGCGGGTTCTCCATGCCAGCGGCAAACATTTCTCAATTGCGGATGGAACTCGATGCCTTCGCCCGTAGGCGCCTCACCGTTGCCGATCTTGAACCAGTGCTGGAGGTCGAAGCCGAATTGACTTTGGCCGAAGTCACTCCGGCGCTCTACCAGGCGTTACGCCTGCTTGAGCCTTACGGCACGGGAAATCACGAGCCCGCCTTTGTAGCTCGCGGCGTCCGATTAGTAGCGCCGCCGAAGATTTTGAAAGACAGACACATCAAGTTGAAGGTAAAGGCGGGCGATGACGCCAACGACCACCAATTTGCACCAGGCCAATCCGCGCCAGAAGAACCAGAGCAAGAGCGGCATGAACAAGAGGAAGGACCCTCCGCCACAGCAATCCTCGCCACTCCGAGCTGCCATCCGGATGGCGCCGCAATCCCTCGAAGTGAGAAAGCGGCTGCGCATGCCGCACAAGCCGCCAGCCAGGCGCGCAAGCTAAGTCCAGCCTTGGACGCACTTGGCTGGCACATGGCCGAGCGCTTGCAACAATCACCGCTGTTGGCAGGAGACGCCATCGACATCGCCTTCACCATCGGCGTGAATGACCACCCCGACTTCGGCGGGTTGGAGCTATCGCTGGAAGATTTCAAACTCCCGGCCTAGTGAAGTTTCCGCAATCCCAGGATTCTAAGACCGCGATAAACGTGAATCACGCGTAAAAGATTTCACGTTGATTCCTTTCCCGCCAATCCACTCTGACGAGCCGCCAAGCCATACATGAGCCTGGAGCGAATTCATTGGATTAGACTGAAGATGAATGCCTCTTCCCATTTACCGACTGCGCCGCTGGCTCATCGCGATTGCGGTGCTTTTCTCTGCGGTAATTGCGGGGATGTATTTCTACGCGCGCCAGCGCGAACGGAACGTCCTCAAGGAGATTCCCAATAAGATCGGAATCGACATCAAGCAGACCGCGAACGGATTTCAATTCTCGAAATCCGACGGGAAGCGAACGCTCTTTACTATCGAGGCCAGGGACCTGAAGCAGTTCAAACTGAACGGCAGCGCCGAACTCCACAACGTCAGCATCGTACTCTACGGCCGAGATTCTTCCCGCTTCGATCAGATTCGCGGCGACGACTTCGCCTATGACAAGTCCTCGGGCGACATTACGGCGCGCGGCGAAGTGCAAATCGATCTCGAAGCCAATCCTTCCGGAGGGTCGGCGCCGGATCAGACCATTCCGAAAGATTTGAAAAATCCGATTCATCTGAAGACGAGGGACCTCGTCTTCAACCAGCAAAGTGGGGACGCCCACACGGAGGCGCGAGTCGATTTTGAGACCCCGCAGGCCACAGGATGGGCGGTCGGCGTGGGATATTCTGCCAAAACCAACGCTCTCACACTCGAGTCACAAGTTCATGTGACGGTCACCGATAAGAATGAAAGCATTTTCGCCAGGCAAGGACGTATTACGCGTGAACCCCGGCTGATCGTGCTCGATGATCCTCGCCTGGAACGAGCCTGCGGGACCGCCGAAGCGGAACAAGCGACATTCTTCTTAGGACCCGACAATAACGTTGAGCGCGTGCTGGCGACCGGAAACGTGGTCGCAGAATCGACTGGTTCGAGCGGTCAGCAAATGCGCGCCCGTGCTGATGCAGGCGACGTGCTGCTGATGGGCAAGCAACCCCTGCTGCATACCGCGACGCTGACCGGTAACGTGCACGTGGAGCGCCTCGGCTCTCAGCCCATGCAAGGCGATGCAGGACGCGCAGTGCTGGATTTCTCGGGCCAGGATCAACTTCAGAAAATTCATGCCGCAGATGGAGTTCGGCTGGCGCAGCACGCCGCCACAATCTCCGGCAGTACAGCAAAGGGTTCGCCGCCTCAAGATTTTGCCATTGCAGCCCCCATCATCGACTTCTTCGTCGCGGATGGAAGCCATCTCGACCACGCCGTAACTTCAGGGGCGGCGCAGATCGCTATTTCTCCAGCGCAGGCCGCCGCCTCATCGAGTACCCAATCGGCCGCGCAGCGAACTGTCGTTACGGCGGGCCGTTTTGAAGCAAAATTCGCCGAAATTCCCGCGACTGGACCCGGAGGCAAAGGTTCCAGCCGCCTTGCGTCGATCCATGGAGCGCCCGATGCGAAGATTGTGAACTCAGCACCCGGTGTTCCCGACCGCGTCAGTACCAGCGAAACTCTCGACGCCGCTTTCTTGCCCGAGGGCGGCATTTCGTCCCTCGTTCAGCAGGGAAGCGTCGCCTACACCGATAACCTCCTGCCTGAGAAGCGAACCCAGGCCTGGTCAGAGAAAGCGGTTTACACTCCCGCCGACAGCATTCTGGTGCTTAGCGGCAATCCACGTGTGGCGGGTAGCGGCATGGCCACAACCGCAAGAATCATTCGCATCAACCGTGCCAGCAACGATGCCTTCGCCGATGGAAACGTAAAGACCAGCTATAGCGAACTGAAAGAGCAACCCAGCGGCGCCCTGCTGGCTTCGTCTTCGCCGATTCACGTGACCGCCGACAAAATGGCTACGCACGGCTCTGGCGCCGTCGCCTTGTATGAGGGCAACGCCCGTCTTTGGCAGGACGCCAATGTGATCACCGCTCCCTCAATCGAGTTCGACCGCGGCCGCCGTTCGCTCGTCGCCCAAGGGAACGCCGCGCAGCCTGTCTCCACCGATCTCGTGCAAGCGACAGAGCAGCCTACCCCAACAAAAACCGCCGCCAAGGATGCAGGCCCCGCCAGGAAACCTCAAGAGAAACATCAAGAAAGGGATGCTGCCGAGGTCGTTGCCATAACCTCGTCCCGTTTAACCTACATGGATTCCGCCCGACGCGCCCACTACGAAGGTGGAGTAATGGCCAAAGGAACTGACTTCACGGCAACCGCGAACACAGCCGACGCCTATCTTCTCCCGCGCAGCCAAACTGCCAGCAGTCAGCAACTTGCAGCTCCCAGCCGACTGGATCACCTGGTCGCAGAAGGTAATGTAATGATCCAGCAAACCGGCCGGAAAGCCGACGGACAAAACCTTGTTTATACAGCCTCGGACGACAAATTCGTTCTTACAGGCGGACCGCCTAGCATTTTTGATGCCGAACGCGGCAAGATTACCGGGGTTTCGTTGACTTTCTTTAGGACGGATGATAGGGTGCTCGTAGAAGGCGAAGCAAGTACCCCTGTGGTAACTCAAACGCGGGTGGCCAAGTAAATAACAAAATTGGCAAGATAAATGCGTACCCTGGCCACAGATGAAATTGGCAAATCGTATCGTGGCCGCCGCGTTGTAAATGGTGTCAGCCTGCGCGTCGATCAGGGCGAGGTGGTGGGTTTACTCGGTCCCAACGGCGCCGGTAAGACAACAACTTTTTATGCCATCGTTGGCCTGATCCCCCCTGATACTGGCCGCGTCTTGTACGACGGTCAGGACATCACTGACGTTCCCATGTACCTGCGGGCGCGGCAGTTTGGCATCAGCTATCTCCCACAAGAAGCGTCGGTTTTTCGCAAACTTACCGTCGAGGAGAACATTCTCGCGGTTCTGGAGGCTCAGCCTCTGTCGTGGCACGAACGCCGCGAAAGGATGGAACGGCTCATCGATGAACTTGGACTGGAGCACATTCGCCGCAACCGCGGCTACGCCTTATCGGGTGGCGAGCGCCGGCGGGTCGAAATCTCCCGCTGCTTGTGCATCAATCCGACATTTATTTTGCTCGACGAACCTTTTTCCGGGATCGACCCCATCGCCGTTCTCGACCTGCAAAAAATCATCAGCAGCTTGCGGGCGAGCGGCATCGGAGTGCTGATCACCGATCACAATGTGCGCGAAACATTGTCTGTAACCGATCGCGCTTACATCATCGACGACGGCAGAATCTTCCGCCACGGCCCGCCGGAGCAGTTGGCCGCCGATCCGGAAGTGAGGCGCGTGTACCTGGGAGAGAGCTTTTCGCTGGTGTGAGTTTTATTGGTTAATGATGTAGTTGTCGGGGTGTCATTCCGAACCGGGCCGAAGGACCGGTGAGGAACCCGGTGTCCTGCCGGCGAGGGCATAAAAGCAGGTTCCTCCGCTTCGCTTCGCGAGCCGTCGGAATGACAAAAAATTGGGGATAGTAAGCCGAACACACATGGTTCTCTTACAGCACAAACTGAGCGTCAAGCTGTCGCAACGCCAGATCCTGACTCCGGGTCTCGTGCAGATGGTGTCCGTCCTCGCGCTCAACAAGCTCGAGCTCAAGGACATGATCAACAGCGAGATGGTCGAGAACCCAGTCCTCGAAGAGCTGGAAGATTCCGTTCCATTAATCGACGAAGTCGGCCGCAAAGAGGAAGACCGCGACCGCGCCACCGCCAAGACTTCCACCGAAGAAGCTCCCATCACAGCGGAAAAGAAAGACCCCTTCGAAGAAATCGATTTCGGCTCATTTTTCCAGGACTATCTCGACCCCGGCTACCGCACTCGCGGTGAGATGGAAGAGATCGAGCGTCCTTCGTTCGAGAATTTCCTATCGAAACCGACCACGCTCACGGATCATCTTGCCTGGCAACTGGGCGCCTTAAGCCTTCGCCCCGAGGTGCGTGAAGCCGCCGAGCAGATCATCGGCAACCTCAACGAAGATGGATACCTGATCGCGAGCGACGAAGAAATGCTCGGCATCGCTCCTCCGTCAGCGCCCGAAGCCGACGCCGAGACAGCCAGCAAAATCGTCAGCGAAGCGGCTGCTCTCGGATTGGGAGCGGATCAGACCGCATTAACGGAAACAACTACGGAAGACGCCTCTTTCGATGAAGTGATTTCTGAAAGCGCCGTCATACCGGGCGATAGAGCTTCCCAAGAGCAAAGCACCGCCGCAGTCGAATCATCCTTATTACTGCGACCGAACCCATACACAGAAACGAATGCTGTAGCAGGAACACCGATTGCCGAAACGAACAGCCAGGCCCAATCGATCTCCGAAGCCGCGTTCCCCGTCAACGGTAACTCCGCAGCCGCTGCAGTCGCCCCTGCGACAGAGCCTGCCAAGTCCGCGCGTCCCACCTACAAACCAAATTTCACTCAGGCCGATCTGCAGGAGGCTCTCGAAGTTGTCCGCCAGCTCGATCCGCCGGGCGTAGGCTGCCGCGATCTGCGCGAATGCTTGCTGCGCCAGTTGCGGTATCACCAGACGCAGCTCGCGAATCAGAAAAACGGCGACAAGCCGCTCAATGGCACCGCACAAGTTCTTCAGGACGCCATCGCCATTGCCGACCAGCATCTCCGCACACTCACCGGCAAGCAGCACAAAGAAATCGCCAAGGCCATCGGACGCTCGCCCGAAGCCGTGCAGCACGCCCTGGATTACATCCGCACGCTCGACCCGCGCCCCGGCCTGCAATACAACAAAATTCAGGCCCGCCTGATCGAGCCCGACGTCGCCTTCGTCAAGCACGGAGACGAGTGGCTCGTCATTATGAACGACGACGACCTTCCGCAGCTTCGCCTCAACCCGGCTTACAAAAAGCTGGTTACCCGTGAGACCAACGACAAAAGCACACGCGACTACGTAAAAGAGCGCTACAAGAGCGCGATCCAGCTCATCAAGAACATCGAGCAGCGCAAGCAGACGATCACCAAAGTCTGTTACTGCATCGTTGCCCGGCAATATGACTTCCTGGAAAAGGGCATCGACTTTCTCAAGCCTATGATGATCAAGGAAGTCGCCGAGGAAATCGGCGTGCATCCCTCCACCGTGAGCCGCGCCGTCGCCAGCAAGTACGCGCACACGCCGCAGGGAGTCTTCGAGCTGCGCTACTTCTTCAGCGAGAGCGTGCAGGGCCCCGAAGGCGGCAATACCAGCCTGCTGATCCTGAAACGCCGGGTAAAGAAGTTAATCGAAGAAGAGGATTCAGCGCGGCCACTCACCGACGAGCAACTCACCCGCATTCTTCAGTCACAGGGTATTCAAGTGACGCGGCGCACCGTTGCGAAATATCGGGAAGACATGCGCATCCCCAGCACGCACCAGCGAAGAGTTAAGCAATAGTAAAAGCGAGAACGCTCGAATGATGATCAATCGCCTCATGCCTGCACGGTGGCGTCATCGCGAGTGGAGCCGTTTTCTCCAAGCGGAACGAGGGATCGCGTTTCTCTACATTGTTGGATCCGGACAAAGGAGCGCCGCTTCATGAACGTGGAATACACCGGACGTCACTACGAAGTCACTCCCGCCATCAGGAAAGAAGTCGAAACCGGACTTTCCAAGATTCGCAAAATTCTCGGTGACAGATTCGAAGCTCACGTCATCCTGACCGTAGAAAAGCACCGCCACAAAGCCGAAATCACAATCAGCCCACGCAACGGCCCGCTGGTCGGCCTCGCCCAGGCCAAGGACATGACCATCGCCGTCAACGAGGCGCTCGACCATCTCGAAAAGCAGGCGGTGAAATACAAGAAGCGCTGGCAATCGAAAAAACTTTCTGCGCGCAAAACCGAAGAAGCCAAGAAATGGAACGGCCACTCCGCGGAAGCGCCGGAAAGTGAGAGACCCATCCCCCCCGATGGCGCTCGAGCCAAAGTTGGGCTGACGGAGAAAACCGCCGTCCCGGTGGCCGTGCATCGCTACCCTGCGGTCGCCCGTACCACCGAAGTCCATCTCGTGCGATCGAGTGAATCTGTCGCGATGCGCCCCATGACACTCGAAGAAGCCATCAAAGAGGCCCACTTCCGCGACCGCGACGTTTTCATCTTCCGCGATCCCAAAGGCAAGTTGCTGATCCTGCACCGTACCCGCGACGGCAAAATGGAGCTGATCGAAGCCCCGTAAAGGATGGCGTAGGGACGATAGTTGCGCGGGGGCGCCTGGGCCTACCTACATCTACTGCCATACTTCACGCGCGACCTCGTGCACCAACCTGAGTTTGGCCCACTGATCGTCTTCAGAGAGCAGATTGCCATCCGCGGTCGAAGCGAAGCCGCACTGCGGGCTCAGAGCAAGATCCTCCAGCGGAACGTAACGCGACGCCTGCTTAATCCGCCGGATAATTTCGCTCTTTTGCTCCAGTTGCGGCCGCTTGCTGCTGATCAGTCCCAGCACCACGGTTTTGCCTCGAGGAACGAAGCGAAGCGGTTCAAACGTCCCGGAGCGCTCATCGTCATATTCGAGCAAAAAGCGGTCGACGGCGAGCCTGCTGAATAGCTGCGCCGCAATCGCATCGTAACCGCCCTCGGCGTACCAGTGACTGCGATTGTTGCCGCGGCAAAGGTGTATCGCCAACGTGATGCCGGGGCGGCGAGCCGCCAGCAGGCAGGCGTTGTCGGCGTCTATGCTTTCCTTCAGCGCCGCGGCGGGATCCTGGTCCATCTCCGCTTTGATCCACTCGCGCCACTTTGGGTCGACAAAATAGCTGTAGCGCGGAGCATCAATCTGAATGTAACTCGCGCCTTGTGCGCCCAGGCTCCGCATTTCTTTGGTCATGATCGTTACGATCTCTGAAAGGAACGCAGAGGGAGTGGAGTAGATTTTGTCGGTGATTCCGCGCTTGTAGGAAATGGCTGGAAATTGCGTGGGGCTGGGCAGCGTGATTTTAAAGTTTCCCGGCGCGTGCGCCCGCATAAATGGAACTTCATGTCCCGTCAGTGGAGCGATCTGCCGCAGCCTCGAAGTCACGATTCCGGTCACGCTGCTTACTGCGCCTGGCGAATCGGTTCCAGACCACCTTCGGCCTACCGATTTTTCGATATCGAATCCCTCAACCGCATCCACGAAATCGCTCATAAAATTTCGGCGCCGCAGTTCGCCGTCCGTTAGAATGTCGAGCCCAACCTCCTTCTGGCATTGAATTGCCCGGAGAATGTATTCATCTTCTGTCTTTCGTAGCCGCTCTGTAGGAACCCCGGAATGGCGCATCTGCAACAGCTCTGCGGGGCGAAGCAGGCTGCCCACATGATCGGCTCGATATGGCGGCAGTTGAGACAGAGTAATTTCCTCGCTGCGGACCTCCAGAAATTCCCATCGCAGCTTCTTAATGCCTATACCGCTTCATCGAGAGAATCAGAGGGTAAATTTCGCGGAAATCTGCAATTGCCGCGGATTAAACATAGTTCTGGGCGTACCGAACAAAGCGCTCGGAGCCGGAGCCACGCCGAAGCTGGCATACGCCCCGCTGTAAGGCATGCAGGATACCTGTCCCCGCTGAATGGCCAGCGAAGCCGCATCGTTGTAATGCTCTGGCGCCGGTCCATTGAACGGCGTACTGCCACCGCAGAAATCCGGCGTGCCGCCTCCGTAAACTGACGTGACCTCATTGATGTTCTGCCGGTTAAACACGTCGAATGCATCGAAGGCCAGCAAAAGGTTCTTGCGCTCACCTATCTTGATCGCGCGAGATAAGCGGAGATCGAAATCATAGAAGTGATCGCCACGGTAGGCATTCCGTGGCGACCAGCCCACCCGGTCCGTGACCGGGTTCGTATCGCCATTCTCATCGTTACCCACAAACATCGTAAAAGGCCGGGGCGACTGCAGCGAAGTAATGAAGCTGAACTCGAAATCGCGCAGGGGGGTGCTCTTGGGAGCGTCGGCGGTAAAATTTCCCACAAATCTGTGACGAACATCCTGCACCGAGTCGGCACGTTCCAAATTGCGCGCGTAGAGATCTTGAGGCGTGCTGACGAAGGTAGTGAAGGTTCCGTCGTCGCGGGTGTGCGAATAGGTGTAATTAACGTTGAAGCGGAAATTCTGTCCCAACCGATCATTGAGCGAAACCACGCCGCCATCGTATTCGGCGTTTCCCGACCCATCCAGGTAGTACATGAGGCCGGCGTTGTTATAAAGAACTCCGCTGAAGGCAGCTTTGCCGTCCGGCATTACATTATTTGGAAAAGGCCCGGTCGGAGTAATGGGCGGACCCGGAATCGCCGACGCAGACGGACAGAAGGTAGCCGAATTTGCGAGTCCAGCCGACGGGCAAACGTTCAAGTTCTCGGGACGGATCTGCTTGTGCGCGCGCAAAAACAGGTAGCCGACACTCAGAACCAGACCTTTGCCGAGTTCCTGGTCCAACTGCACGCTGGCCTGTTGAGAATAAGCCAGACGCATATTGCGATCGATTCCGCCGCCGCTGTTCGTTACAAAACTTCCGCCGGGCAGGGCAGGATCCTGCCCCGGCCCCGGACCGGTGCTGAAATTCGGCGGGGTCTGTCCCGTTGTGACTAGCGTTTTCGCGGCTTGAGCGGGCGTGGGCACGGTCGACCCGTTGGGATAAGGCAGGGGCGTCGGCACGCCGCCAACAAGGTTTCCCGGGTTTGGCGCATCGAAGCTCAACTGATTCAGCACCCACGTGGCCGTTGAATTCCCCTGCCTCACCCAGGGCTGAGGCGCATTCGGAATGGTGACCTCACGCTGCGGGTAAGTCACAAAAAAGAATGTCATGTTGTAGTGGTCGTCGAACACTCCGTAGCCGGTGCGAATCACCGTGCGCTTGGTCGGGGAATAGGCAAACCCTATCCGCGGCTGGAAACCTCTGTGGTCGGGATTGACAATCTGCGACAAGCCGAACTCCTCATCCCAGCGCAATCCGTAATTAAAAGTGAACTTGGGATTGATTCGCCATTGATCCTGCACATACCAGCCGAAATAACCGTGGTTCAACTTCTCGCCGAAATCCTGAGGATCGACATACGCGTTCTGCCAGGTGGTCGGGATTACCGGAGGCAAGCTTCCCTGAACGATTGGCCCGCTGCCGACCGGAGCTCCCCAGAAAACAATGGGAACACCTTCGAGAGCATCAAATGGATTGGGCCCTGGTGTTGTCGGGAAGAATGGCGGCGCCGCGGTTGGACACGGTCCCTGACTCGGCACCGATGGAATCGCGGCCGTGGGATTTACGAAGTTTGCAAAATCTACCAGGCAATTCAGCCCGGGCATCACGATGCGCATGGGAGTAAATCCCGGCCAGATCACAAAATTCTGAATGACATTCGTATCCACGCCTGCTTTCCAATAATGCGTACCTTTGATCCACGCGACGCTGTCGGTGATCTGCTGCCGGCTTTCATCGATCGCGTCAAACGTTCCGAAGTTGTGCCCGAAAGAAAGCTCGTTGGGCAGATCGAGATTGGGCTGTCCCGTGACGGCCGGGAAATTGTAGTGCCGCCGCGCATACTGGACCAGGAATGTATTGACGAGGTTCGGTTTCAGGATCGAGTTAATCGTGCCCACGAGAGACTGATCGCGGAGAAAAGTGTCGTGTCCATCGCTGGGCGCGCCGATTCCGCCGCCGTCGAGGGTGTCTCCCACCAGGACATTCAGATCGCGAGTGTCAACCACTCCGTAATGAATCGTGAGCCGGTTGCTGGCATTAATTTGCTGGTCGAACCGGGCAAACCCGTTGTCATTGTTCAGTGTTTTCAGAGTCGCGCTCAGATCCTCCGGCGGGAGCCCCAAAGCAACCTTCGCTGCGTTGAAGGTGCTCAGATTGCCGATCAAGGTGGCAGGATAAGTCGGCGATTCTCCCAGCCGCTGGCCTTCATAATTTGCAAAAAAGAACGTCCTGTCTTTGCGAAGGGGGCCTCCAATGGTTGCCCCGAATTGTCCCCGGCGATATTGGTCGTATTGCGCGGTCTGCAGGAGCGAACGCGAGTTGGCAGCCTTGTTGCTGAGATACCCGTAAAGCGAACCGTGCAGATCGTTAGTCCCACTCTTGGTGACGACATTGACAATTCCACCCAGCGCGCGGCCGTACTCCGCGCCGAAACTGTTGTTCACCACGCGAAATTCGCTCACCGCCTCTTGCGACGGAGTTGCCCGCTGCGATCCAGTCCCTTCATTGATGTAGTCCGCGCCATCCACCGTGACCGCATTGCTCAAGTCGCGCATGCCGCCGAAAGAGATGCGAGTCACCTCAGGCTCGGTAAAGGTTGACTGGATACTGGTTCGGCCCGTCGCCACGCCCGGCGTCAGCAATGCGAAGTCGACAAACTGGCGGCCATTCACGGGAAGAGATTGAATCTCGGAAGTATCGATCACCTGGCTGATTTCGGTTCGGCTGGTTTCCACGGGAGGCGCTTCCGTTGTGACTGAAATACTTTCCCCGACCGTCGCAACTTTCAAACTTACGTCAAAGGTCGCGGTCTGCCCGACAGTCAATGCAAAGCCAGTTTGCAGGGATTTCGAGAAGCCCGGCGCCTGCACCGTGAGTTCATATTGTCCGGGAGGAAGGTTCGGCACGACGTAATAGCCGGATGTGTTTGTGCTCGTCGTATAGCTCTGGTTGGTGCCCAGATTGCGAGCTGTTACCGAGGCTCCTACGACAATCCGGCCGCTCGCATCCTGTACGGTACCGTTTAATTGGGCGAAGCTGAGGGCTTGGCCGAAACTGCGAGGCGCCATGCTGATGATTGCGGCCAATGCCAGAACAACGTTCAACCTGGAACGCAGTTTCATGACCTTCCCCTTTTCAGGTGACCAATTGACCCACTCGCCGAAATTCCCAGACACGTCAAAACGGCGCAGCCAAGCCGCGTCTTGTCTCCCTGCGCGTAACTTTCGAAATCCCCAACGATCCACAAATGTGCGAGCGCGAATCCCGTTCCGACTCTGGCACAGATCGTCGCCCATCGCTCTAACGTTTTGCGGAGCAGCATCGTACGGAAAGCAAAAAACTGTCCAATACATGTTTGGTCGGATCGTTATACCAGCCGGGTATGACGATAAAAACCGCTTAAAATAGGGCTCTGGTAAGTCCAGATGCCATGTTCATAAAAAAGCGGATCGGCGTCGGTACCATCGGTTCGAGGCGGAGCCCAGTCATATCGTTTCGTTTCGCCGCCGTGCTATACTCCCCGCCGTTTCCGTAAGCCGCATTTTTTATTGCCCGGCAGGAGAACCGGCAAGAGAGAACTTTGCTTTGATCACGCTGCCCGCGGCATTCAATGTCGCTACCTATTTCGTAGATCGCAATGTCCTCGAAGGAAGAGGAAGTAATGTCGCCATTGAATGCGGAAGCGATCGCGTCAGTTATCGGGAACTGATGGAAAAAACCAATCGAGCCGGCAATGCACTGCGCGGCCTGGGCGTTCGAATGGAAGAGAGAGTTGCCATCCTGCTTCCCGACTCTCCGGAATTTATGTATTCGTTTTTTGGGGCGATCAAACTGGGGGCGGTCGCCGTTCCATTGAACACTTACCTGCAACCGGAAGAATACGAATACCTGCTTAATGACACGCGCGCCCGCGTGCTCGTTGTGCACCGAACTTTGCTGCCGCACGTGCAATCAATTGCGAAAGAGCGCCTTCCGTATCTTGAAGAGATCGTTGTTGCCGGCGATGGCGGCCATTCCAGCGCGGCCGTCTTCGATGAACTGATGGAATCGTCCACTCCGCATTTGCAGGAGGCTCGGACCGGCGGAGACGATGCCGCGTTCTGGCTTTATTCCTCGGGCAGCACCGGGCCGCCCAAGGCCTGCATTCACCTTCACCACGATATGGTGGTGTGCGCAGAGCTGTACGCGAAAGGTGTTTTGCGCATCAACCAGCGCGACCGTTGTTACAGTGTAGCCCGGCTTTTTTTTGCCTATGGTTTGGGAAATGCCGGTTATTTCCCGCTATCCTGCGGCGCGACAACGATTCTTTCTCCGGCTCGTCCGGAACCGGAGGAAATTTATAAGAACATCGAACGGCATCGCCCCACTCTTTTTTTCTCCGTGCCCTCGAACTACGCTGCCCTGCTGGCCTGTCGCCGTGAAGACGGCAAGGAATTTAATCTGACTGGCATCCGCCACGCGATCTCTGCGGGTGAATCTTTGCCCGCCCCACTGTTCGAGCGCTTCAGAGAGCGTTTCGGCATTGAAATTCTGGATGCATTAGGTTCGACAGAGACCTTGCAAATGGTGATCTCCAACCGGCCCGGTGAAATTCGCCCGGGATCGAGTGGCAAGATCATCCCCGGCTACGAAGCGAAACTTGTGGACGACGCCGGCTGCGAAGTTGGGAACGGTGAAATCGGCGCACTGCTCATCAAGGGAGATTCGACTTGCGCCGGTTATTGGAACCAGCACGAGAAAACCAAGGAAACTTTTCAAGGGCCCTGGTTCCGCACCGGCGACAAATATTACCAGGACGCAGATGGCTATTTCTGGTATGCCGGGCGCGCGGATGATTTGTTCAAAGTAAATGGCCGCTGGCTAAGCCCGGCCGAGGTGGAAAGTGCGCTCATCGCACACCCTGCCGTGCAGGAAGCTGCAGTCGTTGCCCGCGAGGACACGAACCAGCTCACCAAACCCGCGGCTTACGTGGTGATCAAACCCGGTTTTTCTTCGAACGAGGCGCTTACCCAGATTTTGCAGGATTGGGTGATGCAGCGATTGGGCGCTTACAAACGGCCACGGTGGATCACGTTCTTGCCGGAACTGCCGAAAACTTCCACCGGAAAACTGCAGCGCTTCAAACTTCGCGAACTACAGAGACAACGAAGTGAGTGATGAACCAATCGGCGATGGTTCATAGCATCAATTCCAATGCCGGCTGGATGCCAGGAAAAAATAACCTTCACTAATACTCAAAAGGTATAGAATTCTGCTCCGTGGAATTACGGCACATACGCTACTTTCTCGCTGTCGCCGAATACCTGAACTTCAGCAAGGCCGCGCAACAATTGCACATTGCGCAGCCGCCCCTGAGCCGCCAGATCCGCCAGCTGGAAGACGATCTCGGCGTTGCCCTGTTCGTCCGCAACAAGCGGCACGTACAGCTCACCAAAGCGGGAAATGTTTTCCTCGAGGAAGCCAGAAAGCTGGTGGTACAAGCCGGAAACGCGACCGAAGCTGCGCGCCACGCGCAAAAAGGCGAATCGGGCTTTGTCAGGATTGGCATTGCTTCCGGCTTGGGTGGAGTCGTTGGCCGGGTGGTCATCGACCACTGCAAACATTTTCCCGCCGTCAATATCGAGTGCAAAGATGTATTCTCGAGTGCCCAAAGCTCGTTACTGCACAAGCGCGAAATCGATGTTGGCTTCCTGCGGCCTCCCATCGATCAGGTCAACCTGAATTGCGATCTTCTCTTTGAAGAGGAATTCACCGTTGTTCTGCCAACTACGCATCGACTCGCGCGGCGAAAATCGTTGCGCTTGAAGGAAATTGCCGACGAACCGCTGATCATCTTCGACCGTAACTTCTCCAGCGGCCTCTATGACAAAATTCTGGCCTTGTACAGCCGCCAAGGCTTGACGCCGCATTTTGCCGTTACCCACGTCGAATCGCACGAAGAGGCGGGAGCCGTCATGGTGGCTTCCGGCAAGGCCATCTATATTGGTGTTGGAGCGCTCACGACCCGTTCTGTGCAAGGGATCGAACTCGCCTCAGTGCGGCTCAACGAAGCCGAAGCCCGGATCGACGTTTACATGGCATGGCGTAAAGACGAGGAATCCTCTGCAGTGCTTTCATTCCTGAACTCCACGCGAAGCGTTCTCGGACTTCCTCTGGTTCGAAAAACTGCCTGAGCGGTTCACAGCAAGTCGCGGGCAACCACGCCGCTCCATCTCATCAGTCAAAATCTTCGTTGTAAAGTCAGACAAACAGCTTTTGGTTGATCTCAATGCCTTGATTCCGGCAGTAACTCACATAATGATCGATGAACCAAAACACATCCAGCGTTTCCAGCAGCTGGTTGTTTTCGTCAAAGAACTCAAGCGCGCCGTTCAGCCAAAAGATGGTTTTCATTCCCTCATCCGAAACCAGCGTGTGAATTGCGCCGGGGCTTTCCTGGACATAGCTGCCCGCACGCGCAACCCAGTCGTACTCGAGATAGCGCCAGCTCCCTTCCACGGTATAGCCGAAGACGCGTCCGCGATGGCGGTGCCGGCCAAGCATCCCTCCTCGCTTGACCCACAACACGTTGGCGTACATGTTTGTTCTGACGTCGAACGCGAGATGCCGGATGGCGGAATTCTCTTTGAACGGCACCCAGGGAGATTCACTCTCTTCGGCGCCGATGTGAACGTCTGGAAATCCGTAATCCCTGACCACCGCGTCGAGATTCGTTCTGGAGTCTGCGGTCAGCATTGGAACCTCCTTGGAAGATCGTGAAACGCTTGCATCCCAGCCGGGACACACTTGCAGAAGCTAGCATATCGTCGATGTCAACTTGCATTTGTGGTAACCCTATTTTCGTCGCGATGATATAACCTGCCTGTCGGCACGATGTGCCTGAGAGGGACCGTGAGCACTGTTAGAGAAGTCACGTATCGACTATTGCGCGATCTGGGAATGACGATGATCTTCGGTAATCCCGGCTCCACTGAATTGCCGTTCCTGCGTGACATGCCGGGAGATTTCAAATATGTCCTCGCGCTCCACGAACGTTCCGCGGCCGGCGCGGCGCTGGGATATGCCTTGGGGCGCCGAGAAGCCTCATTTGTAAACCTGCATTCGATTGCGAGCGTGGGCAATGGCCTCTCGGCCATTATTGACGCCTATTATTGCCACGCTCCCTTGGTCGTCACAACCGGGCAGCAAGATCGCCGCCATCTTATGGCAGAACCATTCTTGAGCAGCCGCGCGGTCGAGGTGGTGAAACCCTATGTGAAATGGGCTTGCGAACCCCTCCGCGCGCAAGACGTTCCCGCCGCTATAGCCCGCGGATATTATCTGGCAATGCAGGCGCCCATGGGGCCGGTCTTCATTTCCTTACCGATGGATGACTGGATGCAACAAAGTGAGGAGATGCCGGTCCGCGAGGTAACGAGAACTGTCTTGCCGGATTCCGCCGCGCTGGATGAAGTAGTACGCGCTCTCGATGCAGGCAGGAATCCAGCGATCGTCGCCGGACCTCAAATCGAGGAAGATGGAGGGTGGGACGAAGTCATCGCGCTGACCGAACATCTCAACGCCGATGTTTATCAGGATCCGATTCCTTCGCGCTGGACTTTTCCCAGAAGCCATCGTCTGTATCGCGGCGGACTGCTGCCCGCGCAGCAACCGCTTTCCGATCAGTTGGCTGCCTACGATACCGTCATCGTCCTGGGAGCAAAAGTTTTTTTGTACTACGCGTACGTTCCCGGAGACACGATCCGGTCCTCTACCAGGCTTTTTCAAATTACAAATTCAGCCGAGCACGCGGCGGCAGCATTAACCGGGAGCAGCATCGTCGGCAACGTAAGGGTTGCAGCCGAGTACATTCGTTCTCACGCAAAAGCAAGAGTAGGTCGCTCTGTTCCACAGAAAAGCTCTCCAGAGAAACCTAAGCCGGATATTCCCATCACGCCCGCGTATTTATTCAGCATTCTCAACCAGGTGATGCCCAGGAACGCGATTGTTGCGGAAGAATGTCCGTCGTCGAAAGGAGAACTGGATCGCCACCTTAGGCTGGACGAGCCTGGCTCGTTTTATTCCGTGCCGAATGGAATTTTGGGATTTGGTTTGCCCGCAGCAGTCGGTCTGCAAATGGCTCATCCCGGTCGGAGAGTGGTGTGCGCGGTCGGTGACGGCTCCATCCAATATTCCATTCAGGCCTTGTGGACTGCGGTTCAGCAGAATGCTCCCGTGATCACGGTCGTATTACAGAATTCAGACTACTCCGCGCTGAAGGGGTTTGCCGATTTCACTCAGGTCGGCCGAAACGTTCCCGGCATGGACATCCCCAACATCGACGTGGTGACAATAGCCCAAGGTTATGGAATGAATGCGCTACGTATCGACCATCCCGAAGACCTCGAACCGGCGCTCACCGAAGCATTCGCCGCCGCCGTTCCGTGTTTGATCGGTGTTACGGTGGCGAAGGGCGGCGAGAAGTGCATGGGAATGGATCGGTCGGTGAATCCGCCGAAATACCGTTGAACGTGGTTCTCAGTGCGCAATGGACTGCTCGGCGCCCAAACCGGTATTGGCGCGAACCATCAATTCGTTGAATTTCGAGTCGGAGGTTCGTTCCTGGCTTAACAACGTGCCGACGATGGCCCCAAGAAAGCCAAGCGGCACGCTAACAATTCCTGGATTCTCCAATGGAAACCACGCCCGCGTCTGAAACAAGTGGCGCGCCGCTGTTGCGGCGATCGAGGCATCGATGCCCATAAAAGTTGGGCTAACCAAAATCAATCCGATGGATCCAAGGAGCCCTGCGGATAAACCGGTTATCGCTCCGGCGGTGTTAAACCGGCGCCAGAAGATGGAAAGCACAATCACCGGGAAGTGAGCCGAGGCCGCAACCGCCATCGCCAGCGTGGCCAGCACCCCAGAATTAGACGTGGGGCCTAAGACTATCGCCAGCACGATGGAGGCTGCGCCCACGCCGAGCGCGGCAATTCGCGCCACAAAAACCGTCTCGTTCACTCTCCGCTCAACGCCGCGATGGATCACGTTCACCCACAAGTCGTGAGCGACCGACGTGGAAGCGCTGATCGTTAGTCCGGCAACCACCGCTAGAATCGTAGCGAACGCGACCGCCGACACCACTCCCAGCAGCGCTTCGCCGCCGAGAGTGCGCGCCAATAGCGGTCCGCCCATATTGGTGCCGCCGTGACTAAGAATATAATCCGGCCCGACGATGACCGCGGCGCCAAGTCCGAGGATGGACGTCATGATGAAAAAGCTCCCGATTAACACCATCGCGCACACCACACTTTTGCGCGCCGTTGGCGCATCCGGCACCGTATAGAACCGCATGAGAATGTGTGGCAGGCCAGCGCAGCCGAAAAGAAGAGCCAGCCCCAGTGAGATCAGGTCGAGCGGGCCGTCGGGAGGGCTATAGCGCAAACCGGGGCGTAGAAAATCCATGATCACGACTTGGCCCTGCTGATGGTAGGTAACCCGGCTGGCGGCGACGTAGAAATTGCCGAGGTGAAAACCGAAATGCGCCAGCACCAGCACCGCAATCACCAGCGTGCAACTCAGAAGCAAAGCTGCCTTGATGATCTGTACCCACGTGGTTGCCAACATGCCGCCAAAGACAACATAAGTCATCATCAGAACGCCCACCCCGACGACGGCCGTGTTATATCCAATTCCTGAGCCCGCGAGGAGCAGCTTCACCAAAGCGCCGGCACTGATCATTTGCGCAATCATGTAAAAAATGACGATGATAAATGTGCTGAGAGCCGCCAGAGCCCGCACCGGGCGCGGGTGTAAACGGTACGCCAGCACGTCTGCCATGGTGTACTTGCCGGCGTTGCGCAGAGGTTCCGCGATCAACAACAGAATCGTCACGTAGGCGATGAAGCCGCCCACCGAAAAAAGAAATCCATCGAACCCTTGCAGCGAAATGAGCCCAACGATGCCGAGAAAAGCAGCTCCGCTCATGAAGTCGCCGGCTACGGCAAATCCGTTTTGCCAGGCAGTGATCTTCCGCCCGGCTGCGAAGTAGGCGCTGGCCCCGCGTGAGCGCCTGGCCGCCCAAAACGTGATGCCCAGGGTCGTAACGACAAACATCAAAAAGACGATAACGGAAATCGACATTTATCGCCCTCTCCGCAAGTCCCCAGGTTGCTCGGGCCTATTGCGCTCAAGTAGATCTTGCTCAAGCAACTCTTTGACCAGCCGGTCGAATCGCGAAGAGGCTTTCAGGTATAGAACCGCGATCGTCCATCCCACGGCGAACTGCGAGAGGGCGAACAAATATGCCAGAGTCACCGTCCCGAAAACTCTGGTCGACATTAAACTCGGCGCGTACCCGGCAAGAACCGGAAGCAGAAGATAGTAGCCAAGAAAAAAAACAAAAGCCGGAACGATGAACCTTTTCTTGGCGGAGAGCAAGTGCCGGAATCGCGCGCCCGCCGCAATACGATTCCAATCTGCTTCGCTTGGCCGACGCGTCGAAGGATAGGCGGCACTCGTTTTCATCAGGCTTTCTGCGCTGCTGGATTGTACATGCGCTTCTTCAGCCGCAGTGGGCGCCGCCCCTTACCTTTTTCGTTTCAGTCTTATACTCAAGTAGTATTGAGCATTTCGCGGTCGCATCTCCTACAATGTCGGCCAACAGATACGGGCAGCGCAGTGGACCGCCTCGAACGCGCTGGCTCACATGTCGGCAAGCAAATCTGTAGGACTTCCTGCGATCGCGCGGAAGGGAATGTATGTACACGACTCCTTACATCAACGGTGCTCCGCTGGAAGCTTCCCCGGCCACCTTGGCTGATGTGATCAATCCCGCGAACCAGCGGGCGTTTTCGAAGGTGCTAATGGCCCGTCCGGAACACATGACGAGCGCGATTGACGCGGCCTATGCAGCAAAAGGCAGTTGGGGCCGCACGTTGGCGGCCGAGCGTGAACTCATTCTCCAACGCTCCGCCGAGGTTTTGGAAGGCGCTCGCCAGGAAGTCGTCGATCTCCTGATTGATGAAGCCGGCTCTACCTTCGGCAAGGCTCAGTTCGAAGTTTCCTTTACCGTGAACATGCTGCGCGCCGTCTCGGGTGAGGCGCGGCGGATTCAGGGAAACGTTATGCCGGCTGACATTCCCGGCATGATGTCGATCGCAATCCGGCGTCCGCTCGGCGTCGTGGCGGGCATTGCTCCGTTTAATTTCCCGTTGATTCTCGCAACCAAGAAAGTCTGCCTGGCGTTGGCGGCGGGAAATACATTCGTCCTCAAGCCTTCCGAAGAAACTTCGCTGGTCGGCCTCAAGATTGCTGAGATCTTTCAGAAGGCCGGCCTGCCCGCCGGAGTGCTTAATGTCGTTCCGGGCGACGGGCCTACTGTTGGCCCGGTTTTATTGGCGGATCCACGGGTACGCCTCGTCTCATTCACCGGTTCAACGGCCGTGGGAAAAATGATTGCAGTCGAATGCGCCAAACACGGCAAGAAAGTCATCCTCGAGTTAGGCGGGAAAAGTCCGCTGATCGTGCTCAAAGATGCCGATCTCGACTACGCGGTGGCGACGGCCTGCTTTGGAATTTTCATTCATCAGGGCCAGATTTGCATGGCCGGCTCTCGCATCATCGTGGAAGCGCCGATTTATGAAGCTTTCCTGGAGCGCTTCGTCGCCAAGGCGAAGACTTTGAAAGTAGGCGATCCCCGTAATCCTCATACCGTGATCGGGCCGCTGATCCGCAGTTCCCAGTGCGGGCTGATCGACGGAAAAATCACGGAGTCGGTCGCTGCCGGCGCTCGCGTGCTGCTCGGGGGAACGCACGAAGGAAATTTTTATCATCCTACCGTGATCGCCGACGTAAAGCCTGGCATGGCCGCATTTCGAGACGAATTGTTCGGCCCAGTGGCCGCAGTGGTGAGGGCAGAGGATGCCGATCACGCGTTGAAACTCGCCAATGACACGGCCTACGGACTCTCGTCGGCGGTTCTGACCAACGATCTTCAGCTGGCCATGAAGTTCGCCCTCGAACTCGAAGCGGGGATGGTGCACATCAACGGTCCTACGGTGCACGATGAAGCCACGGTTCCATTCGGGGGCGTCAAAGATTCGGGCAACGGGCGCGAAGGCGGTCACTGGTCGATGGACGAACTGACGGAGACCAAGTGGATCACGATTCAACTAGGCCGCCGCCACTACCCGTTTTGAGCCGAGGCGGCTGATGCGCACTCAGGTCGGATTGTGGGAGTTGTCACATCTCCTACACCTGTAGGGTATCGATTGCGTGAGCTGATGGTGTTTTGTTCCAAAACGCCCGCGCCGAAAACTACGTTGCGCTGCCGGTGGAGCAGACGTGCAAAAACAATTGCCAGGAGCGAACCAGTATCGACGGCCTGAGGCCAGCAGCCAGCCGGATTCGCTCTATCCGCCTTATCAGGCAACGCTACGGCGCGCACCATGCCAGCCGTTGATTTTTCTCCCACACACATTGTCGGAAGTGACCGGTCCGGTTTATGGGCACAGTGAGATTTCCACGACCGATTCCGATCTGACGCGCCAACATGCCGCCGAACCCCTCGGAGAGCGCATCATCGTTTCGGGCCGGGTCGTCGATGACACAGGCCGCCCGGTTCCGTATACGTTGGTGGAAATTTGGCAAGCCAATGCCGCCGGACGTTATCGTCACAAGAAAGACGGTCATCCCGCGCCCCTGGATCCCAATTTCAGCGGCGCCGGGCGCGTCCTGACGGATGCAGACGGTGGATACCGCTTTACCACTATCAAGCCCGGTGCTTACCCCTGGGAGAATCACTCCAACGCGTGGCGGCCAGCGCACATTCATTTCTCTCTCTTCGGACCGGCCTTCTCGACGCGCCTTGTAACCCAGATGTATTTCCCCGGCGATCCGCTCCTGCCCTACGATCCAGTCCTTCACTCGATTCCGGATGAGAAGGCGAGGCAGCGGCTGATTTCGAAATTCGATTTCGAAACCACGCAACCCGAGTGGGCCCTGGGTTTTCGGTTCGATGTCGTTCTGCGCGGATGCGAAGCCACGCCTCTGGAGAAATAGCATGGGCCTGTCAACCACCGATCTGACACCAACTCCTTCGCAGACGGTAGGTCCCTACTTCCATCTAGGTTGCACTGACACGCACGCGGTAAGTTGCATCGCGGGCACCAATGCGAAGGGTGAGAGGGTACGGCTCATTTGCCAAGTGTTCGATGGAGACGGCACCCCGGTAGACGACGCGATGATCGAAATCTGGCAGGCGGATTCCGAGGGGCGGTACAGCCATCCGGCGGACCGGGACACAAACGGGACCGATCCGCACTGCGCCGGATTCGGAAGATTGGCAACCGATGCGAATGGATTTTGTATCTTCGAAACCATCAAGCCGGGAAGAGTTCCGGCCGATGCGGAAAGCCTGCAAGCCCCGCATCTGAATGCTTCCGTATTCGCCCGCGGCGTCCTCAAGCGATTGGCCACGCGCATCTACTTTGCGGACGAACCGGCAAACGCGGAATGTCCGGTTCTGAATCAGGTTCCTGGGGAACGGCGTTCGACTCTCATGGCGCGTCCCGATATTCACAATCCCGGCAACTGGTTTTTTGCTATCCACCTCTGCGGCAAAAATGAAACGGTCTTCTTCGATGTATAAAAGCGGATGTATAAAAGTTGGGCTGTGCTGTTTGCATCTCCTTTTACAAATCAAATTGCTCTTATCGTTGTGAGGAGTGGCCGATGCCGGTCCGCTTGATCGACAGCCTGGCGAGCACGGAGCCGCTCGCAGAGCTGTTTTCCGACAATTCGATTCTACGCGCGATGCTCGAGTTCGAGGTTGCGCTAGCCCGCGTCGAAGCAAAGTTAGGCATTATCCCCCGCGCAGCAGCCGAAGCGATAGCCTCAGCCTCCGATCCTTCCCCGTTCGATACCGCTGAACTTTCCCGAAAAGCCTTGCTTGCGGGAACACCAAGTATTCCCTTGGTGAAGATGCTCAGGAAAATCGTCGCCGCCAGAAACGAAACGGTCGCCGGGTTCTTGCACTGGGGCGCAACCAGCCAGGATGTCTCCGATACGGCGCTCATCATCCTGCTGAAGCGGGCACAGCCTCTCATTGAAGCCGATCTTGCCCGCATCGAGCTGGCCCTGCACGAATTCTCGGGGAAGCACAAGGATACCGTCATGCTTGGCCGAACGCTGCTTCAGGCCGCTCCGCCCATCACATTAGGACTGAAAGCCGCGGCTTGGCTCGCAGCGATCCGCCGGGGTCGAGAGCGGCTGAGCCGCGCCTTTGCAGAAGCGTTGGTGATCCAGTTTGGGGGCGCCGTCGGCACACTTGCCGTGCTCGGTGAACAAGGCGTGAATGTAGCGCAAGAGCTTGCGCTCGAACTCGGCCTCGGCTTTCCGGATGCCCCTTGGCACACGCACCGCGACCGGCTTGCTGCATTAGTCTGCGCCAGCGGAATCGTGACCGGATCATTAGGCAAGGTAGCTCGCGACATCAGCCTGCTCATGCAGAGCGAAGTGGCCGAAGTTGCCGAGCCTCAAAGCGAAGACCGCGGCGGCTCATCCACCATGCCGCAGAAACGGAATCCGATCGGGTGCGCAATCGCACTTGCCGCGGCCAATCGGATGCCGGGCCTCGTCGCTTCCTATCTTTCCGCCATGCCGCAGGAGCACGAACGCGCGGTAGGTGGATCGCAATCCGAGTGGCCAACCGTGGCGGCGGTGATGCAGGCGACCGCCGCCGCTGCGGCGTCCATGGCAGAAATTTCAGAAGGCCTTACCGTTGACCCGGATCGGATGCGCCAGAACCTGAACGCAACCAACGGAACAATCTACGCAGAGAAAGCGGCGATTCTTCTGGCAACCAGCCTGGGGCGCGACAAAGCGCATCGTCTCATCGAGCAAGCGGCGAATCGAGCGCTTCTCGAGAACAGGCAGCTCTCTGAGGTGCTCGCGGAAATTCCGGAGATTTTGAAATGCCTCGGCAAAACAACTTTGGAACACCTGTTGGTCGCCGAAGACTACCTGGGATCTGCCGAAGCGTTCCGGCAGCGCCTGCTGCAAAATACCTCTGCCATCTCCAGCAAAAGCTGACTCTCCATGCCCTTCATTACTACCAGCAAAGTGCGGGTTTTCTACCGGCTCGAAGGCAACGAAGGCTCGCCCGTTCTCGTCCTTTCGCATTCGATTGGCGCAGATCATGGCATGTGGGAGCCGCAGATTCAGGATTTGCTGGGGTATTTCCAGATTCTGCGATTCGATACGCGAGGGCATGGCGCGTCCGAAGTTCCGCCGGGAGAGTATTCTGTCGAGCAACTGGGACGCGACGCTCTCGAATTGCTGGACGCGCTGAAGATCACCCAATTCGCATTTTGTGGTCTTTCGCTGGGCGGGGCCATCGGTCAATGGTTGGCGCTGAATGCCCCCGGCCGCATGACCGCGCTTGTTCTCTCCAATACATCTCCTAGATTCGGAACACCGGAAAATTGGAACAACCGAATTGAAGCGGTACAGAGAGGAGGCATGGCGGCGATCGTCGACATGGCGATGCAGCGCTTCTTCTCGCCGGAATCTCTCGCCGGGTCAGACCCGCAGGCGTCGAGCATCCGCTCGGTGATTCTCGGAACGAATCCTTCGGGTTACATCGGCTGCTGCGCTGCGCTTCGAGACTTCGATTTCACGGACAAACTGTCCCAAATCAAAATTCCTACACTGATTATCGTTGGTGACAAAGATGTATCGACGCCGCTGGCGGGGAACGGGGAGGTACTCGCCCGCAAAATAGTCGGAGCGCGGCTGGTGCGCTTGCCAGCTCCGCATCTTTCGAATCTTGGCGCTCCAAAATCGTTCCTCGCCGCACTGTTTTCTTTTTTGAAGCCACCAGCCAGCTCTTCCGAGGAAGTTTTGCAATCCGGATCCGAAGCGCGACGAGAAGTTCTCGGCGACGAGCACGTCGGCCGGGCGATTGCCGCAACCACCGAATTCACCGCTGATTTTCAAACTTTAATCACGCAATATGCCTGGGGCACAATCTGGACCAGGCCCGCCCTCGACCGCAGAACCCGGCGCCTTCTTGTTCTCGCTACAACTGCAGCCCTCGGCCGCTGGGAAGAATTCCGGCTGCATGTCAGCGCGGGACTTCGTCATGGACTGGAAGTCTGCGACATCAAAGAGGCCCTTTTGCAGGCCGCAGTCTACGCGGGCGTGCCGGCGGCGAATACCGCTTTTCACATTGCGAAAGAAGAGATAGAGAAAATGAATATCTCCCCGGTTACCTCGATGTGATTGCCGTGGTCGACTCTCGGTAGAAAGCGTCCGGAAATGGACACTGGATTCCATGATCGGACAGATCCGCAAACGCAAAAGACTTCCGCGCAAAGCATTGATTGAGATATTTCAATCCGATAGCGACAGCGGTCGAGTGGTCGCATGATTGCCGCCATCGTTTCGAATGGATATCGCTCGCCCCGAGTTTAAGCGGCAAAAAAGACGCCGCCAGGTCATCTGGTCGGCCATCGCCGTTGTCTGCCTTGCCGCAGTAACGGCGGCGGTGTCGCGATTGAAGCCGGCAGCTCCAGAAGTCGAACGCAACACCGTTTGGACGGACACAGTGAAGCGCGGCTCGATGCTTCGCCAGGTGCGCGGTCTCGGCTCTCTGATTCCCAGCCAGGAGTTCACCCGTCAAATACCCGCAGAGACCGAAGCCACAGTCGTGCGGATTCGCATGCTGCCGGGCTCGCTAGTTACGGCGGAGAGTATTTTGCTGGAGATGAGCAATCCGCAGGTCGAACAAGCCGCGGTCGATGCCCAGCTCCAGCTGAAAGCGGCCGAAGCGGAATACCAGAGTCTCCGTGTGACGCTGCAAAGCAGCTTGATGAACCAGAAAGCGGACGCAGCCACGGTGAATGCCGATTACACGCAAGCCAGGCTTCAGGCCGATACCGATAAAGCGCTTTACGATCTCGGCGTGATTTCAGGATTGTCATACAAAAACTCGAAGAGCAAGGCCGATGAACTCACAACCAGAAACAACATCGAAGGCGAGCGGCTCGATATCGGCCAGAAAGCCATTGAATCGCAGTTGGCCGAGCAGCAGGCTAAAGTCGATCAGATCCGCGCTCTCGCCGGACTTAAACAGAAGCAGCTGGATGCGCTGCGAGTGCGCGCCGGAATCGAAGGCGTGCTGGTGGACTTGCCATTGCAGGTCGGGCAGCATGTGCTGCCGGGAACGATGGTGGCGAAGGTCGTGCAGCCCAATCATCTCATCGCAGAATTGAAGGTAGCTGAAACCCAGGCGCGCGATGTGCAGATTGGCCAGCCCGCGGTAGTCGATACGCATAACGGAACCGCCACCGGCACGGTAATGCGCGTCGATCCCGCCGTGCAAAACGGAACCGTCACCGTGGATGTAAAGCTCACCGGCGATTTGCCCAAAGGCGCACGCCCTGATTTAAGCGTGGATGGAACCATCGATCTGGAAAACCTGCACGACGTTCTGTATGTTGGCCGGCCCGCCTTTGGGCAGGAGAACAGCACCATCAGCTTGTTCAAACTTGATCAGGACGCGAAAGGCGCGGTGCGCGTTCCGGTAAAAGTTGGCCGCGCTTCAGTGAACTCGATCCAGGTAATCGAAGGCTTGCGCGAAGGCGATACAGTCATACTCTCGGACATGTCCCGCAATGACAATACCGATCGTATTCGGCTCGATTGATCGAAACTGAGTGACCCGCTTAGAGCGGCATCGATCGATTAGTGCAATCTATGTGGTTTTGGTTTCGATAGGGTTGGTTTTAACAATTAAGAGGCGAGGCTTATGAGCGACGACGCGCGACCGCTGATTGAGATCGAAGACCTGACCAAGGTCTTCTATACCGACGAAATCGAAACCCACGCGCTCTCCGGAATCCATCTCGCTATACGCAAAGGCGAGTACGTAGCGATGTCCGGCCCTTCCGGGTGCGGCAAATCCACCCTGCTTTCGATCATCGGTTTGCTCGACACGCCGACCGGCGGCAAATATCAATTGAATGGCCAGCCCGTCGAGAACCTGGATTTCGCGGCCCGCTCGCGCATTCGCAACCAGGAAATTGGATTCATTTTTCAAAGTTTTAACCTGATCGGCGATCTCACGGTCTACGAGAATGTCGAACTGCCTTTAACCTACCGGCAGAAGATGCCCTCGGCCGACCGCAAGAAACGAGTCATGGAATCACTCGAGCGGGTCGGCATGGCGCATCGCGTGCGGCACTATCCTTCGCAGCTCTCCGGGGGCCAGCAGCAGAGAGTTGCAGTCGCGCGCGCGCTGGCCGGACATCCTTCTATTTTGCTTGCAGATGAACCTACGGGAAACCTGGATTCGCGCAACGGCGACGCCGTGATGGAACTGCTGCAAAACCTCCACCGGGAGGGCGCCACCATCTGTATGGTGACCCACGATCCGCGATTCGCCAAACACGCGCAACGCGAGGTACATCTCTTCGACGGCAAAGTCGTCGCCGAGGATGAGCTGCAGAAGTTGATGGCCGACGCGCATATATGAACGGACTTCTTCAGGACGTTCGTTACGCGATCCGACAACTGCGCAAGAGCCCAGGCTTTCTTGCCGTGGTCGTTCTCTCGCTTGGATTGGGAATCGGCGCCAACAGCACTATCTTCAGCGTGCTCAATGCCGTCGTATATCGCCCTCTGCCTTACCAGCATCCTGAGAGGTTGGTGGCAATCTGGGAAACACGGCAAGGCCATCCCGATTTGTTGCAGGCGCCGCCGATCGCCGAGATGCTGGATTGGAAGCAACAGAATCATGTATTCGAAGAGATCGGGCTAACCAGCCACACCGATAATTCCACCATGTCTGGGATGGGCGAACCTGAGCCGGTCCGAATACAACAGACAACCGCGACCTTCTTTGGCGTTCTCGGCGTGAAGCCAGCCATGGGACGCATTTTCCGTTCGGAGGAAATGCAGGACAACTCGCAAAGCGTCGTCATCAGCGATTCTTTCTGGAAGCGCAAGTTTAATTACGATCCCAATGTGCTCGGCAGGAAGTTCATGATCGATGGAGCCGTCTCCACCGTTGTCGGAGTCATGCCTCCGGGCTTCGCTCCGTTCTACGGGCAGCGAGTCGACATGTGGCTTCCAATCGATCCCGCGAACCGCCGCTACTCCGCCCGGATCGAGCACTGGCTGATGCCGGTCGCCCGCCTGCAGCCTGGTGTGACTCTGGCGCAGGCTCAAACCGAGATGGACGTGATTGCGCGCCGGCTGGAGAAGGCCTATCCGTTGACCAACACCGGCGTCGGCAAGAAAGTCGTTCCTTTGCATCAGGAGCTTTTCGGATGGGCCGGGAAACAACTGTATCCCCTCTTTGGCGCGGTAGCTTTCGTTCTCCTCATCGCTTGTGTGAATGTCGCGAACCTGTTTCAGTCGCGAACCGAAGTGCGGCGTAAAGAATATGCGCTGCGTTCCGCCCTGGGCTCGAGCCGGAGGCGGTTGATCCAGCAACTGCTGGCGGAGAGCGGCCTGCTGGCCCTGCTTGGCGGCGGCCTCGGCATATTTCTGACTTTTGTAGGAATCGCCCTCTTTCGTTTTCTCGCGCCCCACTTTCCCAATCGAGACAATCTCAGCGTCGATGTCCCGGTACTCCTGTTCACTCTCGGTATTTCTGTTTTCAGTGCCATCCTCTTCGGCCTGGCGCCCGCAGTTCAGGCTTCGCGCTCCGACCTGAATCTCGTTCTCCACGAAAGCGAGGGCAGGAGTTCAACCGCCTCCCGCGCGTGGGCCCGCCACGCCCTCGCGGTCTCTGAGGTCGCGCTTGCAATGGTCCTTCTGATCGGCGCCGGACTTATGGTCAACACCATGCTGCGGTTGCACCAGACCGATCCCGGTTTCGATTCGAAAAATCTCGTCACTATGGCCGTTCAGGTTCCGGAACAAGGGGAGAAGTACGTAGTAAGGGTGCCCGGCGGAGACATGGAAAAACCGCTGCCGCTGATCGCCGCATTTTATCGTGAGCTGCTGGAGAAGATTTCAGCATCGCCCGGTGTCGAGTCGGCGGGAATTATGAACCAGCTGCCCACGCGCGGATCGGAAATTTACAGCTTCTCGATTGTCGGAAACGCCGCTCCGCCGCCCGAGCAGCGGCCCAATGCCGGATACCTCGAAGTCAGTCCCGGCATTTTTAGTACTTTGAAAGTTCCGCTCAGAAAAGGCCGATACCTCGACGAGCACGACACGGAAACCGCGCCGTGGTCCGTGGTAGTCAACGAAGCTTTCGCGCGGCGCTACTTTCCAGACGAAAATCCCATCGGCCGACAAATTCTTCTGCGCTACGATCCCTGGCCAGTGGATGAAGACCGGCCTCGGCAGATTGTTGGCATTGTTGCCGACATCAAACACCTTGAGCTCGGTCAGCCCACTCCGCCATTCGCTTATGTCTCTTATCGGCAGCAGTCTGCGGTCTTTCCCGGTGGCGCAATCACACTCAATCTGGATCAAAATCTGGTTCTGCGAATGGTGCCCGGTAGAGCCGGCAGCACCGCCGATCTGACACTTGCCGTCAAGAAAGCGATGGCCGAATTGGGTTCCGATGAGCCCATCGGAGAACTATTCACAATGGATCAAATCATCGAGTCGTCCATGGGCGATGCGCGGTTTTACATGCGCCTCTTCGGACTTTTCGCCGGAATTGCACTCCTTCTGGCGGTCGTCGGCATTTATGGCGTCATGTCTTATTTCGTCAGTGAGCGCACGCGTGAAATCGGCATCCGCGTCGCACTGGGAGCGCTTCCAGCCGATGTATTCCATCTGGTCGGAAGGCTGGGGCTTCAGCTTACGTTGTTCGGTGTCGCGATCGGGATTGGTTTAAGCGTTGCCCTGACTCGCCTGATCGCCGAGTTTCTCGTCGGAGTTAAACCCACCGATCTCGTGACGTATTCGGTCGTTGCTGTCGTTCTGGTCGGCGTCGCAATGCTGGCCTGTTATATACCGGCCCGCCGCGCGACGAAGGTCGATCCCATTGTTGCGTTGCGCTACGAGTAGGAGCTAAATGAATAACCTCTTACAGGATCTTAAATACGCACTTCGCCAGTTGCGAAAAAGCCCCGGCTTCGCTGCCGTTGCAATTCTTACGCTGGCCCTCGGCATTGGCGCGAATACCGCAATCTTCACTGTGGTGAACGCGCTCTTGCTCAAGATGTTGCCGGTGAAGGATCCGCAGCAGCTTGTTGTGGTCGGCGATCCCGCAAGCGCGAATAGCCGTTCTAACGGAACACCGCGCACTGACGTCTACTCCTATCCTTTATATAAGGAGCTTCGCGACCGTAACTCTGTGTTCAGCGCCCTCTGTGCCGCTTCCAGCGACCATCGCGTTCAGGTCGATACCGCACAAGGCGATTCGCTGGATGCAAAAGTCACCGGACGCATGGTCAGCGGAAATTATTTCACTCTGCTTGGTGTTGAACCTGCCGCCGGGCGTCTTTTCTGGGATTCCGACGATACTGCCGAAAACGCTAACCCGGTCGTTGTCCTCGGATACGACTACTGGCAGCAAAAGTTCGCGCTATCCCCATCGATCGTCGGCAGCGCAATTCAGCTGAACGGATATCCGTTCACTGTAATCGGGGTGGCGCGTGCCGGCTTTAACGGCGACGTCGTCGGCGAGCAGATGGCTCTCTTCGTCCCGTTGAGCATGCAGCCCGAAATCATTCGTGGCCGCCACTGGCGCAATACCGAAACTGTTTCCTGGCTGTCGCTGATTGGGCGTTTAAAACCGAACGTCACTCCCGCGCAAGCCGAAGCGAACCTCAACGTCGTATTTCAGCAGGTGCAAAAAGGAGATTTCGGCGCCGCCCTTTCTTCCGACGACCGGGATTCGATTCGCGGCCTTCACATCAACGTTACCCCCGGGGGAAGCGGCATCTCCGATCTGCGCGCCGACTACCGTATTCCGCTCCTTTTATTAATGGGCATCGTTGGTCTGGTGTTGCTGATCGCGTGCGTGAATGTCGCCAATCTATTGCTCGCCCGGGCATCGATGCGCAATCGCGAAATTGCCGTGCGCCTCGCCATCGGCGCTCACCAGCGCCGCATTCTCCAACAGCTTCTTACCGAGAGCTTGCTCCTGGCTTTGCTCGGCGGGTTGGCCGGTTGCATTCTCGCGATATTTGGGGTTCGCGCTCTGCTGGCAATTTTTGGCTCCGGTACAACGCTGCCGCTGACCCCTGATGCACGCGTGCTCGGCTTCACCATCCTGGCATGTCTGCTCACCGGTATTCTTTTCGGCCTGGTTCCTGCCTTGAAAACCTTGAACGTTCGTGTCACGCCGGCCCTGAAAGACGCGGCTAGAACCACGGCCGGAACAGGCTCCCGCTTCGGATGGGGAAAAGGACTGATTGCAGGCCAGGTCGCGCTCTCGTTGCTCGTTCTCTTCGCAGCGACGTTGCTCGTGCGCAGCCTGCAAAAGCTTATGACGCAAAACTTCGGCTACTCCCGCGATCATCTGGTGATCGCCCGTCTCGATCCCACCGCTGCCGGCTATAAAGACGACGCCATGTCGCGCCTGGCCCAGCAGCTTGTCGATCGCCTCGCTGGCATCCCGGGGGTGCGCGCCGTTACCTATTCCGCGAATGGATTGTTCTCGGGAACGGAATCCGATGACGCCATCATCGTGCCAGGATTCGAATCTTCTCCTCGCGACGACCGAAACGCGCAGGAGGATTTTGTCGGCCCCGGCTACTTCGGAGTCGTCGGCATACCCATCGTCGAGGGGCGGGGAATTGAAGCGCAGGATACGCCCGCTTCGCTGCGCGTGGCGGTGGTAAATGAAGCGATGGTGAAACGTTTTTTCGCAGGCCAGAACCCGATCGGACGCCAGTTCCGAATCGACGATCCGGACTGGCTCGATAAGCCAATTACCATCGTCGGTATTTCCCGCAATGCCAGGGAAAATTCGGCCGGCTTTCGCGAAGACGTTAAGCCGCGTTTGTACCTGTCGTTTCCGCAGACGACGGATCGCTTTCAAATCGTGATTGAAGAGCAAGCCTCCGGAGATCCATCCGCGGGAGTCGCGAACGTGCTGAGCCAGATCAAAGCCACCGATCCACACCTGCCAATTGCCTTTGTGAAAACGCTCGACAGCCTTGTATCGAATACGGCCGCCAACCAGATCGTTCTTGCCAAAATTTCCACATTCTTCGCTGGGCTGGCCTTGTTGCTGGCCTGCATCGGCCTTTACGGCGTGATGTCGTACACCGTCGCCGGGCGAACGCGCGAAATCGGCGTGCGAATGGCGCTCGGCGCCCGCCGTGGCGACGTGATGGAATTGGTGCTCCGCGAAGGCATGTTGCTGGTGGCAATTGGTCTCGCGGTGGGAGTCCCTCTGGCCCTGGTGAGCGCCCGCGCTTTGCAGACCTTCCTTTTTGGATTGAAGAGCACAGATCCGCTCTGTCTGATCGGAGTGATTCTGTTGCTGGGAATAGTGGGAGCGATTGCGGGTTTCATCCCCGCTCGCCGCGCCGCCAGAGTCGATCCCATGGTGGCGGTGCGCTACGAGTGAAGCATAACGGGCGAGGAGATAAATCATGGCCGAACTGCTGCAGGATCTTCGTTATGCAACTCGTCAATTGCGGAAGAATCCCGGTTTTACGATCGTTGCAGTCGTCACGCTGGCTTTGGGAATTGGCGTCAACACTGTGATCTTCAGCGTGGTGAACGGCGTGCTGCTCAGCCCGTTGCCTTTTCCAAAGTCCGATGAACTGGTCACGCTGCATGAGAACAAGCCGAACTTCGAAGGTGGATCGCTTTCCTACCCGAATTTTCGCGACTGGCAAAAAGATAATCGGACTTTCTCGTCCATGGCAATTTCGCGCCCTTATGCATTCAGCCTTACCGGAAGTGGTGAAGCCGAACAGGTGACTGGTGCGTTCGTTTCTTCGGACTTCTTTTCGATTCTAGGAGTCAGTCCGATCGTCGGCCGTACTTTCGCTCCGGCAGAGGACGAAGTCGGAGCCGCGCCAATCGCGCTCATTAGCGCGGGGCTGTGGCAACGTAAATTCAGTTCCGCTCCTGCCATTCTTGGCAAAAGCATCGTGCTCGACGGCAAGGGCTACACCGTTGTCGGCGTCATTCCATCCAGCTTTCGCCTCCTGATTCCGGGCTTTCGCGAAGGAGACGTGTACGCACCGATCGGGCAATGGAGCAATTCGCTGCTCCTGAAGCGTGGCGCCGGGCTGGGAATCCACGGGATTGGACGGCTGAAATCCGGGGTGACCGTCGAACAAGCCCGCGCCGACATGCAGTCGGTCGCACAAAATCTTGCAGCGGCATTTCCAGATTCCGACAAGGGAATCACTGCGCAATTGGTTCCCTTGAAGCGGCAGATGGTTGGCGGGCGCATTCAATCGTTTCTGACAATTCTTTTGGTTGCGGTCGGATTCGTGCTGCTCATTGCCTGCGCCAACGTCGCCAATCTTTTGCTGGCGCGTTCCACTGCGCGGGCGTCCGAATTCGCGGTGCGTACGGCATTGGGCGCAACCCGAAAGCGCCTGGTGCGGCAACTGCTCACCGAAAGTGTTTTACTGGCAGCCGCCGGAGGCGTTGTCGGTCTTCTGCTTGCCGCGTGGGGAACCCAGGCCGCGCTCGGAGTGCTCCCATCCGCGCTGCCGCGCGCCGAAAAAATCGGGCTCGACCTGCACGTCTTAATCTTCACTGCCGCTGTCTCCCTGTTTGCCGGTATTCTCTTCGGTCTCGCACCGGCGTTGAAACTTGGCCGCCCCGATTTGCACGACCGGATCAAGGAGGGCGGCCGTGGCGCGAGCGGTTCGCGGCATCGCACGCAAGGCGTGTTCGTCGTCGCTGAGATCGGGTTGGCGGTTGTGCTGCTCATCGGCGCTGGATTGACCATTCGCAGCCTGATGCGCCTGTGGCACGTCGATCCCGGCTTCGACCCGCACAATGTCACAACCCTTGGGCTTTCCCTGCCGCCGTCGACGGTGAATGCGAAGCCGGAGGCGATTCGCTCCGCCTTTCGCGAGTTCGACGCCAAGCTCGCATCGGCGCCCGGCGTCCACGGAGTCTCGCAGGCCTGGGGCGCGCTTCCGTTCTCCGGCGATGACGAACAACTGTTCTGGCTCGATGGCCAGCCCAAGCCCGCGAACCAGAATGACATGAACTGGGCGATCGATTACATCGTCGAGCCAGATTATCTACAGGCGATGCAAATCCCGTTGCAGCGCGGGCGATTCTTCACCCCGCAGGATAACGAGCACTCTCCGCTGGTAGTCGTGGTTGACCAAGTTTTCGCACAAAAATACTTTCCTCATCAAAACGCTCTCGGCAAACGCATTCACATCGACGGTCAATCGGGCCGGTTGGCTGAGATCGTCGGGGTCGTCGGCCATGTCAGGCAATGGGGTCTCGATTCCGACGACCAGCAATCGCTTCGCTCCGAACTCTATATCCCCTGCATGCAAATGCCGGATGACTTTATTGCGATGGCGCCTTCGGGATCGGTCGTCGTGGTGCGCTCCAATGCAGCGTTGGCGGGGTTCGCCGATGAGGTTCGGCGCCTGAGTAATGAAATGAGCAGCCAGCAGGTAATCTTCGGCATACAGTCGATGGACTCTCTCATCTCCCAGTCTCTCGCGTCGCGTCAATTTTCGATGATCCTGCTGGTGCTCTTCGCCGCGTTGGCCCTGTTGCTGGCCAGCATCGGCATCTACGGCGTGATTTCTTACGTGGTCGCGCAGCGTGTCCATGAGATCGGCCTCCGCATGGCTCTCGGTGCGCGCCCGATCGATATCCTGCGTTTGATCTTAGGCAATGGAGGAAAGCTCGCTTTAGCGGGCATTGTCGCTGGAATGATTGCAGCGCTGGCGCTGACTCGCCTGATGGCAGGCCTGCTTTACGACGTGCGTGCCACCGACCCGCTCACTTTTGCCGCGGTCGGAGCGCTCTTGGCGTTAGTCGCGCTCTCGGCCTGCTACGCTCCCGCCCGGCGCGCAGCGGGCGTCGATCCGGCAACCGCACTGCGGCATGATTGAAACCGGTTTTCTGGCGGCCTGCGCGATCGCTAGCTTGGAAACAACATGATTCAGTTCAAAAATCTCGAGCGCAGCTACAAAAGCCCGGCAGGGGAATTTTGGGTGCTGCGGCGCATCAATCTTGAAATTCGCGAGGGCGAATTCATCACCATCATGGGGCCGTCCGGCGCGGGCAAATCTTCGTTGCTGAATGCGCTGGCTCTCCTCGACGACAGTTGGCGGGGCGAATACTGGTTTCGCGGCCAGGCCGTTCATGAGATGAAACGCAAGCAGCGCGCCGATCTTGCCAAGCGCAACATCGGAATGGTTTTTCAAAGTTATCATCTGCTCGACGATCTCACCGTGCAGGAGAATATCGATCTTCCGCTTTCCTATAAAGACATTCCCGGTTCCCAGCGCCAGGGCATGGTCGCCGATACGCTCGACCGCTTCCAGATGGTCGCCAAAAAAGATCTGTTCCCCAGCCAGCTTTCCGGGGGGCAACAGCAGTTAGTGGGTGTCGCGCGGGCCGTCATTCACAAACCCGCGCTTCTGCTCGCCGACGAACCCACCGGCAATCTGCATTCTTCGCAGGCAAAGGAGATCATGGAACTTTTTCGCGAACTCAACGAGCAGGGAACCACGATCATTCAAGTGACTCACTCCGATGCCAACGCCGCCTACGGTTCGCGCACGATTCAACTCCGCGATGGCTGGATGGTCGGTGACACGTCGAACCCTGAGCTTCACCCGCAAGAGGCGGTAAAACAATGAACGCACGGCTGCCCGAGACAAAGCGGATCCTGGCCTGCATTCTCATTCTTTGCTATGCCTCGGCAGTTTCCGCACAGAATAGCGCGGCCGTTTCTTTCGCAATGCCGAAGTCGCACAACCCCCTCGGCGCGTATGAGCCCAGCAGAGTCCCTGAGCCGCAGCTTTCAAATTCTCCGCTGCTCAATCGGCTCATTCATGATCGCAAACTGTACCTCTCACTCAAAGACGCAATCCGCCTGGCGCTCGAAGACAATCTTGATATTGCGATCGCGCGCTACAACCTGCCGATCGCTGACACAGATATCTTGCGCACACAAGCGGGCGGAGTATTTCGAGGTGTCAATACCGGTGTAGTGCAGGGCACGCCGGGGGGTGGAGTCGGTGGCTTCGGAAGCGGTGCTCCCGGCGCCGGCGCCGGAGGCACGACCGGCGGCGCAGGCGGCGCGGGCGCAGGCGCATCCGGGCTGGTGCAATCGACTTTGGGCACCGGCGCCCCGGTCGCTTCCTACGATCCCGCCATCGTCGGATCTGTCGGCGCGGAGCATCAAACTTCCCCGCTGGCTAATTTGGCCGTGTATGGAGTTCCTCTATTACAGCTCAATACCGGGCAGGCAAATTTTGGATACTCCCAGGCCTTTTCCACCGGCACAAGTATTGCGTTCACCTTCAACAACAATCGGCAAACCACCAACAGCCCGTTTTTCAATCTTTCCCCGGTGCTGAGTTCGTTCTACCGTTTTTCTTTTCAACAGCAGTTGCTCTCCGGATTCGGTCCCGGCCCCAACCTCCGTTATCTTCACATCGCACGAAATAACAAGAAGATTTCTGATGTGGCGTTCAAGAACCAGATCATCGCAACGGTCACTCAGATCGCGGATATCTACTGGGACCTCGTAAACGCGTATGAACAGGCCGAGGTCAACGAACGTTCTCTTACTTTCGCACAGCAATCGCTGGACAACGCCAAAAAGCAGCTTCAACTGGAGAGCATTCCAGAGATGGACGTCATGCGTGCCGAAGCCGAACTGTCGAAGCGCGATCAGGATCTCACGGTGGCCCGGACCAGTTTGCAGCTTCAGGAACTTCTCATCAAGAACGCGCTGACCAGAAATCTGGATGATCCCATCCTGGAGGCCATGCCTGTCGTCCCAACCGATCGTCTGGAGTCGCTCGACGCAGCTTCGATACCACCCACTCAGGAATTGATTGCGCAGGCCCTGCGCGATCGGCCCGAACTTGCCGAGTCGGATGTCGATTTAGTCAATCGCCAGATCACGCGCCAGGCGGCGAAAAACGCGCTGTTGCCTTCGCTCTCTCTGGTGGGTTTTTACGGCGGTTCCGGATTGGCTGGCCCGCTGAATCCGGTTTACAACATTCCCGGCACACCGAACAGCTCGACCGTTCCCACCGACTTTAGCGGAGCGTTGCAGAACACTTTTAACAACACGGCTCCGGATTACTACGTCGGATTTAACCTCGACATCCCGATTCGAAATCGCGTCGCCAAGGCCGACCAGTATCGTTCGGAACTCGAATACCGGCAGGCTCAGCTTCGTCGTGAGGAACTCCGCAACCAGATCAGGATCGAAGTGCGCAATGCCCAGTATGCGCTGGAACAAACCGCCAGCCGCGTAGGTGCCGCTCGCAAGGCGCGCGATCTCGCGCAGCGAACCTTTGAAATCACGCAGAAAGAGCAGACGTTGGGCGCAGGTTCGACGTTTCAGACCATGACTGCGCAGCGCGATCTTTCACTCGCCGAGTTGGACCTGGTCACCGCCATGACGGTTTACGAAAAATCCAAAGTCGAACTGGATCGGGCCACGGCCAGCACTTTGGAGCACAACGGAATCGCGATTCAGGATGCGATCAAAGGCACCGCTCCCTAACCAGATTAGCCCGTCACCAGAGAGCACAGACTGGCAAACCTCTAAAGTAGGCACAGTTCGACTTGAAGCTCGAAAACCCCTGATGTGGCGTCATCCTGAGAGTAGCCGTTTTTCAGGCGTAGCGAAGGATCTCCGCGGAACCGGCTTTCGCGAAAGTCAAACTACAGCACCGCTGAACAGTTATAGCTTCTCGAAGAAGTGCGCGACTTTCTTGCCGGAGGTCTCGGTCGAGTACACCACAACTTTTGTGCCTTTCGCGGTACCTGCTCCGATATCTTTTCCGGCATCGGCTGCGGCGTGCCCCGAAAGTTGGAAAGTCTTCTCCGTGCCATCGGCGGTCTTCACTACCAGCTTCTTTCCACCGCGATCGATGCTCTCGACCGTGCCTTCGGTTTTCTGCATGCCCTTGTCGCCCACCTTGTCGACTTCCACTGCGGTGTCTTCGGCACCGGTCTTGGTCGAGTGCGCGACGACTTCAGAGCCTTCCTTCAGGCCGTGCCATGAATCTTTGGCTCCGGCTTCGGCCGCATCGGCGCCGCGAACCGTGGTGTCTTTGGTCCAGTGGAAAACATGTTCGGTGCCGTCAGCGGTTTTCACCGCGACGGTTTTGGCGGCGTTATCGATCTTGGTGATCACGCCGTGGGTTGCAGTTACTTCTTCCGCGGCAAAGGATAGTGACGCGAGCGACAACACGACAACGGCGAAGCCGATGAGTTTCATTCTTATTTCTCCTGTGTGAGGTCGGCTAAGAGAATACACGAATTACGCACCAAAGTTCGAGTGCACGGGAAACAAGGCAGCGGTGCAGTTTGAGTTGAAACCTCAAAAATCCTTATGCAGCGTCATCCTGAGTGTAGCCGTTTTTCAGGCGTAGCGAAGGATCTCCCCTGTAACCGGCTCTTCGCGTACGCCAAACTGCACCACTACCGAAAACAGCCTGGATTCTCGAATCGCTGAAGCGAGGTCTATTGCGCTGCGGGCACTCCACCGGTCGGAAACTGCGGTACAGGCGGCGGAGGATAGAGCACCGCGCTCAGCCGCGGATAACGTGACGCGAAGAAATAAATCGAATACGCCGGGAAGAAAACAATGGCCGGAACGGCGATCAGCGAGACAAGGTATAGGAAACACAACAGCAAAATACAGCCGACAGTCACGGCCAGTGCAATAGTAGCCGGCGTCCATGTAAGCCCGGCAGACTTGCCGGTCAGCACTGCCAGAATGCCGAGTCCGATGCTCGGTATGGCGATCATGACTCCCAGGATTACCGTCGCGATGCCAATCAGGATCGCCGCGACGAAAGCCAGCACGATCTTCAGGATGATGTAACCTGCGTAGGCCGCCTTTTCAGTTTTCATCATCGGCCACAGTCTCCGCCATCCTTCCATTGCGTCAATATCCTCCAAAGCCATCTGCGGAATGACGAAATCTTTGGTCAGCACAAAAACTACCGCCGCGGCGATAAAGAAGACGATGAATGCAAAAAGAAACATCGCCCCGATCAATATCAGAGGGGGTAAGTGCGATTTCGGCTCCCTGAGCCATCCCGCGGCGAACGCAAACGCCAACGGCATTCCAATCAAGACGAAGACGCCCGCTATCATCAGAAGCAGATAAAGCAGCTTCCAGACGAAATATCGCCATCCCGCGCCCATCCTACGGCTCCAGCCTTTGCGAATGTGGCATTCTCTCGCGATGACGCTGTCAAACAGAATGAATCGCATCACGCTGCTCACGTACATAAGAATGATGCTGATAGCGCAGACCGCGACAAAGATCACCCCAAACAACGCAATCAGGAGCACGGGATTCACTCCGGGAAAGCCGATGTGCGGCGCGCCGGCATGGGAGGGCATGTGAAAGTTGGAGCGATTGCATCCGTTGGCGCCAAGTTCGCCCGCCAGCAGCCCAACGAACGCCAGCCTCGTCCATTGACCGATGCGAAACGGTTGGAACAACTGCCTCTTGGTATGTTCCAGGGCGGGCGTGATCGAGTCCACGGCAGTAAGTGGCAACTTGCACCTCAGGCGACGAACGGTTTCACAGCAAGTTACTAAGAATTGCGCCGCGGATCAAATCAATTCGGCGGGAGGGAGCAGTGCAGTTTGAGTTGAAACCTCAAAATCCTTATGTGGCGTCATCCTGAGCGCAGCCGTTTCTCAGGCGTAGCGAAGGATCTCCCGTGTAACCGGCTTTCGCGTAAGCCAAACCGCACCACTACCCAGAGAAATTCGGAGGAACAATATTCGGAAGGCGGTGTTCGAGGGTTGGTTTTCAGCTGGACGTTACTTCGCCATAAATGATGGGCGCGGCGTAAGCACGGTTAACTCCCCAACTCGCGCCTTCTGCACCGTGCCGCGAAGGTGCGCGTGATCCATCATCCACAGTTCGGGAATAATTTCCGCGACCAGATGCCCGTGGCAGAACAGCCGCACCACCGCACTCTCCGACACCACAATGCCCACCGCTTTGGTCACCGCACTGATGTTGGCGGCGGCAATGTGCCGGCTGCCGAGGCCGAGCGGCACGTCGGCCTGCGCAGCCACTGCATCGAGGTAACGGCATGCGGAGAGAAAAATCCCCTCGCGGCTTACCACGAAGCCCCCATCCAACTGCGCCAGTTCCTTGATGGTTCCCCGTAGATTGAGATTGCCGACGTGGCGTGAAGATTCAGGATGTCCCAGCAGCGGATCGAGAATCAGCGCGCGCGACCGCGCCAGCACGGCCTCTTCGTCTCCCAGCGTGAACAGGGTTCCGATACGCCTGCCCTCGCGTCCCTCCCGCGCAATCTCAACCGCTAGCTCAATCAGCGGATCGAGAACGTCCGGATCGTATTCGGTAACTTCGCAAAGAATAGTGTCGAACATCGTTCGCATCCCTCTTATCAAGCCTAAGCCGTGCCCGGCGACAGTGGCAGCCAGACTTGAAAACGCGTATCCCCGGGGACGGAGTTCACCTGAATGTTTCCCCGGTGTTTTTTCACGATTCGCTGAACGGTGTCCAAACCAAGGCCCGTCCCTTCGCCAACCGCCTTGGTCGTGAAAAAAGGTTCGAAGATGTGGGGCTGCACTTCTTCGGGAATTCCAGCGCCGTTGTCGCGGATTTCGATGACCACGCAATCGTCTTCACGGTACGTCCGAACATCCAGATCGCCTTTGCCGTGCATAGCGTCGATCGCGTTGTCGATCAGGTTGGTCCAGACCTGGTTGAGTTCGCTGCCGAACGAATTCACCAGCAGCGGAATCGGCTGGTAATCGCGGTGCACCACGATTCCTTGCTTCAGCTTGTGATTCAGGATTGTCAGCGTGGTTTCGAGGCCTTTGACAATATCCACATTCTGCACCGGCGCCTGATCCATGTGCGTGTATTCCTTGATGGCACCCACCAGATCGGATATTCGCGACGTTGCGCTTTCGATTTCGTGCAACAAGCTCGCGACCTCTACCGAAGCCGCAATCCTGACCAACGCGGCCCTTGCGGTCTCCGGCTCCAGAGTGGCAAACAGCGATTCCACCGCCTCGGGTTTGATGTTGCGCCGCGCTAGGCCCGCCGCCAGCATCCACAAGTCGGTTTGCCCATGGCTGCGCAACAGGGAATCGATCTGTTCTTCCAGATCGCTGACCGTCAGCGCGTCGGGCGGGATGACATCGGTTTGGGTAAACGATGCTTCCAGCTTTTCGATCTCCGACTTCTGCGCGGCTGTCAGCTCGCGCCTGCCCAACTCCACGCTCGCGTTCCTGATCTTCGTCAGCATCTTGCGCAGCTGGCTGGCCGCACGCTGCGCCGCCGAGGCAGGATTGTTCAGCTCGTGCGCCAGCCCTGCCGAGAGTTTCCCCAGTGAAGCCAGGCGATCGCGCTGCTGCTCGAGGCGCGTCGTTTCGCGGATGCGGTCGGCCATCAGTCCCACCAGTCGCTGGGTGAGCACTGGCATTTTCTGGATAAGTTCGGGAAACAGTGAAGAAGGAAAGCGCAGGGCCACGCTGTCGGCAATAGCCCGTCCGCTCACCTTGAACTGTTTCATCCGTGAAAATGGAAGCAGTCCGGTGACGTCGCCGCGCTCCAGATCGAACACGAAAGTTTCGCCGTTAAGTTCGCCGCGGCCTTGCAGATGGCCCGAAATAACCACAAACATGGCGTCGGCCGGGTCGCCCTGCCGCCAGTAAACATCGCCCGCCTTGAAATTCAATTCCTGCGATTGGCTGAGAAACCAGTCGAGCTGATCGCCCGGCAGATCGGCAAATACAGACATGCGAAGTAGTTCAGATTTATCGACCATTTACACCTTGCTCAAATATTGATGGATGAATTGCACCGCAACTGATCCCTCCCCGACTCCGGAGGCCACGCGCTTGATCGAGCCGTGGCGCACGTCGCCCACGGCGAAGATGCCGGGAACATTGGTCTCGAGCAGATACGGGTCGCGGTCGAGCGTCCATCCCTTGGTATGCCGCCCGTCGCGGAGAAGGTCGGGACCGGTCAGCAGAAATCCACGCTCGTCGCGCTCGGTGAAATTCGCCAGCCACTCGGTTTGCGGCAAGGCCCCGATGAAAATAAACATCGCACTCGCCGGCACCCGCTCGATCTTGTCGGTATCGGAACACAGCACCGAAATTTCCTCGAGATGGCTGTCGCCATGCGCTTCGGCCACACCGGCGTGGGTCCACAGTTGAATGTTCGAAGTCTCTTTCACCTGGTCGATCAGATACTGCGACATCGTGCTGGAGAGCGATTCACCGCGCACCAGAATAATGACACGCTCCGCATATTTGGCGAAGTTCATCGCCGCCTGTCCCGCTGAGTTCGCGCCGCCGACCACGTATACAATCTCGCCTTTGCAAGACAGCGCTTCAGTCGCACCGCCGCCGTAGTAAATTCCCGCACCCTGCAATCGGTCGATCCCCGGCGCTTCCAGCCGGCGCCATTGGACTCCGGTCGCGATCATCAAAGCGTGGCAAGAAATCTCGTTTCCATCCGCCAGCTTCACGATTCGATAGGGGCCTTCGGCCCGCGCGCCCACCGCTTCCTGCGACAGAATTTCGACTCCGAAGCGCTGTGCCTGCACCACGGCGCGCCGCGCCAGATCGGCGCCGCTCAGGCCCGTGGGAAATCCCAGATAGTTTTCGATACGCGAACTCATGCCCGCCTGGCCTCCGGGAGCTTCGCGCTCGATCATGACCGTTTTCAGGCCTTCCGAAGCGCCGTAAACGGCGGCTGCCAGTCCCGCCGGTCCTCCGCCCACAATTGCCAGTTGGTAGAAGTCGGTTTGAGCGCGAGTGCGCAGACCCACTTTTTGCGCCACGTCGGCAGGCGCACCCTCCAGAAGTTTTGTTCCGTCGGGAAACAGCACCACCGGAAGTTCGGCCGCGTCGGGGCCGAGCGCCTCGAGCAGCTGCTTGGTCTCGGGATCGTTGGCGGTCTGCTCCACATCGATCCACTGAAAGGGAACCCGATTTCGCGCAAGAAAGTCGCGCAATTCGTAAGAGCGCGGCGACCAGCGCGTCCCCAGCAATCGTATTCCTTGAAACGTCGGACGGAACGACGCTTGCCAGTCATCGAGCAAATCATCGAGCTGCGGATACAGGTGCTCGGCCGGGGGATCCCACGGCTTCAGAAAAAAATAATTGATGCTGGCCTCATTGATGGCGCTGATCGCGGCATTGGTGTCGGCATAAGCCGTGAGCAACGCGCGCTTCGCCGTGGGATATATTCCCATCGCCTGTTGCAGGAATTCCACGCCATCCATTCGCGGCATGCGCTGGTCGGCGAGCAGTAACGCCACGCTGTCGTTGCGAACCTTCAACTGTTTGAGCAGATCGAGTGCGCTCTCCGGCGAGTCGCTGCCGATTACGCGGTATTCCGCGCCGTATTGCGAACGCAAGTCGCGCTCGATTGCCCGCAAAACATCTGAGTCGTCGTCTACGCTGAGGAGAATTGGTTTGGGCATGCTCGATTGCCGGACGATGGATTTTCGCACAACTGCCGTGTGCTCGTTGCTTTACTTAGATACACAACCCGGCATTCGGTCGCTCAAATTCCGTTCCGCTGCGCAGATTCAGGAATTGTTAGAGTCTTTCCGCCTTATCGGCAGAATTCTCCCGCGCTAAAAAATCACACTTAACACATCGCCATGCTCGCTTCAGGGCAGGCAATCTCCGCTAGTAGCCGCCGTTCACGGCGACCGCTGAGTTCTGTGCTCCCATGCGCAAGTTGAGAACGATGGTCAAACGGTTGCCGACGATTTCATTGAATCCCTGCGATATGCCGACATCCTCGCCGCCGGCCGCATGCGGCTCCGCGGGCAGGCCGGGAGCGTCGAGCATCGTTCCCGTACATTGTGCGCCGCTGTAAGCTTGCGTTGGGTCACCCGCCGGTTGGCAGCTTTTATCCTGCACCACAACCGGCCAGTAAGTGTTCACCGCCGCTCGCACTAGCTGTGGAAAATCCTCGCGCACCATGCGCGTCGATCCAGTCATCACCACGCTGTTGTCTTTTTGCCCCTTCGCAACCGCGGGAACATCGAAGACAAAAGTGGCTTCGTGCGAGACCCGATGCAGGATCGGCGGTCCGTATACCGGTCCCGAATAGCCTTCACTCGGGCTCGCATCGATGCTGCGATCGACCCGCGTCAGCACCAGAGTCCCGGTGGTTTGCAACTTGCCATCGGCGGTTTTGACCGCCCCTTTGGAGTGGAAACAGACCAACGTATGGTTCGACATGTTCGAGAGCCACGCCGTGAGAAACTTTCCGCTCTCGTTAATGTTAGGCGCCATCCCGGTCGCTGGATACAGTCTTAAATCGAAGGAAGACTTGGCGAGGTCGTTATTGTCAATCGCGACTTGACCATTGACCCGCGCGAATCCAAGCGTTATATCGATTTTGCTTTTTCCATATTCCGTCGTCGCATCCGTGATTAGTTGGGCGCTGGAGTGGCCGGCGTCCACCTGCCACGCGCCTCCCATCGAAGCCGGTTTGCTGGGAAGACCCAGCGCGACAATTCCCGCGAGCGCGAACACAGCCGAGTACTTAAACATTTTTTGCCTCCTCGCAAATGCTCATATGAAACACTCTGCCTTAATCGATGCTCGAAACACATAATTAGGTGCGCTAGTCTCCCGCCGCCACGGAAAGCGAAATAAGAAACATGACTTTCGAGTTACGATACGGTCGGCATATCAGTGGAGGGGCCTAATGCAGTCAAGAATGATTTTCCGCGAAACCGCCGGAGTTTTTGCGGTTATATTGATGCTGCTCGTGGCGGCTCACTCGTCCGGTCAGGCGTCGCCGGCTGCAGGCAGCGCAGTTGTCGCCGTGGGCCCACAGTACGGTACAACCCATGTCTATGTGGCCCCTGGAGACTTCGATGCGCTGGTAAACAGCTTCATCGCAACCTTCGGCGGCACCTCCACGAGGCGCATTGTCGTTAACGTCGCTCCCGTTCCGAGCAGCTCTGAACAGCAGGCCGTGCTGACTCCGGCGGGCTCACTTTCCATCTTCGCATTTCACACGCCGATCCCGTTTCCCTTTGGAGAAGAGCGCACCGGATATCTGGTCACCGACATGGCTCGGGCGATCGAGGCCGCCCGCGCCGCCGGTGCGGAAATAATCGTCGAACCGTTCAACGATCCCATTGGAATTGATGCCGTCATACAGTGGCCGGGCGGCGTCAAGATGCAGCTCTATTGGCACCGGAGGGCGCCGTCCAACCCACCGCTGGAAACCGTTCCCGAAAACCGCGTCTATGTATCCCCAGGCGAGGCGGATAACTTTGTGCGTGGCTTCGTGCAATTTTCCGGGGGCAAAGTCATCGCCGATGACAAAAACGCCGACGCCGGTGAGATTGGGCGCAGGGGCGAGATCTATCGCCGAATCCGCATCGTTTCGCTGTTTGAAAATGTGCAGATCCTGGTGACCGACGGACATTTGCCTTATCCCTTCGGGCGCGAGGTGACGGGTTACGAGGTGAAGGATCTGAACGCGACGCTCGAGAAAGCCAAAGCCGCCGGGGCGAAAATTCTCTCGCCGCCTTATGTTGCGGCCGCCCGCGCCAGCGCCGTCGTGGAATTTCCGGGCGGCTATATTGCTGAAATTCACAGCGCAATCGTCCACCAATCGGTCTCGCCGTAATTCGTAGGAGTCCATGCTCGGTCAGTGAGCATCCAGAGTTGGCATGAAACAGCCATGCGATGAGGCGGTGATTCGCTCCGCAGCGCCTGACGCTCCGGTCGCCAGGGAATCGCGCCCGTGGATTCTCGCGGCGACGATTCTTGGCTCAAGCCTCGCCTTCATCGACAGCACGGCAGTCAACGTCGCTTTGCCGGCGCTGCAATCCAGCCTGCATGCGACAGTGGTTGACATCCAATGGGTCGTCGAATCGTATGGCTTGTTTCTTTCCGCGCTGATTCTGATCGGCGGCGCATTGGGCGATTCGATTGGCCGCCGCAGGATGTTTGTGCTCGGCGTAGGATTGTTCGCCTGCGCTTCCATCTTGTGCGGGCTTTCCTCGAGCATTTCGCAGTTAATCGTCGCGCGATGCATTCAGGGAGTCGGAGCTGCAGCCCTGGTTCCAAGCAGCCTTGCGATCATCAGCGGCTCCTTTGACGAGCAGTCTCGCGGCCGCGCCATCGGTACCTGGTCGGGGTTCACCTCGATCACTAGCGCGATCGGACCGGTGATTGGTGGCTGGCTGGTTGAACACGCATCGTGGCATTGGGTCTTCTTCATTAACATTCCGCTGGCCATTGCCGTTATAGCAATTTCTTTGCGGTATGTTCCCAGGTCACACAAGTCCGATGCCCAACCAATCGATTGGTTGGGTGCATTGACCGTCACGCTGGGGCTTGCTGGCCTGGTGTATGGAATCCTCGAATCCGCCACGTCCGGCTGGAGAAATCCTCGTGTCGCAGGGAGTCTGATTCTCGGTCTGGGCCTTCTCATTCTTTTTATTGCGATCGAGAGACGGGTCGCAGCGCCCATGGTGCCGTTGTCGCTCTTCAAATCGCGGTCCTTCAGCGGCACAAACTTGATGACCCTGTTTCTCTATGCTGCGCTCGGCATTTTTATTTTTCTGCTTCCGCTGAACTTAATCCAGATACAGCGCTATTCGCCTGCTGCGGCGGGCGCCTCAATTCTGCCAATGATCCTTCTCTCGTTTTTTCTTTCGCGCTGGTCCGGCGGATTGGTCGCGCGCTACGGTGCGAGATTGCCTCTGGTCGTGGGCCCGCTGATTACCGCGGCTGGCTTCGTTTTGTTTGCTCTCCCCTCGGTTGATGGCAACTACTGGTCAACTTTCTTTCCGGCTTTTGTGGTTCTCGGCACTGGCATGGCCGTCAGCGTTGCGCCCTTGACGACGGTAGTTATGAACTCGGTTGCACTGGATCGTGCCGGCGCAGCTTCGGGCATCAACAATGCGGTGGCACGCGTGGCCGGAGTGTTGGCCGTGGCCATTCTGGGAATCGCGATGGTCGAAGCCTTCGGCTTCCGGCTCAACCAATCGCTCGCATCTTTGCATCTCTCCTCCGCCATTCTTCGCGATATTCAGTCGAATCTGGTCAAGCTCGGCGGGCTCGATGTGCCTTCCAGCGCCGATGCGCAAACTGCAGCCTTGATTCGCAGCGCGATTGTTCAAGCTTTCATCTTTGCATTCCGCGTGGTGATGGCGCTCTGTGCCGCGCTAGCCGTGGCCAGCGCGGCGGTCGCAGCGCGAATGATTCCCGCGGCAGCCTCTCGAATCGTCTCAAACTATACCGAGGTAAGCCCGAACAAGAATTCCGCGAATGCGCGCCCCGTGGCGGCGACCTGGCAGCCTGCAAAAAACATTCTCGTTGCCGGCTTTGGGAGAGCGCAGCTTCGAGCAATGCCGTGGTGTGCGGAGAAAAGCGGCCCTTGAAAACTTTTTGTCACCTTTAACGAATTACAATAATCTCAATTAGCCAGTCCGTCTCGGGACGAGAACCGTCTCCAAAAAATCGCGCTTGATCGCATTGCTGTTTACCGAATACTTCTTACAAAGGAACAATCGAAAAGGAGAATTACTCTTATGCCTACCATTACAGTGAAAGACGGTACGCCGATTTTCTACAAAGACTGGGGAACAGGCCAGCCCATCGTCTTCAGCCACGGCTGGCCGCTTACCGCCGATGACTGGGACTCACAAATGCTCTTCTTCGGAGAGCGCGGCTATCGTGTAATCGCGGCTGACCGGCGAGGGCACGGCCGCTCCGGGCAGACTTGGGACGGCAACGACATGGACACCTACGCCGACGATCTCGCCGAACTCACGAAAAAGCTTGACCTGAAGGATGCGATTCACGTGGGGCACTCCACCGGCGGCGGCGAGGTCGCGCGCTATATCGGTCGTCACGGCTCCAAGCGTGTCGCCATGGCCGTGCTTATCAGCGCCGTGCCGCCGCTGATGGTCAAGACCGAGAAGAATCCCCTTGGCGCTCCCATCGAAGTCTTCGACGGCCTGCGCAAAGCCTATCTCGAAAACCGCCCGCAGTTTTACCGGGACATTACTCTTCCGTTCTACGGCTACAACCGGCCCGGCGCGAAGATTTCCGACGGCATCCGTGACAAATGGTGGCTCCAGAGCATGTTGGGAGGAGCCAAAGCCGGCTACGACTGCATCAAGGCTTTCTCGGAGACCGATTTCACCGAGGACCTCAAGAAGTTCGATATCCCAACCCTCATTCTTCACGGCGAGGACGACCAGATCGTTCCCATCGCAGCCTCCGCCCTTCAGTCCGCCAAGATCGTCAAGGGCGCGACGTTGAAAACGTATCCAGGATATCCCCACGGGATGCCGACCACCCACGCCGACCAGATCAATGCCGATTTGCTGGCGTTTTTCAAGAAAAGTCAGAAAGCTGCCGCCTAGTTAAGAACCGGCCTTTGCTTTTGGCGAAGGCCGGATTTCCTTGAATCCCCGGATCGCCGGGAAGCAACCTCGACTCCAGACCGCTGAATCAGTCTATTGCGGGCTTGCCCCGCGAAAGGAAGAAAAGCGATGAACCAACTGAATCGATCGGACTCTTTCGGGTTTCGCGCAATCGCCGCGGGAGCTACCGCGATCGGAGCCGTCGCCGTGGGCGCATTCGCCATCGGCGCGCTCGCCATCGGTCGATTGGCGATCCGCCGCATCGTGGTCGAGAGCGCGAAGCTGAGATCGCTTGAGATTGAGGAGTTAACCGTGAAACGCCTTCGCGCCGGCGACGTCATGGTAAGTGATACGCTCACGCTTCCAGGCGGCGAAGTTCGCTCTCAACGCGGATTGCATGAGTCGTAATTACTTTCTGGACTCGAATTCATTCCCGTGTTCCTGCCTGAAAGCCGAATTGGAGTTGCGGCAGCGGTGTTGACTGCCCAGCAAGTGGAGGTGAGCTGCGCGCCTCGCTTCTCCCGGTGGTAGACTGCGTTTATGAAGGCCAAGAAAAAAGCAAAGAAAAAAAGCAAGTCAACAACATCGAAAACCAGGAACCAGAAAGTGGCAGCGGCGAAGAAACCGGCTGCCAGGAAACCTGCCGCGAAGAAGGCAAAGAAAAAAGCGATCGCGAAAAAATCTGCCGCGAAAAAGGTCGTTGCGAAGAAGCCTCCTAAACCCGCCGCCAAACCGGTCACACAGCCCACGACGAAGCGAGTCACCGCCGCCGATCAGACGTACCGCGAGCCCCGGCGCTCCCCGGAACTCTCCGAAGAGTCCGGAGATTTGCAGGGTTTGTCCCGGGTCGAAGGCGCGGATTCCGAGAGCGTCGACGAATTGCTGGAAGAAGGAAACGCCTTCGAAGCTGGGATCGTCAGTGGCGTGGAAGAAGCCGACGACTCCGGAGTCCGTGAAGTTCATACCCATGAAGTTCCGGAAGACGACGTTCCCGAAGAATATTTGGATGACGATGAACCCGGCAACGGCTAGCTGACGCCCATCGGGGAGCGACCCAACCCGTACGCAGGGCTGTTGCGATGCGCCACAGCCCTGCGATTCTTCCTTTCGCCATCACTGCCTTCGGCCCTCGCCCAGCGGCTTACCGGTGTTTGATGAACTCGCCGGATTGCAGTTCAGTCATCGCCTGCCGAAGTTGTTCTTGCGTGTTCATCACGATCGGGCCATACCACGCCACCGGCTCCTCGATCGGCTTACCGGATACCAGCAAGAAGCGGATGCCTTCGTCTCCCGCCTGCACGCTGATTTCATCGCCCTGATCGAACAACACCAGCGAGTGATTGCGGGCATCGTACTTCGCAGGATCGTTCGGTTTCTCTACCCGCTCCGTCAAAACCGCCCGCGGATCAGAAGCGTCCCGGAACGTTCCAGAGCCCGCGAACACATAGGCGAAAGCATTGCGCGTAGTCTCGACTTTGAGCCGCTTGCGCTTTCCTGGAGCGACCGAAATATCGAGATAGCTCGGATCGGCCGCAACTCCCTCCACCGGGCCTCGCTTGCCCCAGAATTCTCCGCAGATCACGCGCGCCTTTGTGCCGTCATCGTCGGTGACCTCAGGTATCGCGCTCGAAGGAATATCCTGATAGCGCGGATCGGTCATCTTCAGTGACGCGGGCAAATTCGCCCACAACTGAAAGCCGTGCATGCGGCCGTGCTGATCGCCTTTCGGCATCTCCTGATGCATGATGCCGCTGCCCGCGGTCATCCACTGCACGTCCCCGGCAGTCATCTTCCCCTTATTTCCCAGGCTGTCTCCGTGCTCGACCGAACCGGCGAGCACATAAGTAATGGTCTCGATTCCCCGGTGCGGATGCCACGGAAATCCCGCGCGATAGTCTGCGGGATTCTCGTTCCGAAAATCATCCAGCAACAGGAACGGATCGAACTCTTGGGTTTTGCCGAAACCGAAGGCGCGCTGCAACTTCACTCCCGCGCCTTCGATGGTCGGCTTTGGTTGAATAATCTCTCTTACTGGGCGGAGCGACATAAGTCCTCCCTCCTTATTCCTTAGCGTTGTTAGGCGCGGCATTTCCACACCGCGCGATGTTTATGCTTTGACAAACTCGACTTCCAGCGTGATGGTGACTTCGTCCCCCACCATGAAGCCGCCGGTTTCGAGCGTTGCATTCCAGGTCAGGCCGAAATCTTTGCGGTTGATCTTCGTTGTTGCCGATAATCCCCGGCGCGTGTTTCCCCATGGATCCTTCGTCGCCGGAGTCGGTCCTTCGACGTTGAAAACCACATTACGCGTAACGCCGTGCATGGTCAGGTCGCCGGCGACGGCCAGTTCACCGTCGGCCACGCGGGTGATGCGCGTCGACTTGAATGTCAGCTCGGGAAACTTTTCGACATCGAAGAAATCGGCGCTCTTGAGATGCTCGTCGCGCTGGTCGTCACGGGTACTGATCGAAGCGGCTTCGATCGTGGCCTCGACCTTCGAATTTTCGACCTTATTTTCATCCAGCGTCAGGGCGCCCTTCAGGCGCGTAAACTGGCCTTTTACGTTGGAAATCATCAAGTGTTTCACCTTGAACTCGGCATGGGAGTGGACCGGGTCGATGTTCCAGGTGGTAACGGCGGTCTGCGGGGTAGCGAGTGTGCTCATGGGTAAGTCTCCTCTCGAAATTGTTGAATACATGAAACTATTAGATGCGTTACACCAACATTCGTTGCAACGACTATTATGCCCAATAAATCAGGCTACTTGCCTGCGGGCTTCGCGCAGCATTTCGGACAAGGCTTTCAGGCGTCTCTGGCCCAGATGACCCAATAGTTTGCGATGGGCAGTTAGAATCGGCTCATCCAGCCCCGCCAGCAGTTTAAGGCCGTCCGCAGAAATTCGCGTTCTCACCGTCCGGCGATCTTCCGTCTCACGGCAGCGCGAAACCAGCTGCCGTTTTTCCAGTCGGTCCAGCAGCCGGGTAACGTCCGGGTCGCGGGTAATCATGCGGCTGGCAATCTCCCCGCAAGCCAGTCCCTCGGGCGCCCCCCGCAGAATTCGCAGCACATTGTACTGATTCGGGGAGAGATCCTCAGCCTTGAGGACTGGAATCACGCCTCGAGACAAAGCGTCGGTGGTGCGGGCCAGCTCCAAAAAAGTCGCCTCTTCGGCCACGCCCGCCCGCTTGTTCTTGTCCGGTCGTATATTTTTCATTCGTTTTGACAATACTCGTTATAACGATAATTGTCAAGAGGAGCATGGCGGCCGAATTGGTGAGTTTGTCTTACCGCGCAAGATAGAAGTTCGCGACTTTCTCCACGATCTTGCCCGGGTCGGCGCTTTCCAGATTGGTGAGCACCACCACCGTGAGCTTATCGTCCACATACCGGGAGATGTGAGTGCGGAAACCTTGCCAGGAACCGCCGTGATCCAGCACACGGTGCCCATGCCGCGTCAAAATCGACCAGCCGAATCCGTACGAATCTGAATTAGGTTCTCCGTTCTTCAGTTTCGTGACCGTCCACATCTCGTCGAAGCTCGATCGCTTCAGCAGTTTCTCGGTGTAGAGCGCGGTATCCCACTTCGCCAGATCGAGAATCGAAAAATAAAGCGCGCCGTCGGCGGTCGTGTTCAGCGTGGGCGAAACCCACTCCTGATTCTTAAGCTGGCCCTTGACCAGCCGGTATCCAGCGGCGCGGTTGGGGACGATATCGGCTTCGCTGATAATGCGCGTCGTCGACATGCCGAGCGGCTGAAAAATTCGCTCCTGCAGAAAGTCCCCGTAGAACTTTCCAGTGACCTGGTGGATCAGGACACCGAGCGTCAGGTAACCGAGATTACTGTAGCTCCACTTGGTCCCAGGCGGGAACGCCAGCGGAATGCCTTCGACGATTTTCAGAAGCTGGCCTTCGGTGTAGTCGCGGCGGAAATCAAATTTCGCCGGATAATCGGTAAACCCGGCAGTATGGCTAAGCAACTCGCGAATGGTTACACCGTTCCAACTCGCGGGAGCGCCCGGAAAGTACTTGCCGATGGGGTCGTCGAGAGCGATCTTGCCCTCTTCCACCAGCATCATGATTGCCGTGGCGGTAAATTGTTTCCCCATCGAACCGGACTGGAAGATCGTCTCCGCTTTCACCGGAACCTGAAGCTCGACATTCGATAAACCGAATCCCTGCGCCTCGACGATCTTGCCGTCGCGCGAAACCAGCAGCGCAAGCCCGGGGATATGCTCCCGCTGCATTTCGGCGCGCACGTATTCATCGGCGGAGTGGGAGATCGCATCTTGCGCGATCACCGGCAGAGCGCCAACGGTCGCTACCGCGATAAAAAGGAGACAAACTGATTTCATTTTCTTCAGGAACACTTATCAAATTCCTTAAAACGTCAGCCGGGCCGCAATCTGGCCAATGCGTGGCGTGGCGCCGCGGAACGTTCCCGTGGTGGTGATTTGCCCGAAAATCGGGCTGTTGATATTCGTCGCATTGTCAAGCAGCGTGGGCTGCGCGAACTCGGGATGATTGAGCGCGTTAAAGTACTCGACCCGCAATTCCAGACTAACGCGTTCAGTGATGGGCGTGACCTTGGCAAGAGCCAGGTCGAGGTTCGTCGAACCGGGCCCGCGCAGCGTGTTGCGATGCAATCCGTAGGTGCGGTCAGCGGGATTATTTACCGGATCGATCTGCGGGAAGCAGACATTTTGCGTGCTCCCAGGCTGACTAATGGGACCGCCATCATAGTAGTCGTAGTTCTCCAACGGGACATTGGAGAAACTATTGGGATTGAAGTAGAAATTTCCGGTGACGGGTGTGGTGGTGATCTGGCAGGTGCCCGTCGAACTGGTGTTGTAGGTGATTTCGTTGATGGTGCGTTGCTTGTCGGGATTGAAAGTCTGAATCGGCCCGATCACAGCCGCATTGGTCAAATAAGGATCGCCCGCTCCCGAAGTTCCGGGATTGACCGGATCGCTCACCCCTGGCAGTGATGCGCTGATATCGAAGGGAAATCCCGTGCGCCAGGTGAAGATCGGATAGAGGCTCCAACCTTTTGTCAGCCGTTTCGGGCCATCGCCCCACATGCGGTCAAATGGCAAATCCCAGCCGCCGCTCAAGCTGATACGGTTGCGCACATCGCTGTCGCTCGATGCGTAATAAAGCTGCGGTTGGTAGGCGGGCACCACCGAGTTGCGCTGCCGAAAGCCCGATGCGTCGTCGAGATTATGCGCGAAAGTGTAAGCGAAAGTGTAGTAGACCGTGCCGAGTGCCGAAGTTTTCGGTTGGCGCGTCAGGCTGGCTTCGAAGGCGTTGTAGTTGGCGTTGGCCACATTCTGGAATTCGGGAAGCTGGCCGAAACAGGGAATTTGGATGGCGGGATCGGTTCCACAGGCTCCGCCGGCCGACGTGGGCAACTGGTTGAACCCTCGCGTGGTGGTTCCGAGAATCATGGGGTTGACGTCTCGCAGCGAGGTGAGTCCGTGGGAAGAGCTGCCGACGTAGTTGGTTTCGAGCACTGTATCGGCGATGAGATTGTGCTGCAGGCTCAGGTTGTACTGGTAAACGTAGGGCGTGCGCAGGTGGGGATCGACGAAATACACGCTGCCTCCGGCGTTGATGGGCACAAAGGGGACGAAGGAAACGTCTGACGCGGGTGGAGTGGATGGAAAAGGATTGGGAACGCCGTCGGCCACGTACGGCTGATTCATGTAGTTCAAAGCTCCGGAGCCGGGTCCCACCGTGTTGAAGTAGAGCGCCGTCGATCCGACGAAAGGCGCCTGCCCGTTGAATTGCAGATTATCCTCACCTTTAAGGATGTCGTAGAAGAAGCCGAAGCCGCCACGGAGGCTGGTTTTGCCGCTGCCGGTGGGGTCCCAGGCAAAGCCGAAGCGGGGCGCGAAATTCTTTTTATCGGGGAAGTTGACGCCTGTGGGCGCGCCGGGATCCCCCGGGAAAACCAATCCGGCGGGCGCATTGGTGAAGCGATGCGACTGCTCGCCGAGAATAAGCGAGAAGGTGCGGCCTTGAGTATCGCTTTTCGGCGTGCTGTATTCGTAGCGCAGGCCGAGAGTGACGACGAGATTTCTGCGCATGTGCCATTCGTCCTGGGCAAAGGCATATGTATTTTTCGTGCGGATATTGCTCGGCGCTCTGGCGTCCTGAAGATAATCGTACGGCGCGCCGAGCAGAAAATCGGCGTACGAATTTCCCGACCCGATTCCCTCCGGGCCGTAATAATCGAACTCCCCGTTGATGATGTAGTCGTAAACCATATTTTCCTGGTAGGGAGTGAAGCCGGCGCCGAACTTCCAGTTATGGCGCCCCCGCGTCCAGGTCACGGAATCGGTCCAGGAAAAAGTATTTTCCACGTAGCGCGTCGGGCCGTTTTCGCTTTCGCCAAGGGAAAGCCCGGTATCGAAATACAAATTCGTCGGTCCGGTCGCCTGGTCGGGCGTAACCGCGATACCCAGATCAGCGGGAGTAGGCAGCTTCGCCGCCGGACTATCGGCCAGAAAGTTGCTCCGATGAGTCACAAAGTGAAACTCATTCAACAGCGTCGGCGAAACGATGTGGGTGTAGCCGATATTCGTGTAGTAGTAGTTGACGCTATTCGTGCTCGCATATCCCGGCACCGTAGCAAAAGGAAATGGATTGAGCGTGCCGTTGTAGGGATCTCCTGCCTGGTTGAAGCCGAACGTCGCAGAGAGCTTATCTTTCGGGCTGAGATTGAAGTCGAATTTTGAAGTGATCTCGTCGCGGTCGTCCCGCGAGCTCAGCGTCGTCGATAACAATCCCCCGGGAGCGCTCGGGATCAGATTGTTCTTTATATAGGCCTGCGCAACGCTGTTGATCTGGCTCGGAGCGATAATGCCTTCCGCAGCCAGCGTGGCGTTCGGCTGAAAGAACGGATTTGCCTGTAGAAAAGCGGCAACGTTGGGGTCGGGAGTTCCATTTGGCCCCGACTGCGAGAAATTGCCTTGAATTTCCAGCGGGGAGAAAACCGGAGCATCCACGTCCGGAATGCCCTGCACCTGCCTCTGCCCCTGATAAGCGACAAAGAAGAAAAGTTTGTCTTTGACGATGGGGCCGCCCAACGTCGCTCCGAACTGATTGCGCTTGAGGTCTAGGCGCGGAATGCCTTGCTGGACATTGAAGAAGTCGTTGGCATCGAGCACCCGATTGCGGAAGAATTCGAAGGCGCTGCCGTGGAGCTGGTTCGTGCCGGACTTCGTAACAATGCTGATAATGCCCCCGGCGTTGCGGCCGTACTCTGCCGTATAGTCGCTGGTCAGCAGCCGGAACTCTTGCACGGTATCCGGGTTCGGATCGAGCAGGCGGCTGTTATCCAGCAGATCGTTGTTTTGTCCGCCATCGAGCAAAAAAGTGACCGAGTCGGTGCGCCCGCCGGCGATGCTGTAATTGCCGGCGGCGCCGTTGTCGTCGTTGCTCTCGGTTACGCCCGGTTGCAGCAGCGCCAGGTCGAGCATGTCGCGGCCGTTCAGCGGCATGTTAGTCAGCGTGCGCCCGGTAACCGACTGCCCGAGGGTTGCATTCACGGTCTCGACCGGAGCGGCCTCCGCGCCCACGTCGACGGTTTGACTGGCCGTTCCTACCTGCATATGAATGTCGACGCGCAGAGCCTGATTGATCTCCAGTTTGTATTGCGTGCTGGCGACTCTCCGGAAGCCCTCGTGCTCCGCGACCAAGGTGTAGCTGCCGATCGGCAGCGAGAGCAGTTGATAGTAGCCCTCGTCATTCGTGCTTGCGTGTCGGTTAAAGTGCGTGCCCACGTTGGTCACGCTAACCTGCACGCCCGGAATCACAGCCCCGCTGGAATCGGAAATCGTCCCCACAATTCTGCCGGTAGCCTCTTGCGCTGTGCAGAACGTGACAAAGAAGGCCGTCCCGAACAAGGCCGTTATAAGAACGGCCACTATAAAGAAGATGGCCCTAAAGATGACCGCCCTAAAGAAGTTGGCGGCGAAAAAAGACGGCGCTGAGTGCAGCATCGCATTAAGACGTTTCATTGAGTCCCCCAGCTTGCTTTGCAGTCTTGCGGAACGGCGGGTGCGGGCCCAGATGCGGAAATCTGGCCGCGTCGGCGCGACGGCGGAAAAATTACAGGCCGGATTCGAGCTTTCCGGCATCGACGAGGTGCGCAATCTGTTGCAGCGCGTGCTGAAGGCTTTGAAACAAGGCTCGAATCCCCAGGGAATGCCAACGCCCGCTGATGGTGTCAGATGCGCATGGGCGAAGTCAAGTAGCGTAGTGCGTGCCCAATGTCTCGCTTCTTTTGCTAGACTCGGCGAGATCCACGCCCTCACATCGAAATGGAAGACCCTTGTCCTGAAGCGTCGAATCGAATCGAGCGCTCTCGCGCCCGCGATTGACTTGCCCGTTTCAGCCCACGTAAGATTCGCGCCATGATCGGCAAGACCATCTCCCACTATCGCATCGTCGAAAAACTCGGCGGCGGCGGGATGGGAGTCGTCTATAAAGCTGAAGATTTAACTCTCCACCGTTTCGTTGCCCTGAAGTTTCTTCCCGATGAAGTCGCAAGAGATGCGCAGGCACTGGCGCGCTTTCAGCGCGAAGCGCAAGCAGCTTCCGCCTTAAACCATCCGAATATCTGCACTATCCATGAAATTGGCCAGGAAGATGGCCGTCCCTTCATCGTCATGGAGTTTCTGGACGGCCTGACTCTGAAACACCGCATCGCGGGCAGGCCAGTGGAGATCGAACTTCTTCTGGCGATAGCTATTGAAGTCGCCGATGCGCTCGACGCCGCGCACAGCCAGGGCATTATTCACCGCGATATCAAGCCCGCAAATATTTTTCTCACGAAACGTGGTCATGCCAAGATCCTCGATTTCGGGCTGGCAAAAGTAAGCTCGGCGGTATCGTCTTCGAGCAACATTGCTGCAGCGGTCACACTAGGCGTTACAGAGCAAGGATCGCATCTTACCAGTCCGGGATCGACGCTGGGCACAGTCTCTTACATGTCCCCGGAGCAGGCGCGTGCCCGGGAACTCGACGCGCGCAGCGACCTGTTCTCCTTCGGCGCGGTTCTCTATGAGATGGCGACCGGCACGCTGCCCTTTCGTGGCGAGAGTTCAGCCGTGATTTTCAAGGCGATTCTGGATGCGACTCCCACGGCCCCGGTGCGGCTGAATCCCGATGTCCCCGCGGATCTCGAAAGAATCATCGGCAAGGCTCTGGAGAAAGACCGCAACCTCCGCTACCAGAGCGCAGCCGAAATGCGCGCCGACCTGCAGCGTCTGCGCCGCGATACCGAGTCCCACGTAACGGCGGCCGTCGATTCGGCACACGATTCCGGAACGTCGGTCACAGGCGTCAGCCGCTCTCGTGCCAGGGTCTCCGCATACGCGCTTGCCGCTATAGTTCTTGTGGCGATTCTCGCCGGCGGAATCTACTATCGCACTCGCCAAACGAAACGGCTCACCGATAAAGACACCGTCGTCCTCGCCGATTTCGCCAACAGCACCGGCGACGCGGTTTTCGACGACACCCTCAAGACCGCACTCAGCGTCTCGCTGAATCAATCTCCATTTCTGAATGTCCTCTCCGAGAATAAAGTTGCTGAAACTTTGCAGGAGATGACCCGCCCCGCGGGCACCAGGCTGACCCCCGACCTCGCTCGCGAACTGTGCCTGCGCGCCGGCAGCAAAGCGTACATCGCCGGCTCGATCGGCAGCCTGGGCAGCGAGTATGTGCTGGGACTGAAAGCCGTGAACTGCCGCAACGGAGATCCGCTCGCGCAGGAGCAGGTGACCGCTCCATCCAAAGAAAAAGTGCTCGACGCTCTGGGCGACGCAACCTCAAAGCTGCGCAGCGAGCTGGGAGAATCGCTTGCCACAGTGCAACGCTTCGATGTCCCGCTCGAGCAGGCCACAACATCGTCGCTCGAAGCGCTGAAAGCGTACACTCTCGGTCAAAAAGCCGATCGCGAGCAGGGCCCCGCGGCGGCGTTGCCTTACAACCAGCGCGCGATTCAGCTCGATCCGAATTTCGCCATGGGGTATCTCGCCGTGGGCGGTGAATATTTCAGCATGGCCGAGCCGGGGCGCGCCAGCGAATATCTCACCAGGGCCTTCGAGCTGCGCGAGCATGCCAGCGAGCGTGAGAAACTCGCGCTGGCCGCAAACTATTATCTGAATGTAACCGGCGAGCTGCCCAAGGCCGCGCAGGCTTATCAGGAAGAGATTGAAAGCTACCCGAAAAATCTCAGCGCATATCTGAACCTCGGCGTAGTGTCGGCCGAGCAGGGCGATTACGAAAAATCAGCCGAGCTTACCCTCGAGCAACTGCGTCGCGGTTCCGCGAACGTGGCTCCGTACGACAATCTCGCCAACTGTTATCTCGCGCTGCAGCGCTTTGACGACGCTCGTAATACCATTCGTGAAGCGCAATCGAAGAAGCTGGAAGACTACATCACCCGCATGGCGCTCTATGCGCTGGCTTTTCTCTCGTCAGATTCCGCCGCCATGGCCGATCAGCAGAAATGGTTTGCGGGCAAGCCGGAAGAAAACTACATACTCGCCCTCGTCTCCGATACCGAGGCCTACGCCGGCCGCGCCGCCCGGTCGCGCGAGCTGACCCGGCAAGCGCTTGATTCCGCCATTCACGCCGACGCCCGCGAGAACGGCGCAATCTGGCAGGAGAATAGCGCGCTCAGCGAGGCCGCGTTCGGCAATGCGGCCGAGGCTCGCCAGGAAGCCGCCGACGGATTGAAAGTCGCGCCCACCAGCCAGGGCGTGCAGAGCGAGGCCGCTCTTGCCTTAGCCATCTCCGGCGATACAGCGCAAGCCCAGGCGCTGGCGAAGGATCTGAATGCGCGCTATCCGCTCGATACCCAGATGCAATCCCTGTGGCTGCCGGCAATCCAGGCCCAATTAGATCTGAACGCCGGCCAGCCGGAAGCTGCCCTCACCGCTCTGCAGGCCGCGTCCCGCACCGAACTCGGGCAAATCACTTTCATCAACAATCTCTCCTGTCTCTATGACATTTACCTGCGCGGCCAAGCCCACCTGGCCGCCAGACAGGCGCCGGCGGCGGCGAGTGAGTTCCAGAAGATAATCGACCACAACGGCCTGGTATGGAATTGCTCGACAGGAGCGCTCGCCCATCTGGGAGTGGCGCGCGCCAACGCAATGCAGGCGGCAATGTCAAAGGGCGCAGACGCGGACGCGGCGCGGGTCAGAGCGCTGGCCGCATACAAAGATTTTCTCGCGCTGTGGAAGGATGCCGATCCCGATATACCGGTCTTGAAGCTGGCTAAGGCGGAGTACACGAAGCTGCAGTAGAAAATCCATGAGCTCAAGAGTTTGATCCAGAGCTTCGAAGCCCGTCCCAAAGACAGCCATGACGGCAGTACAGCTTTTCCTGTATGTTGGTATCCGCAAATCGCGCCTAGTCTGCTCACGATTCGAAAAACATCGCCATCAGCTCCAAGGCAAAATAGTCAGCCCTGCTAATTTCATTTGCCCGAGCATATCGAACGGAGAAAGCCCGATGAAAAACTTCACACTACTTTTTCTTGCAGTTGCAACCGTGGCCGGTCTTGTCACCCTCATTGCCCCTGCCCGAGGCCACGCCGATGGGCAATCCGCGCCCTACGTCACCGAAATTCCCAAAGGATACCGCGACTGGCTGTGGGTCTCCTCGGCCCACGAAGCCGGCAAGCTCAACAGTCTGGGCGCCCTCTTGGCCAACGACGTAGCCATCAAGGCCTTTCGCGAGGGCAAGTATCCTTTCCCTGACGGCAGCATCCTTGCTGCTTTGCATTACCGCAACGTCCCATCGGATGAAAACAACAAAATCTTTGGCCAGGTTCAATCTTTCGTCCCCGGTCCTCAAACCAACATTCAGTTCATGGTCAAGGATTCAACCAAATACTCTGCAACCGGCGGCTGGGGCTTCGGCACCTTCGTGGATGGCAAGGCCGCCGACCCCGCCTCTATGAAAAGCTGCTTCCCTTGCCACGAAAAAACCAAGGCGACCGACCTGGTCTTCACTCACTACACACCTTGATTCTAAGAAGCCATGATCCTGAGAAAATGTGCGCTACCCCAACCAGTGCTCTCCTCGATGTGTGAGGGGCCACTGCGTCGGACGTAGAACGCCAGGGCGCTTTTCGCATATAATCCGCGAGCCATGAACAAGTGGATCATCGCGATGCTGTTCATTGCCACCATGGCGGTGGCCCAACAAACCCACAATCAATATGAACCGCCAAACGCGCCCGGTGGCGGTCAAAAGCTCCTCGCCCAATTCGCCGGCGACTGGGATGTCGTTAAGACCTTTTTCCCTTTAAACGGCAAGCCGATCGTCACGAAAGGCTCGTGCAAGCAGTACATGATCCAGGACGGCAAGTTTCTTCAATCAGATTTCACCTTCTTCAGCCCTGACGGCGCCAGCAGTACCGGCACCGGAATATCCGGGTTCGACTCCAAAACCAACCGCTTCACCACCGTATGGTACGACTCTCAGCAGACCACGATGTCGATTCGCCAGAGCGACGGCACCTTCGACGGCAAGAACATTGTCCTGTGGGCCACACCGCTCGATCCCGACCACCCTGGCCGCAAAACCGTCGCGCGAGCGCACCTCGAGGAAGACGGCCGCGTTCTTCTCCACCGTCATTTCCTGATTGATGACACAGGGCAGGAGCGAATGATGATCGAGCTGCGCCTGACGCGAAAGTAGCGCTGGGCGTCGGATCGATCACGGCCATCGCGTCGGCTCGTGCACACCCTGGTTCTGGATTGGGTGAACCCCGCCCTTCACCGTTTCTGGTAGGGATGGAAAATATAATCCTTCGCCTTCACCGGCGTGTGGCAGGCGAATCCGCAGTCTGAAAGGCTTTTCGCGTCGGCTGTGAACTTGTCCGATGGGGTGTCGTAGTTAAACACCGCGTATCCCCACCCGCCGCTCTTCGAAAATCTCTTGGTGTCTTTTTCCATCACGAAAGCCTGGCTGAACTTATCGGGCACATCCACGGCAAACGGCGCCTCGGTGCTCTTCTTCTGCGTCCACTGCAGTTTCACGATCATCGAGCCGTCCGGAAAAACCTGGCCGTTGCCCGGAACGCCGGCCTTGAACGCCTTGATCATCGTCGGATTGGCCACGATCACCTTGAGTATTTCGTCGGTTCGCGCCGAAGAGACCACCGACCAGTCTTCGTATCCTCTGAAGTCGGAGAACGCAATTCCGCCCGGCGATTTCAGCGAGTACTTGTCATTGTTCTGGCTCTGCGCATAAACGCCCGCGGCTCCGAGAATGGCGAGCGCTGCCGTGGCTATTGCAATCGTGACCTTGCTTTTTCGCTTCATCGAGGGCGCTTTCTTAAAATGGATTTCTATTCGGGTTCGTCGGCGCGAAGCATAGCACAATCCGAACTCCCGATTCTCCGAAGACGACTGCGGGCTTTTTCCCGGGCCATCGCCCGACAGCAAAGACTGCAGCCCAGGCTGATACCGAGAACCCCAATGTGCACCCGGTCTCGACAAAGAGCCGGCTAAGTGCGAATGGAAGCGTGGCGATCGGTTGAACACGAAGTAACCAGTGCAATCAACCGAGGGACGGCATTTCAGAGTGAAATCCCAACCGTCGGCGTGACCTTGATGGAACGAATTCCCGCGGCAAAACCGTTGAGGAGGGTGTTGTGGTGCGCGATGATCTGCGAAGACGTTAGAACCGGAGTATCGCGTGTAAGATGCCCGTCGGCTACCAGCGTCACATCGTAGCCAAGCGTAACAGCACGTCGGCACGTCGTATCGACACAGTATTCGGTCATGGCGCCCGCAATGATGAGATGTCCGATCCCGTTGCCCTGAAGTTCTTCTGCGAGTCCTGTCTCGAAGAAAGAGTCCGATGCTTTTTTCCTGATGACGGCCTCTTGACTCAGCGGAAGAATCGAAGGGTGTATCGCCCACGGCGAAGTTTCCGCTTCGAGCGGATGTCCCCTGGGCCCGTCGTGTTGGACGAACAGGACGGGCACTCCAGAGGAGCGCGCCTTGCCCAGCAGCACCGTGACATTCGCCAAAACACGATTCTGCAGCTCGAGCGGCATCAGTCTCACCAGACCAATCTGAACGTCGATTATCACTAGCGCGGATTTCACTCACTCCTCCGGAGCCGTAACGCGCAAAACACCAATTGCACGTCACGGTTGCCCTTCGGCTCGCTCCGCTCGACCCCGAACTTAAGACTTGGCTACCGAAGCGCCATCTCGTCGCTGAAGGAGACTTTCATGCGTTTGTGCCGCCGTCGACCGTCAGGTTCGCGCCGGTGATGTACGACGCTTCCGGGCCGGCTACAAATGCGACGAGCGCCGCCACTTCGCCAACCGTTCCGTAGCGGTTGAGCGCTGTGTTGGCCTTCTGCGGCGCAGCCCATTCGCCTGACGCGGGGTTTAATTCCGTGTCGATTGGGCCCGGCTCGACGTTGTTAACCGTGATGCCCCGGCTCCCAACTTCTCTGGACAAGCTCTGAGCGAACATCTTCACGCCTCCTTTGGTGGCCGCGTACACCGCGAGGCCGGGCATCATGTTACGTTCGCCTACGCACGAACCGATCATGATAATGCGGCCGCCGTTCTTCATTTGCTTGAGTGCCGCCTGAGTCGCGATGAAAACGCCACGAAGGTTGAGGTTAATCAGGCGGTCCAACTCCTCCAGCGTCGCCTCCTCGAATTTTTTCGGAATCGCCGTGCCCGCATTGTTTACCAGCACATCAAGTCTGCCGAACGTCGCCACGGTCTTCTCCACAGCGGCGGCCACGGCGGCTGCATCGGTGGCGTCCGCCTGAATCGCGAGTGCCTTATAGCCACTGCGTTCAATTTCCTTAACGACGGCCGCCGCCGCATCGGCGCCTTTTGTATAGGTGATGGCCACCTTGGCTCCGTCAGCCGCCAGGCGCTTGGCGATTGCCGCGCCAATACCCCGCGAGCCGCCTGTAACCAATGCCGTCTTTCCTTCCAGTTGCCCAGACATGTTCTTCTCCTGTTCCCTTTGTGCTCGTTAGCCGTACTGTTTTTGCTTCCGTTCGCTTCGCAATGTTCCACCGGTGAGGGAGCCGGCCCGATCAGCCGTTTTTGATGTGCCCAGCCACAAACTGGTTCAATTTAGTTCGCTCACGGCGCGACGAAAGGATCAAAAGGCGCGGGCGACCACCCTCGATTCTCCCCGGCCCTGAACTTTTCCCTGTAACGTTTTCCCCCGCTCCAGCACTATCCCTATGAGCCGAGGACATCGCGTAGTTGGCGATGAGCCAAAAGTTCACGAACCCAGGCCAAGGCCAACACTCGGCTGGGTTCTAATGAGTGCCGGAGCCAGCCGGGGGGAAGTGGCTCCGGTGCTTCAGGATTCGGCCGTTTGGCGGTTCTAGTAACGACGATGACGCTACTTATGCTTTCCCCATCCGAGTTCAACAGGAGTTTGCCCCACATAGTGCTCAACGCTCGGCCCATTCCGCCCACCGTTTGCCGCCGTAACAGCCACTCTTTATCAAGGCGTCCTGCCAGCCCCGCGCAAACTCCGGAAAAAGGCAACGGTGGGCCACTTCCAGTGCTACACTTTCTGCCACTGAGAAGTCCCCGGGGTCCTTTCTTGCAATTCCAACCCTTTGACGGCGCCTATCTTGACCGCTTGCGCGCGGCCGACTTTCGCACGCAGGAGCATTTTTCCGCGTACTTCGGCGCACTGATCAAGATCAAGCTGGGTTCGCGGCTGAAGTCTCCCGAGGCGGTTGAGGATGTGCGGCAGGAAACCTTCGCTCGCTTTTTCGTGGCCCTGCGCGAGGGCAAGATTCACCAGCCTGAGCGCCTGGGGTCGTTCGTCAACTCCATCTGCAACAACGTTCTGCTGGAACACTACCGAAGTGCGGGGCGAAACACTTCCCTCGATGATGAAGACGAATGCAGTTTTCCCGCTAGCAGCTTCGATCTGCTGGGTATGCTCACCTCCAAAGAAACCGAAAAGAAAGTGCGGGCGATCCTGGAAAAACTGCCGGAGCGCGACCGCCGGCTGTTGCGCGAGGTCTTCATCGAAGAGCGCGACAAAGATGATGTCTGCCGCGACTTCGGAGTCGATCGCGAATATTTGCGGGTTTTATTGCATCGCGCCAAACAGGCGTTCAAAGCCTCATATCTGAAGCACCTCGGGGAGAATCCCCCGAATCTTGCCCGGGCCTAAGGCTGAGTCACGAGGGAATGAATGAAGAGGGGGAATTAGCCATGGACCACGACGTTGTGGTTCGCGAAAAAATGACGGAGAAGTATCTGCTCGCCGAACTCGATCCCGCCCTGCGCGATCAGTTCGAAGAGCACTTCTTCGAGTGTCTCGACTGCGCCCGCGATGTGCGCGCCGGATCGGATTTCGTGGCGCACAGCAAGAACATTCTGGCGGCAGGCTCGGAAGACGCGGCGGAAGCCGCCAGGGGCCGCGCTAATAACGCCGCAGACCGAGCCGCACACCGGGCCAAAGACTGGGTCAAGGACCGGGCCAGAGATGCAGGCTCCGGCGCGGCATGGCACTGGCTGGCATGGCTTCGTCCAGCATTGGCCGTTCCGGCACTGGCCGTTTTGCTGGCGGTAATCGGCTACCAGAATTTTGTACAGCTGCCGCGGATCGAGCACTCGACCAACCAGCCACACGTCTTGCCGGCCGCAACCGTGAACCTGCTGACCTACGGCGCAAACGCCTCTCCGCTGGCGGTTCACGAAGGTGAGGGATTTCTCTTGAATGTGATCGTGCCGCCGGGGCATCGTTATTCGGCTTATCGAGTGGACTTATACGGCCCGGCGGGAAAGTTGGAAGCGTCGCTTCCCATTGCCGGCTCGGCGGCGGATGAAACCTGGCCGATTCAGTTTCCCCCCGCCAGCCGGCAGAGCGGCGCATATAAGTTGGCCGTAATGGGAGTAAGTGCGGAAGGACAAGAAACAGAAGTGGGGACCAGTTCGTTCGAAGTGCGGATTGAAAAATAAATTTCAAGGCGGGAGGAAAATATGGGGTCAACAGCCAGGAAGATATTTGTCGAGACTGAACGAAGCGAAAAATCAGACTACGTCTTCACCTACGATGCAGACGCCCAGGTCCTTGAGGCAAGCATTACTCAACCTGTTATCCCGAAGCCGCCGGCGCAAGCCCCTCTTGTCACGCTGGCGCCGGACGGAGCATACCAGAACGTGCCAGCGGGTCCCTTCCAACTGGGAAACATCCTCTCCTATACCGGTGGCTACTCGCAGGTCAGCGGTTACGAAAACAAAGACGGAAATTATGTCACGCTGGCCACCGCAGTGGTCGAGGGACTGAACATCCTCGAAACCCTTACCGCCGACCGGGTGGTGGCGCAGATCACTACCGTAATGACTCCGGGGAACCCGGTGCAGTCTGTTTCATTCGCGGGTTCGCGCATTTGCAACTTGCAAATTTTGGGTCACGCGGTTCCTGTTTCCGTGAATCAGAATGCTCTGGGAGCCCAGCCTCCCGACAATGGATCCTACTTCGATCCGTCGAATCTGCCTGCCGCCATGACAGTGACAGGAGACGAGTTGTCGGGAACCATCCTCACGCCTACCACGATTCCGCAGCTTGTCGTGCCGAACTTCGGCACCGTCTCGCTGGGGCAGCTTATGGTTACCAGGACCATTCCGGAGGACCAGACTGAGTACGTGTATGACTACAAGGTGGTCATGATCCAGGTCGACTTGTCCGGAGGCGGAGCGGAAGGCTGCGTCACCGTGGTAATGGCCGACCCGAACGGTGGCGGAAGGGGATAGAGGTTCCGAGCACACATTTCTAGCGCATGCGAGGATTCGGTCCGTCGCCGGCCGAATCCTTGCAAAGTGCCACATCACTCCGCCCCCTCTGAAGCGAGGTAGCAAGACTGCCATGTCGGCTCATACCATCAGCACCTCGGCCGCGGAATTAGGCAACTCCTCCCACCCTTTCAAGTTAAAATCCTGCGACGGCTGGCAACGGCATGCGGGACCATTCACAATTTTCGAATCGGAACCACCCCGCGAAACGGCGGCTGGAGATCGTTTTGGTCCTGCAGTTCGTCGTCTGCTTGCCATCCTGCTTGCGGACACGGGATCCACAGGTTGCCCTGGACCGTGCGACTGAAACTTTTCATCGCGGAGAGATAAGTAAGGCAGCGATCGAGGCGGAACAGGCCTATCGCGACTTTCGAGGTGCCGGTCCCGACTGGGCATGGCGGTTTACGATTCTTCGAGCGACGATCCTGAACTGGTGGGGAATGAGTGCCCAATCACTGGATCTATTGCTCTCCGAGCCAAACCCACCGTCCTCGGGGGACCTCGCAGTTCGCAGGCACGTGCTGGCATCGTCGGCTTATGCGTCGTCTCGAAACCTCGGCGCGGCGGAGGCGGAACTGGCATCCGCGGAGCGGTTATGCATTCAGAAACTTTCTGCTGCGTGCAGCGACCTTGCGAGCGCCCGCGGAACGGTCAAGATGAAGAGCGGGCATTACGCCGAGGCTCAGCCAGAGTTCCAGACTGCGCTGACATCCGTTCGGGCGTCCGAGGACAGCTTCGCCGAGGCCACTGTCCTGCTGAACTTAAGCTGGTCGGCAGATGAGCAAACACACTTCGACGAGGCGTTGGACTGGGCCGATTCCGCCCAACGAATTGCGCTGGCAAAGGGATACGCGGATATTGCCGAGGCCACTCTGGGGAATATCGGCTGGGCCTATTACAAGCTGGGCGACCTTGAAAAGGCAGAGAAAACCTTCTCGGACGCGAGAGATCAGGCCATTAAGCTGGGGTACGTAGGAGACCAGGCTAAATGGCTTACGACCTCAGCCTATATTCACATGGATACGGGCGACTTAAGAGCTGCAGAGCAGGCTTTCAAACAATCCCTGAACCTGGCGCAGCAAATCAACAGCCGTGAGGAAGTCGTCAACGCCTTAATGTCCCTTGCCTTCGTCTCCGAACAAACCAACAAGCTCGACGACGCGCAGCGCTACGCCGATGCAGCTCTCAAAATGGCCAAAGCCGCTGGGAACGGGCGCGACGTAGTATATCCGCTGCTCGTCGAGGGCCGCGTGGCCGCTCGCCGCAACGATGCGGCCACTGCGGAAGCTGATTTTCGCGCAGTGGCCAAATCGGCCGACACTCCGGTCTTCCTCAAGTGGGAAGCTGAGCGCTCGCTAGCGCGCCTCTACGAAGACGAAAATCAAACCCAGGCCGACACGGAATATCGAACCGCCCTCACCACCTTTGAGGCCGCCCGCTGCGGACTGCACGAGCGCGTCGATAGCCGCCTGCCGTTCCTTAGCAACGCCGCCCGCATTTACGAAGACTACATCCACTTCCTCGTAAGCCGCGGCAAAACCAATGATGCTCTCCGCGTAGCCGACTACGCGCGCGCCCGAACTCTGGCCGAAGGTCTGGGGAGAACCTGCAAGCCGTCGTTTACACCCGATCCACTGAACGCGCCGGAAATCGCCCGCCGCGCCGGCGGCGCCATCCTTTTCTATGCGCTTGGCCAGGAGCACTCGTATCTCTGGGCGATTACTCCGCGTGAAGTGCGCCTGTTCCCGCTCGCGGCGAACCGTTCTGAAATCGATGCGGCAGTCGAACGCTATCGCAAAAAGATCGAGGGCCCTCCGGAAATTCTCGAAGCCTCAAACGACGGCAGCGTTCTATACCAGATGCTGGTCGCTCCTGCACAGGATTTGCTGAGGCGGGAAGCCACCCGCGGAAATAATTCCGTCTTCATCATTCCCGATAGCGGGCTCAACAGCCTGAACTTCGAAGCGCTGCTCCCGGCCCCGAAACATTATTGGATCGAAGACGCGACGATCATGAATGCCGCCTCGTTGCGGCTCTTGCCCGCGTCGCACGGCCACGGTGCCAACCTGAACGGCAAGCTGCTCCTCATCGGCAATCCGGTAGCGCCCGAAGCCGCCGCAGACAACGCCTATCCAGAATTGCCAAACGCCGCAGCCCAGATGCAAAACATCGAAAAATATTTTCCCGCGAGACAGGAACAAGTTTACTCGCGCAACCAGGCCTCGCCAGATTCCTACCTCAACCAGCATCCCGAACAGTTTTCCTACATTCACTTCGTTGCCCACGGAACCGCCAGCCGCATCAGCCCGCTCGATTCCGCCATCATCTTGAGCCGGGGCCGCGAAACCAGCGCCGCAGCGGCGCAAGACGATTCCTTCAAACTCTACGCTCGCGACATTATCGGCACGCACCGGCTACAGGCCGAGCTGGTCACGATCTCGGCCTGCTACAGCACCGGAAACCGAACCTACTCCGGTGAAGGCTTGGTGGGACTTTCCTGGGCATTCCTGCGCGCCGGCGCACACAACGTAGTTGCCGCCCTGTGGGATGTAAGCGACGCCTCCGCCCCGCAGTTGGTCGACACGTTTTACGGAGAATTAAAAAGAGGCAGGAGCCCGGGCACAGCCTTGCGCGCGGCGAAACTATCGTTGCTGCACAGCGCAGATTTTCGCAGTCCGTTTTATTGGGCGCCGTTTCAGCTCTACACCGGATCGTGAGCCGCGGCGGGAATTACGAAACCCGGCTGCGAATTGCGAACCTGTTCGGAACAGATCGAACCGGCGAAGCGTCGTTCAGTCCTGCGATTACGCGACTTTCAGCTCTCCCAGCTTCACGCGCTGCAAAACCGTCGCAGGCAACTTCAGTACCCGCACCCGCGCATCTTTCTTGGTTTTCACGTTGAGCGAAATTCCATCGGCGTCGGGAAACGGATCGGAAACAATTTCAAATTCCTCGCCGTACAGTCGAATTCGCCCGCGGGCGGCATAGCCAAGACGTTTTACATGCGCGCAGACTTCAGCAATCGAGGGAGGTTCATTAGTAGTGCTGGTCATGATCGCTCCATCTTACCGCATCCAGCCCCATGCAGTTCAACTCGAAGCAGGCAGGTAATTTAATTTCCGCAATGGCGTAGCTCGCGGCGGCTCTGCCTCAATTTCCAAACGATCCGTCTCGTAAAGAAATCGACAAGAGACAATCGCAGGAGGTCCAATCTGCCGGACCAAATTTCTGGCAGCAAAAAAGAGCCCCACGGCATCCAAACCGTGTTGTTGCGAAACGGCGCAAAGTGTAATTTTTTGTATTCGTTACGGCGAAAGGCTCTGCGAGCCGATACACTTTTATATTCGTTACTGCGAAAGGTTCCCAACCTAACCAAACATGGATCAGAAAAGAACGATTGCTCCCATCGCTCCTGACCACCAACTGCCGCCATCTGAAGCCGAGCCAGGCCATTCCAAAAAGAAATTCTGGATCTGGGCAATCGCCATCCTTTTGGTGTGTTTAATCCTTTATTTGATTTTCCGGCACAGCGGCAATCAAACCTCGCAATCCACCAGTGGGTCCGCCGGCGGCGGACGCCACGTTATCACCGGGCCAGTCACCATCACCACCGCAACCGCGACCAAGGGAGACATCGGCGTCTATCTCGAGGCCATCGGCACTGTCACTGCGCTCTATACCGATTCGATCACCGCACAAGTGACGGGCAAGATTCAGTCGGTGCACTACAAAGAAGGCCAGTTGGTTCGCCAGGGCGATCCGCTGATCGACATCGATGCCCGCCCTTACGAAGCGCAGGTCGTCCAGGCGCAAGGTGCTTTAGAGAGAGATCAGAATATCCTCGCGCAGGCGCAGATGGATTTGCAGCGCTACAAAGATGCCTGGGCCCGAAACGCGATTCCGCGGCAGACTCTCGAAGATCAGGAAAAAATCGTTCTGCAGGATCAGGGAACGGTAAAAAACGACCAAGGCACATTGCAATATGACCAGGTTCAAGTCGTGTATTGCCACATCACCGCTCCGATCGGCGGCCGCGTGGGATTGCGCCTCGTCGATCCCGGAAACCTGGTCACCGCCAACGCCACCACAACTCTGGTCGTAATCACCGAGATGCAACCGATCACCATTGTAGCCACGATCTCGGAAGACAATCTCGCCGAAGTCATGGCCCAGCCGCATCACGGAATCGATCTTTCGCTCGACGCCTGGGACCGCTCTCTGCAAAATAAAATCGCCAGTGGAAAAGTAACTTCCTACGACAACCAGATCGATACCTCGACCGGAACCATCAAGCTGCGCGCTCAATTCGAAAACAAAAAAGGCGAACTCTATCCCAACGAATTTGTGAATACCCGTTTGTTGGTGAAGACTCTGCACGATCAGATCCTGCTGCCCAATTCCGCCATCCAGCACAACGGAAATACCGCCTTTGTTTACGTCATTCAGAACGGCCAGGCGGTTACCCGCAATGTGAAGACCGGAGCTTCCGACGGCGGCAAGACCGCAGTACAGGGCGTGAACGAAGGCGAAATCGTCGCCGACAGCAGCTTCGACAAATTGCAGAACGGCTCCAAGGTAAATATCACCACCCAGCCGCCTCCACCCAGTTCTTCGCCCGAGGGGAACGCTCCGTGAGCCCGTCGCGCCCCTTTATTTTGCGGCCGGTGGCGACCATTCTGCTGATGGTCGCGATTCTGCTGGCCGGGATAGTTTCCTACTTTCAGTTGCCCATCTCGGCGCTTCCCGAAGTCGACTATCCCACCATTCAGGTCCTGACTTTTTATCCCGGCGCCAGCCCCGACGTGATGGCCACTACCATCACGGCGCCGCTCGAGCGCCAGTTCGGTGAGATGCAGGGCCTCAGCCAGATGACCTCGACCAGCGCGGGCAACGTCTCCGTGATCGTTCTGCAGTTCTCTCTTTCGCTCGATATCGACGTCGCCGAAGAAGAAGTGCAATCGGCTATTAACGCCGCCCAAAGTTATCTTCCAGCCGACCTGCCGACGCCTCCCGTCTACAACAAAACGAATCCCGCCGACGCGCCCATCCTCACGCTGGGCATTACCTCTGACAGCATGCCGCTCTCACAGGTCGAAGACCTGATCGACACGCGCCTCGCTCCCAAAATTTCGCAGTTGAATGGCGTGGGCTTGGTCAGCATTAGCGGAGGGCAGAAGCCCGCGGTGCGCATTCAGGTGAATCCCACAAAGCTGTCGTCCTACGGAATCAATCTGGAAGATGTGCGCACGGCGCTCACCCAGACCAGCGTGAATTCAGCCAAAGGCAACTTCGACGGCCCAAGGCAGGACTATCAGATCGACGCCAACGACCAGATCACGCAGGCCAACGATTATTACAACGTCGTCGTCGCCTACCGGAATGGCGCTCCGGTTCTGGTCAAGAATGTAGCGACTGTTGTCGACGGAGTAGAAAACGCGCAGCTCGCCGCCTGGATGAATTCAAAACCCGCCGTCGTACTGAATATTCAGCGGCAGCCGGGGGCGAACACCATCAGCGTCGTCAACAGCATCCAGAAGATTTTGCCGCAGCTCGAGCAAAACCTTCCCGCCGCGGTGCAAATCACCCAGCTGACAGACTTGACTACCAGCATCAAAGCCTCGGTTGACGATGTCGAGTTCGAACTGATGCTTACCATCGGCCTGGTGGTAATGGTCATCTTTCTTTTCCTGCGCAGCGCCCGCGCCACCGTCATTCCCAGCGTCGCCGTCCCGCTCTCGCTGGTGGGCACCTTCGGGGTGATGTACGTTCTCGGTTATAGCCTCGACAATCTCTCGCTGATGGCGCTTACCATCTCCACCGGTTTCGTCGTCGATGACGCGATCGTCATGGTCGAAAACATCGCGCGCTTTCTCGAAGAAGGCGACTCGCCGATGGAAGCCGCTCTCAAAGGCGCGGGGCAAATCGGTTTCACCATCGTTTCGTTGACCGTTTCTTTGATCGCCGTCTTGATCCCGCTCCTCTTTATGCGCGATGTCGTCGGTCGCTTATTCCGCGAATTCGCGGTAACCCTGGCCGTCACCATCATTCTTTCGGCAGTCGTCTCGCTCACTCTCACGCCGATGATGGCTTCGCGCATTCTCCGCCACGATCCCAAGTCGCAGCAGAGCCGCTGGTATCAGGCGTCGGAAAATGCCTTCAACCGCATGATCGCCTTTTACGGACGCACGCTGAAAGTTGTGCTGCGTTATCAGACGATCACCCTTCTGGTAGCCGTCGCCACGCTGGTGCTCACGGTTTTTCTCTACATCGTCATCCCCAAAGGATTTTTTCCCGTTCAAGACACTGGCGTGATTCAGGGCATTTCGCAGGCGCCGCAAACGATTTCATTTGCCGCCATGTCTGAGAAACAACAACAGCTGGCTTCGATCATTCTCAAAGATCCAGCCGTGCAGAGCCTCTCGTCATTTATCGGCTCCGATGGAACCAACACCACGCTCAACAGCGGGCGCATGGCCATCAATCTGAAGCCGATTGGCGACCGCGATTTAAACGCCTCCGATGTGATTCGACGCCTGCAGGGCAAGCTCGCCGGCGTGCAGGGCATTCAGCTCTACATGCAGCCGGTGCAGGACATCACCGTCGACGATCGCGTTACCCGCACGCAATATCAATACACGCTCGAAGATCCCGACATCGACGAGCTGAATCTCTGGACGGCGAAGTTTGTCGCCGAACTGAAAAAAGTTCCCAGCCTCGAAGATGTCGCCACCGACCAGCAAACCGGCGCTCATGCCGTTTCGGTCAACATCGACCGCGTGACCGCGTCGCGCCTGGGAGTTGCCCCAGCCACCATCGACAACACGCTCTACGACGCCTACGGCCAACGGCAGATCAACACGCTCTATACCCAGCTCAACCAGTATCACGTCGTACTCGAAGCCCAGCCGGAGTGGCAGCAGGACCCCGGTAAGCTGGGCGCGCTTTACCTGCAGGCCAACGCCTCTTCCAGCGCCACCGGAGCGTCGGCCTCGACTTCGTTCTCCGCTTCCGGATCGAGTTCCGCAGGCTCCAACGCAACCACAACTGCCGTGCTCTACACTCCTTCGGCGTTAACGCTGCAGCCCTCGGGCACTGTTCTTTCTTCTTCAAACACCTCGACTGCCAACGCTTCCATCAATGGCGGAATTTTCGCTGGAACCACCCCCAACACAACCACAACCGCTGCCGGAGCGAACGCAATTCCGCTCAGTGCCTTCGTTCACGTCTCAGATACCACCGAAGCCCTCTCGATCAATCATCAGGGCCAATTCCCATCGGTGACGGTTTCTTTCAATCTCGCCCCAAACGCCGCGCTGGGCACGGCAATCACCGATATCAACAAAGTCGCCGCCAGGTTGAACTTCCCCGGCAGCCTCCAGGCGCAATTTCAGGGAACCGCCGCCTCCTTCGAGAATTCGCTCTCCAACGAAGCTCTTCTGATTCTCGCCGCGCTGGTCACGGTTTACATCGTGCTCGGAGTCCTCTACGAAAGTTTCATTCATCCGGTCACCATCCTTTCGACGCTGCCTTCGGCGGGCGTGGGCGCATTGCTGGCGCTCATGCTTTTCCGGCAGGATCTCAGCGTCGTGGCGATCATAGGCATCATCCTGCTGATCGGCATCGTCAAGAAAAACGGCATCATGATCGTCGACTTCGCGCTCGAGGCCGAGCGTGAGCATGGAAAAAATTCTACCGATGCGATCTACGAGGCCAGCCTGCTGCGCTTCCGACCGATCATGATGACCACTATGGCCGCGCTCCTCGGCGGCATTCCGCTGGCGCTGGGCCGCGGTTACGGTTCGGAGTTGCGCCGTCCGCTGGGCATCGCCATGGTCGGCGGCCTGCTCGTCAGCCAGGTGCTTACCCTCTACACCACTCCCGTGATTTACATCTTTTTCGATCGCCTGGCGCAACGCTTCAGCAAAGGCAGGCATGAGTCACCAGCCGCCGGCGCCGAACCGAATCCGGAGACGGCATGAGCATTTCCGAGCCATTCATTCGCCGCCCGGTGGCAACGACTTTGCTCACCGCCGCGGTCGCCCTCGCAGGAGCGATTGGATTCACCGTGCTGCCGGTATCTCCACTGCCGCAGGTCGATTTCCCGACCATCTCAGTTTCCACCAGCCTTCCCGGCGCCAGCGCCGAAATCATGGCTTCGTCGGTCGCTACCCCGCTGGAGCGCCAGCTCGGCCACATCGCCGGCGTATCGGAGATGACCTCGTCCAGCTCTTTGAGTTCGACCTCAATCACCCTTCAGTTCGATTTGTCGCGCAATATCGATGGCGCCGCCCGCGACGTGGAAGCCGCAATCAACGCCGCGCGAAGTTATCTGCCTGCAAATCTGCCGGCGAACCCGACCTACAGAAAAGTCAACCCCTCCGACGCTCCCATCATCATCATGGGGCTCACCTCCGATAAATACTCAACCCCCAAGTTGTACGACGAAGCTTCCACGGTAATGGAGCAGAAGCTTTCGCAAATCGACGGAGTCGGCCAGGTGGTCGTCGGCGGCGGCGCATTGCCTTCGGTTCGCGTGGAGGTGAATCCCACAAAGCTTGAGAGCCATGGTCTGACCATCGCCAATATCCAATCGGTGCTCAGCCTGCAGAACGCCGACAGGCCCCGCGGACGCTTCGCCAATGGCTCGTACACCGCCGACATTCTCACCAATGACCAGATCTCCACCGCCGAGCAATACAAGCCGCTGGTCATCGGCTATCACAACGGCGTAGCCGTCCACCTCGAGGATGTCGCCGACGTCATCGACTCCACCCAGAATCTCCGCACCGCCGGATATCTGAATGGGATTCCCTCGGTCACCGTTATCATCTTCCGCCAGCCGGGCGCGAATATTATTTCGACGGTGCAACGCGTTCGCGATCAGTTGCCGTTTCTGCAGGCAATTCTCCCCCAAGGGATCCAGGCGACCATCGTCCTCGACCGCACCACCACCATTCGCGCCTCTGTCGATGATGTCGAGCGCACCCTGATCATCTCCGTCATCCTCGTCATTCTCGTCGTCTTCTTCTTTCTGCGTAACGCTCGCGCCACGATTATTCCCAGCGTCGCCGTTCCCGTATCGCTTATCGGAACCTTCGCCGTCATGTACCTCGTGGGCTTCAGCCTCGATAATCTTTCGCTCATGGCCTTGACCATTTCGACTGGTTTCGTCATCGACGACGCCATCGTCGTCATGGAAAATATCTCCCGCTATCTCGAACACGGCATGGAACCGATGCAGGCCGCCTTGAAGGGCGCGAAAGAAATCGGGTTCACCGTGCTTTCCATCAGCATCTCGCTGGTTGCCGTTTTCATTCCCATTCTCCTCATGGCCGGCATCGTCGGCCGCCTCTTCCGCGAATTCGCGGTTACCCTTGCCACCGCCATCATCGTCTCGATGATCATCTCGCTCACCACCACCCCCATGATGTGCGCCCATCTGCTGAAGGCGGAAGAAAAAAAACCCGAAGAGCATGGCCGCCTCTACCGCTGGAGCGAGAAATTCTTCGACGGCATGCTGAACATCTACGGCACCTCGCTCGAGTGGGTGCTGAAAAATCCGGCTCTCACCATCGGCATTTTGCTGCTCACCATCGCCCTGAACTTTTATCTGATCGTCATAATCCCCAAGGGATTTTTCCCCCAGCAGGATACCGGCGCTGTCGTCGGCGGAGTGCAAGGCCCGCAGGACGCCTCATTCCCCTTCATGAATAATTCGATGTTGCAGTTAGTGGACGTCATAAAAGCCGACCCGGCGGTCGCCAACGTAAACGCTTACACCGGCGGCAATGGCGCCAGCAACGGCGGCTTCATCTACATCGCGCTCAAGCCGCTCGCCGAACGCAAGATCGGCGCGCCCCAGATCATTAACCGTCTGCGGCCGAAGCTGAATCGCCTGCCGGTAGCCTCGGCATTTCTTCAGGCGGTACAGGATCTTCGTATCGGCGGGCGCTCCAGCAACGCGCTTTACCAGTACACCCTGCAATCCGACAACATTCAGGATCTGGCGCACTGGGGGCCGATCCTGCTGTCAAACATAAGAAAACTTCCAGGCCTGCAGGACGTAAACAGCGACCAGCAGAATGGCGGCCTGCGCGAGTTGTTGAACTACGACCGTCTCTCCGCCGCTCGCCTCGGCCAGACGGCCAGCTCGCTCGATCAGGCGCTGTATTCCGCCTTTGGCCAGTCTGAAGTTTCCGTAATTTACACGCAGATGAACCAGTACTACGTCGTGCTCGAGGTCGCGCCCGAGTATTGGCAGTCGCCCCAGGATCTGAATTATCTCTTCGTTAAGAGCAACCCCAACCTCGCCAATGCCGCCGCGATGACTCCGATTTCGTCCTTCGCCAAAGCGCAAACCAGCACCACCGCGCTGCAAGTCAATCACACCGGCTTGTTCCCCTCCGTCACGGTTTCATTCAACCTCGCTCCAAATGTCTCGATGAGCGACGCCACCAAAGAAATCGCCCAGCTCGAGCAGAAACTGGGAACTCCCTCCACCATCCGCGGTTTCTTCGCTGGAACGCTTCAGGCCTACCAGCAATCGCTGGCCAACGAGAAAATTTTGGTGGCGACGGCTCTCTTCGCGGTTTATATCGTGCTCGGCATTTTGTATGAAAGTTTCATGCACCCGCTGACCATCATCTCCACGCTGCCCTCGGCCAGCGTCGGCGCCATGCTCGCGCTCATGATCTTCCACATCGATCTCAACGTAATTTCCATCATCGGCATCGTGCTGCTGATCGGCATCGTGAAGAAAAACGCCATCATGATGGTTGACTTCGCTCTCATGGCCGAACGCGAGGAAGGCAAGAACACGCGCGATTCGATTTTTGAAGCCTGCATGTTGCGCTTCCGCCCGATCCTGATGACCACCATGGCCGCACTCTTCGGCGCGCTTCCTCTTGCCTTCGGCACGGGCACCGGTTCCGAATTGCGCCGGCCACTCGGCATCACGATCGTCGGCGGTTTGCTGTTGAGTCAGTTGATCACGCTCTATACCACTCCCGTCGTCTACCTGGAATTGGACCGGTTACGTTTGCGATTCAAGCGGCGCAAGGAATCCGCGCCCGGAGCAGGACACGAGGTGCCAGAAAATGCATAAAACAAATTCGAAATCGTCGGACCGGCATGCTCGCTCGCCAAAACCACGCTCGCCAAAACAACGTTCGCCCAAACAATGGTCTCAGCGCGCTTTGCTTTGCCTGCTCGCAGCGCTCCTCGGAACCACCGCTTGCACCGTGGGCCCGAAGTATCATGCGCCCAAGCCGCCGGCTCCGCCCGAAGCGAACTACAAAGAATCCACAGTCAACTTCCAGGACGCTCCCGGATGGAAGGTCGCTACTCCGCAGGAAGCCATGCTGCGCGGCAAATGGTGGGAAATCTTCAAAGACCCCGAACTGAATGCCCTCGAAGATCAGCTCAACATCGACAATCAGAACATCAAAGAATATTTCGAAAATCTCATGGAAGCCCGCGCGGTGATTCGCGAAGCCCGCGCGCAATATTGGCCTACGGTAACCACTAGTCCTTCGTTCCAGCGCTCGCACGCCTCCGGCACTCTCGCCAACACATTCAACACCACCAACGGAAACGGCACCACCACCTCCTCCGGACAAGCCACTGCTTCCGGCCAGCAGAGCACAATCTGGTCATTCCCCATCGATGTTTCCTGGGTTCCCGATCTCTGGGGAAAAATCCGCAACGAAGTGCGGCAGGCCCAATTCGCCGCGCAGGTCAGCGCCGCCGATCTGGCCAACGAAACGCTGACCGAACAGGCAAGTCTCGCCGAGTACTATTTCGAAATTCGCGGACAAGACGCGTTGCAGAAGATTCTCGACGAAACCGTGCAGGCCGACCAGAAGGCTCTCGACATCAACAAAGCCGGCTATGAATCCGGAGTGACCGATTACATCTCGGTAGTCGAAGCCCAAACCACGCTCGAGAGCGCGCAATCGCAAGCCATCAACCTGAAAGTCGCCCGCGCGCAATACGAACACGCCATCGCCATGCTGGTCGGAAAAATGGCGACCGATTTTTCCATTCCCGTAAAACCGGAGTTGACCAATCCCCCGCCGATTCCTGTCGGAGTTCCTTCGCAACTCCTCGAGCGCCGTCCCGATGTCGCCGCCGCCGAACGCACCCTCGCCGAAGCCAACGCCACCATCGGCATCGGTTACGGAGCTTTCTTTCCCAGCCTCACTCTTTCCGCCACCGGCGGAGTCGAAAGCTCTTCCGTCACCAAGTGGTTTACCTGGCCCAGCCGTTTCTGGTCGATCGGGCCAACCATCTCGCAAACCATCTTCAACGGCGGCCTCTACCGCGCAGAATTAAATCAGTACACCGCCGCCTACAACGCAGACCTCGCCGCCTACCGGCAAGCAACTCTGGTCGCCTTTGAGCAGGTTGAAGATTATCTCGCCGCCGTTCGCCTCTACTCGCAGCAAATCGAGCGTCAGCAGGAAGCCGTCAAACACGCGCAGGAGTTTCTCAATCTGGAAATCGGCCGCTACGAAACCGGAATCGATCCCTACGTCGATGTAGTCACCGCTCAGACCACGCTGCTCTCCAACCAGCAAACCCTGGCCACGATTCAGGTCGAGCAGATGACCTCGGCAGTTTCTCTGATCGAAGCGTTAGGTGGCGGATGGGATCAGTCGCAACTTCCAACGCCCTCATCGCTGACGCAGAAAACTTCGTACAAGTTGCAATGAGGTTGCAACAATCTGCTCGGCGTCATCCCGAAGGGCCGCGTTTTCTGCAGCGGCTCGAAGGATCTCTTATCGAAGCCCCCAGCCGCTTCACAGCCGGTTGATCAGCGAAGCCACATATCCCGCGCCGAACCCATTATCGATATTCACCACGCTGACGTTCGAAGCGCAGGAATTCAGCATGCCGAGCAAAGCAGTCAAACCCTTGAACGACGCACCATAACCAACGCTGGTAGGCACAGCAATCACCGGCACGCCGACCAGGCCGCCAACCACGCTGGGCAAAGCGCCCTCCATTCCAGCGCAGACGATCACCACACGGGCTTTCGTCAAAGCCTCGCGGTTCGCCAGCAGCCGGTGAATTCCCGCCACGCCCACATCGTAGAAGTGCTGCACCTCGTTACCCATGATCTCTGCAGTGACTACCGCCTCTTCCGCCACCGGGATGTCGCTGGTTCCGGCAGAAACCACAGCGACAATCCCTTTGCCGTAGAGTTGCGAATCGCGTTTCAGAATGATCGCCCGCGCCAACTCCCGATATTCAGCCGAGCGAACTTTTTTCTTCACCGCGGAAAACTGTTTCTTATCGGCGCGAGTAGCCAGAACGTTGCCGCCATGCTTCGCCAGCCGCGCGAAGATCTCTGCCGTCTGCGACGGAGTCTTGCGCTCGCCAAAGATCACCTCCGGCATCCCCACCCGCAGCGACCGGTGATGATCCACCTTGGCAAATCCCAAATCTTCAAAAGGAAGATGCCTCAAGCGGTCGACTGCGTCGTCGGGCGTAATCTCGCCCCGGCGCACCTGCTCAAAAAGTTTGCGAATGGATTCGGCGTTCACTGGCGTAGCTTGCGGCAATCCGAACTAAACTGGCCGGACTCGAAATGAATCGTACGAATCATTGAGCCGGACCAATTAGATTAGCACTCGCAGCTTCGAGGTCGGTCAGCTTCTCGAATGCAGCGCAGCCCGGATTCGCGCAATCACCGCCGTGCACACTTTGCGCGCCGCTCCTGGCTTATCGAGGTGAGTGAGGAACAATCGCCGCAATGCCCGCGGCTTTGCCTTGCCTTCAAGATATCCGGCATAGATCTGGTTTCCCAGGTAGTAGCCCCAATTTCGAGCGGCGCAATCGAATTTTTCCCTGCCGCTGGCAACCGCTGCCTGTGCAGCCCGTTCGCAAGCCGCGCGTGAAAGCGTAATCGAATCCGGCGTGTCGGGCGCAGGCCGCGAAGGGTAGAGCACCCGCGATCCGAAGTAGGCCACAGCATGTTCCACCACTTGCGTATAAAACCTGTCGATCGTGAGCCCTGCCTCTGCCCCTGAATCCCCCGCGCTCGCCTTTCGCACGATCGGTAATCCGCGGCAGGCTTGATGCAGAAACCGCGTCGCATCTTCTGCGGCATGCATCATCTGAAATTCGTGCACGTAGAACGCGTTGACCTCGGGGAAATAAGCGCTGCCGCGTTCGTCCACATCCAGCAGCATGTTATCCAATCGAGCTTCGTCGATGCCTTTTCGCAGCAGAAGCCGGCGTAGTGTCGCGACCGAAGCATTCCCATGAACCTCCGGCAACATATCGATCAGAAACTTCGGCTGTGTCCCGTTATGCGGGGAGTATCGGTTGATCTCCAGAAAAGCCGCCAGGCTGTCGATCAGGTTGTAAATCGTCGGCGCAAAATCCGGACCGCTGTCGCACCGGCTCCACTGATCGAGAAACAGCCGGTAGCTTTCGTATTTCTCCAGCGGCGTAGCGTTGAACACGCAAAGCACATCATCGCAAATGCGCACCGCGTCGACTTTTTCGACCCGCTCGCCCGCCGCGCGCCAGTACAAAGCATCGACATTCTGCAGGATCGTAAGAACTTTCGCGCCCGGCAGCGTTTTCTGCAGCACGCGCGGCAAATGCCCGGGGGCAAGATGCGATTCGCCGAACAAAACAAAGATCGCCGCTGCCGGATGCCGTTCTCGAATCTCTGCAACCTTTGCCGCCGCGTGCCGGTCGCGTGCTGCAATCTTGCGCAGGTTCTCGCGCGGCATGCAGTCCAGTCCGTATATCGCCTCGCCATGGTCGCGCGCCGCGACCAGCAATTCATAAAACGGCGTCCAATCGTAGCCCCAGTCCACATCGAAACGAATGCGCTGCCGCAACTCCGCTTCATCGATTTCACGCCGCCACCACTCGTCAAGAATGTGCTGATCCCGCGCGAAGATGGTTTCCACTCCCAGCACCACCGGCCGGTCTACAGCCAGCGCCCGCTGCTCGAAGAGCGACGCCGCATAACGCTGCGCGCCGGGAAGCGCGTGATAATCGCCGACCAGCACAACATCGGCGGCGCGCAGCGCGCTCTGTAATTGCTCGGAATCGAGCAGTGAATCGTAGCTGCGAAACGCCTGGCTGAACTCCCGCAAATACTTGCGGCGGCTGTGCGAATCCTGCGCCCGGATCTCGCGCTCCACTCCCGCCAGAGCATGCAGCTGCCCAGCGCTCCGCCGCGATCGCAAATTTGCTGTTGAGGACATAAAAAATCAGCCGTCAGCTCTCAGCAATTACCTCCCGCTTTCTGCCGGTGACCGCATCGCTCTCGTCCGCCAGCTTGACTCCTCTTCACCAACTGCCTATGCTGCAAATTTCGAGGCCACACTACGCCGCTCGAACGAAACTCCATGTCCAATAACCATGTCCAATGACCATGCCCAATGACCCGCCGCAAAATCTGACCATCGCCACCACCGGCGCAAGCGGCTCGATCTTTTTGCAGCAACTGCTGCGGGCCGTCGAGCGCGATTCCCGCATTCGCTCTGTCAACTTCGTAGCCTCCGATTCCGCCATGCGAGTCCTCGCCGAAGAACTCGGCATTCGCGGCCGCTCCAATCTTCTGAGACAAATTCTTTCCGGCGGCGGCCGGTCGTCGAAAGCTCCCAACCCGGCCAGCCACGACCGGGCCGTCCCGCCAACCAAAATCTCAAAGATCAAAGGGCAATCCAACGCCGATATCGGCGCCAATATCGCCAGCGGCTCTTACCCCAGCGACGCCATGATCGTCATCCCGTGCAGCGTAGGAACTCTCGCTCGCATCGCCAACGGCATCGCTTCCCACTTAATCGAGCGCGCCGCCGACGTCTGCCTCAAAGAAAAACGCCCGCTCGTACTCTGCGTGCGCGAAACTCCGCTCAACAAAATTCACATCCGCAACATGTACCGCGCCGCCGATGCCGGAGCCACGATCTTCCCTCTCATTCCGGCCCTGTACTACCGGCCCGCGACCTTAGATGACATAGCCCGCGAGTTTGCTTATCGCGTTCTCGCCCACCTCGGCCTGCCGCAGCCCGGCGCCTTCCGCTGGAAGGGCTGAGCTTTCAGCGAGTTACGTCGCTACAGAGAAAAAGTCCTCAGCCTGGGGAAAACATCGGCAGACTTTCGGGGAGTCTCTAGTGTAAAAAGCCTCAAGTGCAGGTCACAGATACCCGGCGGTCATGTACAAATGCGGAGAACACACTCGAAGGGCACAAAATTGACCATCTCTCCTTATTAGATGCACTCAGGCAAGAATGAGCACATCACTTCAAACCAAATGCTGCGTCGCCGGAGGAGGCCCTGCCGGAATGATGCTCGCTTTTCTGCTCGCGCGCAGTGGCATCGACGTCATCGTGCTCGAAAAGCACGCAGATTTCCTGCGCGACTTTCGCGGCGACACCATCCATCCCTCAACCCTCCAACTGATGCACGAACTCGGCCTGCTCGAAGAATTTCTCCAACGCCCGCATCAGCAGGCGCGCGAACTCTCCGCAATAATTGGAAAAGACCTGATCGCGATCGCCGACTTTACCCACCTGCCCACAAAATGCAAATTCATAGCCCTGATGCCGCAGTGGGACTTCCTGAACTTCCTCGTCGAACAGGGAAAACGCTATCCCGGCTTTCAGGTAAGAATGAACACGGAAGCGACCGGCCTGATCGAGGAAAACGGCCGCATCGCCGGGGTCCGGGCGAAGACTCCCCAGGGCGAAATTGCAATTCGCGCCCTGCTGACGATCGGTGCCGATGGGCGCCATTCGACGGTCCGCGAGCTCGCGGGTCTACAGGTAATCGACCTCGGCGCTCCCATGGATGTTCTGTGGATGCGCCTCAGCCGCAAAAAAACCGATCCCGCGCAAACCCTCGGTCACGTCGAAGCCGGCAAGATGCTGGTGATGATCGATCGCGAAGAATACTGGCAGTGTGGCTTCGTTATTCCGAAAGGAGCCGCCGATGAAATTCGCCGGCAGGGAATCGAGAAATTCCGCGAAGAGATCGTCGCGCTCCAGCCATTCCTACGCGACCGGGTTCACGAGCTGCGCGACTGGAACGACATCAGCCTGCTCACGGTAAAAGTCGATCGCTTGCGGCACTGGTCCCGGCCGGGGCTGTTGTGCATCGGCGACTCCGCCCATGCCATGTCGCCGGTCGGCGGCGTAGGCATCAATCTCGCAATTCAGGATGCCGTTGCCACCGCTAACATTCTCGCCGCGAAACTCCTGAACGAAGAGGGAACCATCAGCCAGCACGATCTCGAAGCCGTACAGCGCCGAAGAGAATTTCCCACCCGCGCCACGCAAAAGCTGCAGGTCGTGATTCAGAATGCGGTAATTCGGAGGATCCTCAAAAGCACGAAGCCGACCAAGGCTCCCTCAATCCTCAAACTCATGCGGCCATTTCCGTTCCTGCGCCGCATTCCCGCCCGCATCATCGGCATGGGCTTCCGCCCCGAACATGTGCGCACCCGCGACGTCCTCGCGCCGCGCTGAATCGGGTCGCTGAATCACGTTCTTAAATGAGTCAGCTACTTAAATAAAGATCCCGCAGTTTCAGAACTTGACCACAGCGCCCGCAGAGAATCGCAAATTTCCCTCCTTTGCCGGAAATCCCTGCACCAGCGTTGAGGAAAAAGCGGTTCCGTAAAACGAGTCCATATTCAGGCTGGTACGAAACCACTCCAACTGCCCCAGCCTCACATCGAACCGCCGCGTGAGTTTGTAATCGACCCCGCCGCCGAACGCCATGGTGAAATCGTCAAACGACGTGGCCTTCGAAGACAGCGGAATCAGCGCCGCCGGATATGTCACTCCAGTCAGTGTGCTGGTTCCAATGCTCATGCGGTTCCACCCAAACAACGCATGCGCGTACGGACTGAATCCCTTCCACTTGCGATACGTGACCACAGGTCCGGCCAGAATCGAATACGAACTCGCGCTGGGCAAGCCCCCGACTCCCGGCGCAGGCGTAAATGGCAAACCGAGAAAGCCCGAAGCATCGATCACGCCGCCTACCAACGGGCCAAAATTGTATTGCGCCTCCGCGCTCCACCCGTTGAAGTTGTTCCGGGTCACCAGCGTGTTCGGGAACAGGTCCACATCGACGTCAAAATTGGTGCTGTTCAAGTGGCCCAGATACGCGCGGAACAAGGAATATCCCCCGAACACCTGCCACTTCGGCACCACTGGCGTCGCAGGCGCAACCGGCCCTCCCGGCGGAGCCGGTGTCTGTGACGTCTGGGTCTGCACCGGCGCGGTCTGCGTCGTTGCGGAAGAATCCTGCGCCGGGCTCGCTTCCGCAGGGCTCTGCCCAGGCGAATTTTGTCCGGAGTCTTGCGCCGGCGTCTGTGCCACGGCAACCGAAGCCGGCAAGATCATGAAAAACAGGATCGTAACAAACAGCGGCGCAAAGCTTGAGGTCGCGGCAATAGATCTGAAAACAGCACGAATCATTTCGAACGTTCTCTCCATTATGGTATGCGCCGGGAAACCAGCGCTCAGCCGGCATAACCTTACCGCCGTGCCAACTTCCCCAGTGCTTCTCTATGTGAATCCAGTAAGAACATGAAAGCACACGAATGGGTTGCAAGCGGCTGCGTCAATCCGCGTAATTGCCCGCAGGATTCTCGCCGCTCCAGACCATTTGTGGGAGGCAAATGCCACAATACACTATTCCCGTGGAAGTCCGCGCCAGCCAGAAAAAGACAAGCGACCCTCGACAGCCCGTCAGTCTTTGCCGGAAATCTCCCCAAAACCCCGCCTCCAGCACTTTGCCATACCGAGCCTTTTATCTCCAAGTCTCCCGACTCCGTTGACGTGGCGTTACTTTAGTGGCCTACTAGCGGGTGCCGCCGCTGGCATAGCTCAACCGCAACGTCGCTGACTCTCGCGGTCTGACCTCGCCATCGTCCCCTGGACGGTACGGTCTCTCTGCTCATGATGGATTTCACACGCCTACAAAGAAGAATAAAGAAGTTAAAGAAGTTAATGATGAAACGAAGGATTCATTAAGGAGGATCCGATGCGCAATTTCTCGTCTCTCCGGTTCTCAGCGATCGCGCTCACGTTGCTTCTATTTACGGTTGCCGCAAACGCAACCAGTGGAAGCCGCCCGCTGATCACCTCGGCTATCAACGAAGCGAGCCTCGTTACGCTCGAGGGCAACACTCGCCCCGAAGCGAACGCAGCCAACGACCGCGGCCGCGTTTCCGATAACCTGGTTCTCGAAAACCTCCAGCTCCAGTTGCGGCGTCCCGTCGAGGCTGAGCAGGCGCTCGATAAGTACATCGACGACCTGCAGAAGCCCAACTCGGCCAGCTATCACCAGTGGCTCACCGCTCAGCAATACGGCGAGCGCTACGGCCTCAACTCCGCCGATCTCAACGCCATTTCCAGTTGGCTCAAAGGCCACGGCTTCACCGTGAACGTCGTCTACGCCAGCGGCATGGTCATCGACTTCAGCGGCACCGCAGGCATGATCCGCGAAGCCTTCCACACCGAGATTCATAATCTCAGCGTGAAGGGCCAGAATCACATCGCGAACATGAGCGATCCCCGCCTCCCGGAAGCATTGGCTCCGGCGGTAATCGGCATCGCGCAGTTGAACGACTTCAAGCCCCACGCCATGTATCAGACCAAGACCAACTATACCGTCAACCAGGGCGGAACAGAGTACTACATCGTCGTGCCCTCCGATCTGGCTACCATCTACAACTTGAACCCTCTCTTCTCCGCCGGAACCACCGGCAAAGGCCAGACCGTTGTCGTAGTCGAAGACTCCAACTTCCTCAAGCAGGATTGGCTCGCCTTCCGCTCCGTTCTCGGTCTCAGCGGCTATACTTCCGGACGTCTTGAGATCAAGCATCCGGCTTCCTCGGGCACCAACAACTGCATCGATCCTGGAATCAACGGCGCCAGCGGCGAAGCCGCACTCGACGCTGAATGGTCCAGCGCCGCCGCACCTGACGCCACCATCGAAATGATCACCTGCGGCGACAAAGGCACGTTCGGCGGTCTCATCGCCGTTCAGAACCTGCTCAACGCCAGCTCCGCTCCGCCGGCGATCATCAGCATGAGCTATGGCATTTGCGAAGCCTTCGGCGGCTCTGCTCTCAATGCCTCGTTCAATTCGGCCTTCCAGCAGGCCGTTACCGAAGGCGTCTCGGTGTTTGTTTCCGCCGGTGACGCAGCGGCAGCAGGTTGCGGCCGCGGCGAATCCGCAGACACCTACGGCGTCGGCATCACGGGCTGGGGCGAAACTCCCTATAACGTGGCTGTCGGCGGCACCGACTTCGGCGACTCTTACCTCGGCGAGAACAGCACCTACTGGAGTTCGAAAAATAACGCGGACTTCGGCTCGGCTCTGTCGTATGTTCCGGAAATTCCCTGGAACGATTCCTGCGCCAGCGTGCTGATTTCTACCATCGAAGGCTTCTCAACCACCTACGGCTCCAGCGGCTTCTGCAATAGCAGCACCGGTGTCGAGTTCCAGAACACCGTCGGCGGCAGCGGCGGACCCAGCGGATGCGCCACTGGCAAGCCCGCCGTCCAGGGTGTGGTCAGCGGAACCTGCAAAGGTTACGCAAAACCCTCGTGGCAGGCTGGACTCGGAGTTCACAACGACGGCGTGCGCGACATCCCGGATGTCTCGCTCTTCGCCGCCAACGGCGTATGGGCGCACTATTACGTCTTCTGCGATTCCATCGGCGGACCATCCTGCACCGCGCCTCCTGTGAATTGGGCCGGAGCGGGTGGCACGTCCTTCTCATCGCCAATTCTTGCCGGCATGCAAGCGCTGGTCAACGAAGTCAACGGCAATCGGCAGGGTAATCCGAACGTCGCCTTCTACCAGCTCGCCAACAACGAGTACGGCACCACCGGAGATGCGGCCTGCAACTCGACGCTCGGCAACGGCGCCGCCAGCAGTTGCGTCTTCTACGACATAACCCTCGGTGATATCGATGTCGATTGCACCGGCAGCGTCGACTGCTACACTCCCTCCGGCTCAGTCGGCGTGTTGTCCACATCGGACAGCGCCTACAAGCCGGCCTACGGCACCAACGTAGGTTGGGACGGCGCCACCGGTCTCGGCTCCGTGAACGCCGCCAACCTGGTCAGCCAGTGGTCTACAGTGGCTCCAAAAGCCGCGTGGGAAAAGTAAAGCAACGAAAACTGAACGATTAATTGCCCCGTCCTTTTCCGCTCTTTTGCGGAGGACGGGGTTTTTCATTTCGGAATGTCCCGAATTAGGCTAGGCACATCTCGCATGGCTTAATTATGCAGTGACAGTGCACGACCTTCCGTTATACAGTAAACGCCTAATGGTGGGACTATCATCAATCGCGGATTATTGCAGGGAGTACACCATGCCGGATATCGACGACGAAATTGCCGCCTACGAAAAAATCCGCGAGGGGCTTGAAGCTCGTCATCTCGGGGAATGGGTTGTCATGCGAAATGGCGAGCTGGTCGGAACCTATGAGTCGTTCGACAAGGCATCCGGTGATGCGGTTGCTCGATTTGGTCGCGGCCCATACTTAATTCGACAAGTGGGAGCACCGCCGATTACGCTACCCGCTTCCGTTATGTACGGCATCTCTCATGGCTGAGGTAAGGTGCGGATTTAACGATGGACCGATGAGCAGGGGATGCGACTTGCTCGTTAACCTCGGGCCCACAATGTTCGTGAGTGTCGGATTCGATCCCGCACATGACCCTGTTGCGAATCCACAGGGATGTTCCCATAGCAGGCATAGAAAATGAACAAGCGCTAGTAGATACAGGCGCCTCGGAGTGCTGTATCGATTCATTGCTTGCCGTACAGCTAAACTTGCCCCTAATAAATAGGCGAGAAATATCCGGCGTTCACGGTCGCCATACAGCAAATGTTTATCTCGCCCAGGTCCACGTTCCGATCCTTTGCGTTACGATGAACGGCGCATTTGCGGCCGTCGATCTGCGGGCTGGGGGACAGCAGCACAGCGTTCTAATAGGCAGGACGTTCTTGCGACATTTCAAGCTAATTTATGACGGGCGCACCGGGACTGTTCTGATATCCAATACGGAGCCTCTGCTGCATTAGCGTCGGGTGTCGGTAACAGCATAGTTGTATTGAACCCAGGAATGCTCGCTGAAATCGTCCGATAAAACCGATCCCATCTCGCCGCTGCCCCGCATGAATCCGATCGTTGCGTAAAGGTGCTGCGCTAAGGCCGGATGCCCAAGATCCTCTGTCACCCGCTGACGGCGTCTCTGAAGTCCTTGTTCCTTCTCACCCCTCGGACTGCGCTTTGCAACCCATCGAAAATTCCAGGGTCAATCCTTCGCATGGTAGGTCATTCGCGTGGCGAGAACCCTCCGGCACTTTGATTCCGGCCCAGAACATTGCCCTCCCTTTTTCCGCGTGACATTTCACAGACAAGTTCTCCAACAAGATACGAAACTTTGACAGTTGCATGACACTGACCTCGCGCCCGGCCGATAACCTGCCTTCACTGCAGTTCAATCCAACAAGAAATCAGTGGGGAAAATATCATGGAGAAAATTATCGAAACTTCTGGGGCGGGTAGCAGCCGGCGCTCGTTTCTAAAAAAAAGCATGGTCGCCGGAGCCGTCGCAACCATCGGCGGAGGAATTCTCACCGAGGGACTCGGCGCTTTGGCCCACGCTCAAACCAGCAGGAAACCTATCAGCAACGGCGACATCGCGATTTTACAATTCCTGGCGGCGGCCGAACTGCTCGAAACCGATCTCTGGCAGCAATATGCGGAGCTCGGCGGCGTTACCAGCGGCGCACAAAATCCCTACCAGCTTGCCCTGCAACAACTCGATAGCGATGGCTCGCAATACATCACCAGCAACACCCTCGATGAACACACTCACGCCAACTTCCTCAACGCCTATCTCGTTTCCAAAGGAGCCGCGGCGGTCAATCTCGACAAGTTCCGCACTCTGCCCAGCAGCCAGGCCACCGGCGCCAAACAACTGGGCAGGCTCACCAATCTCATGAATCTTACCGTCGATACCAGTTGGTACACTCGCTATCGCAGTCACCAGAATCCCGATTTCGGCGCAACTTTTCCCCAGGCCGTAACCATTGCCAACAAGCCGGCGATTCCCATCACCAACGCCGATTTCGCTCCCAGCGCTCACATTCAGGCCATCGCCGACACCGCCGCCTTTCACTTCGGAACCATCGAGCAGGGCGGAAGCAGTCTTTATTCCGCCATGGCGCAGAAGGCCAACGACGTGGAAGTCCTGCGCATCGTGGTCAGCATCGGCGGCGATGAAGTCGCGCACTTCCTCGAGTGGGTCGATTTCGCCGGCAACGGAGCCTCAGCCCCGCTTGCCCCGTTAACCGATCCGGTCACGGGACTTCACATCCCTGATCTCAACGCTTCCGGTTCGCGCGCAACCCAAACCAACCTCATCTTTCCTATTCCCTGCGAATTCATCGACCCGTCGTTGCCGCAATGCGCGGTGATTCGGCCGACGGATCCGACGGGAATCGCAGCTGGAGTCGTCCAATTCCTCACCGATATGAACCTGTTCTCCGGACAGTCGGTCGAGTTCTTTGACACTCTCAATGCTCTGGCGGCGGCGGCGGACGCCGCTCAACGCGGCTTCTAAAAATCGACCTGCGCGGGCATTTTGCCTCCGCGGCGGGCGCTGCGTTGCATCTCTGGGTCGCAGCGCCCGCACTTTCCAATTTTGTTCTTGAATGGAGAAATCATGATTGAAGGCTTGTTTCAACCCCTGCACCTGCTCATCATCGCCGGAATCGCGCTCCTGATCTTCGGCCCAAAGAAGCTCCCCGAACTCGGCAAAGGAATGGGCGAAGGCATTCGCGGCTTCAAAGCCGCCATGCAGGGAAAAGAAGATGTGCCGACAGCGGCGGCTCCGATCTCGAGTGCGCCAGAGGAAAAAGTGTAAAAGACAACGGCTAAGGCCGCCGTTCGGGATCGATGGCCTGGTCGAAATAGATCCAGAACACGCGGGCAAAGAGTGTGATCGTCGGCGCAAGCGGCAGGAATAACACCACCGCCCAGGTTGTATCCGTCGTGATCCACCACTCGGTCATCGACCACAGCAGCGCCGTGATGAGCGCAACGATTACGATTCCAATACCGTAGCTGATATACATTGCGCCGAGGAAGTAGCCGGGCTCGCGCTCAAACTTGAGATCGCAAGTCGGGCAGCGTTCATGCATCCGGGGAAAGCCACGGAAAATGGAATAGCGGAATATGCTCCCAGTGCGGCAGCGAGGACAGCGCTGGCAGAAAATGTCTCCTATGGTCGTGAGCTTGGCGGCGGTTCCCATCGTTAATTCAGCGGCTGCGACTAAGCTAACAGATGAGTTAATGTCGCTCTCGCCGGTTGGCTCCGCCAACGTAGCCGGCATTCGTTCTGGTTGACGAGCCTCCGGATTTCGTACTAATCTGCAATTACACCGGAAAGGAGGTGGTCGAATGACAAGTTCTGAATGTGGCAGTAGTTGTGGGAGTCTAAGACCAGGTGAGGTGGCTGCGACTTAGAGCTGGTCGCTCTAAGCGGGGCTCCGAACGTTAGACTGCGATCTTCCGATCGAAGAAGCGTTCGCGAGCTACAGTCCGCACACTAGCCGGTGAGTAGGATGAAGTGCCTGCCGTGGTCAAGCAGCGCTTCGATCGAAGGTTGAGACACTACGCAGTCTGTAGTCGATCTTCGGTCTTCAGTCCAGGCCCGGGAGTTGCCGTAGAGGCCACGTAGAGTGACCACCTCTTGGTCAATCCCAACCAGTCCACCGGACGGCCCGCAGGTTCGAAAGAGCCTGCGGGCCGTTTGCTGTTTCAAGGTTCAGTTCTTAGCTACTGTCCCGACGCTCTGGCCGCCTCAACGGCTTGATGCAGTTCATCCTCGGCAGCCCGCAGATGCGTTTTTGCATTCTCGGCATGTCCGCCCATCTGGTAATGGTTGGCCGCCTGCACGACTTCGATCTCATGGATCGCTTCATGGACGTGCATGCGAACCTTCTCTATCTCGTGCCAGTCATGAACTCCCTGGGCGACGGCGATTCCGCCGACAAACGACAGGCAAGAGGAAGCAACAGCGATTACAATTGATTTCTTCATTTTTCTCCTCGACAGTTGTGGATTTTCAACAGCGATGCGGACGAACTACTGGGAACCTCACGGAACTATACCCATCGCATCGCAATGAAACAAGTTACATTAGGACCACCTCATCCCGAAGCACGCCGCAGTTCAGAGACTCATCTGGAACCGCCCCGTCCGCCGAGCGCATCGCAACAGCTCTTACTGAGCGGGATGACAGGGCATGCGGGGATGACGGGAAGGGAACGAGTTCACTCGTGCATTTAAGCCATCGAAAAAAGACTTCGCGCTTCAGCGCGTGAGGGAAGCCCTGCGCAAGTTCAAGCCGCACCATGCAGCCGCGCCGGTTGGCCAATCTCACCCGCAAGCAGTATCCTTGCCAGGTGCCACACTCCGGCGAATCCTTCCTCGACGCCCAGCGTGAAAAACGCCGTCTGGCGGCCAACTACGCCGCCATGACCGATGGCGAACTGCAAAAGCTCGCGCGCAGCGCCGAATCGCTAACCGAACTCGCCTGGGACGCTCTCGAAGACGAACTTGACCGCCGGCACCTCGAACTCCCCGAAGAAAGCGCCGGCGAGCCGCGCGAAGCCTTAACTCTGCGCGAACTCGTCACCGTCCGCCAGTTCCGCGATCTGCCCGAAGCTCTGCTGGCCAAGGGCAGCCTCGAATCCGCCGGAATCGAATGCTTTCTGGCCGACGAAAATCTCGTCCGCCTCGACTGGTTCATTTCTAATTTCATCGGAGGCATCAAGCTCAACGTCCGCCCCAGCGACGAAGCCAGCGCCCGCACCATCCTCGACGAGCCCATCCTCGAAGGTCTCTACGTCCAGGGCGTCGGACTCTATGAGCAGCCGCGCTGCCCCAAATGCCAATCGCTCGACGTGAACTTCCAGGAACTCGACCGCCCCATCGCCTACATGAGCGCCTTCCTCCGCGTCCCCATTCCCATGCAGCGCCCGGCCTGGCATTGCCACGCCTGCGATGCCGAGTGGGAAGATGACAACCTCGAGAGCGGCCGCGACGACTGATTCCCTCATCCCGCCCGTCGGCTCCGTTTGAATTTCCCATCCCCTCCCGCGGTGTCATCCCGAACGCCCGCGCTTTCACCAGCGGGCGGAGGGATCTCGGCGCACACAACCGCCAGGCCTGCCGAATTTTCAAACCGCACCGCTGCAATCGAACCTGGGTAGTGTCTTAATTTTAATTTCTCAGCGTTCAAGTGTGGCGTGAATCGTGTTCCGAACCCATTCTGAAACCGTTACAATTGTGCCGCCATGCGAACGGTTACAGTCGCTTTCTTTCTTCTTCTCGTAAATCTCCCTGCCAACAAACCAACAAACGCCAGCGGACAGACAACAAGCAACTGCAATAACATCTCCAGTCCACCCATCAATGTGCTTTGTAGTCCAGATACAGGCAAAGGGGAGGAAAAAGCTGAGAATAAAACACCAGCCGGGAACGCCGCCTCCGGGATCAACTGGGAAACTCTTCCGACCTGGGCACTTGTCGGAGTCGGACTCATCACGTTTTGGGCTATCTGGAAACAGGCTAAGGAAAGCGCCGAAGCTACCAAAGCGATGCAGGCTCAGGTCGCGATGCAAATGGAAACGCTCAGACCCCGCCTGATAGTGGGATTTGACGAGAGTCAGTTTAAGCCTATGACGGAAGGGCATGCAGCTCGAATGGTCGCTAGAGTCAAGAATACGGGGGGAGTCCCGGCTTATCGTGTCGTCCCAGAATCGTGGATAGAATTTCTCCCGATGCCATTTGAGGAATTTACTCAGGGGGCCGAATATTTCAAGGGAGAATCTTTCCCCGTATATCCCACTGAGAAAATCACCTATCCCGTCATGAGGAAGCAACGTCTTACGGATGCAGAAATTAAAGCCACTTTCGCTGGAACACACTGTTTGTGCCTTCGTTTGCGTTTCAGCTACGAAGCTCTCGGCAAACCAAAGTTCTCCGACTTTATATTCGGAGCGGAACCCAACGGCGTGGCTACCCTGAAGAGCGATGCCGACTAGCAGCATCGTCCCTAGAATCCAAATTAGGACACTACCTACTTCCGCTTCCCATTGCTCCCCACCCCCGCTCCGGAGTATCATTCCACCTAATCCGGTCGATGGAGCGCGCACAATGCGGTTCTCTCTGGGTGCTTTTTCCGGGTTCCTGCTTCTCGCCATCCTTGCCACGACTCCGGCAGCCTCCGCCCAGGTGCACATTTTCCTGACGCCGGTTCCCAACTCGCCATTTACCGCCATAGCCGAGGTTCAACGCACCGGCATTCTGCACGACGGTTCGGCCTTCAGCCATAAAACCTTTCGCATGATGGCCCGCGACAACATCGGACGCATCCACAACGAGTCGCGCGCCTTTATCCAGGCAAACAGCATCGATACGCCGCCGATCGTCGCGATCCATCTCTACGATCCCCGCACTCGCATCTCCACCGAACTCGACGGGCACAGCCATACCTTCCGCACCTTCACCGTAAACCACCCGCCCTCAACCGTTCCGCCCACGGTGCGTTTCGGATCGCCCTCCGGTGTCGGCGTGCCGCAGAGCGATTTCTCTAAGGAAGAAGATCTTGGCACACAGCAGATCGAAGGCCTCAGCGCCCGCGGCGTGCGCGAAACTCAGATCATCCCCGCCGAAAGCAGCGAGACCGGCAAGGAAATCACCGTCACCGACGAATATTGGTACTCCGACGAACTGCGCATCAACGTGATGATGAAACACAACGATCCGCGCAAAGGAATCACCACGCTGACCGTCACGCACATCGCCCGCGGCGAGCCCGACCCGGCTCTGCTGGAGATCCCCGAAGGCTACACGCGCGCCGGAGCACCCCAGCCGGAGCCGCAGGCGCATTAATATTTGCCGGCTCAGGTTGCCGCTGTCTCTGACAGCGTCGCATCGCGCTCAGGAATCCTGATGCTCAAAATCGGCGTTTACCTGTACGGCGTCGCAGCTATCGCTTATGGCATCACGGATTTCGTCTGGGGTGGCTTCGATCCCTCCGATCAGCCTCTTCAGGCTTGGGGAGACCACATTCCCGGCGCTCGGGTCTTTGCCTACATCGCCGCCACCTGGCTCGTGGTCGCTGGCGCAGGTTTGCTTTGGCGTCGAAGCAGGCGTTCCGCCGCGGCATCGCTGGTCATCATGTACGGCATCTTTGTCCTGTTTCCCCTGCCCCGCTTCTACTGGGGGCCGCATGTTCACGGACAGCGGGCCTATGTCTACTTCGGTGTCCTCGGCGAAGTCTGCCAGGAAATCATCCTCCTCGTCGCTGCAATCGTTATCTGGAAATCACTCTCCGGACCCGATTCACTTTCGCTGCGAGGGGCTACGCTCGTTCGTTGGACATTCGGACTGTGCTCCGTCGATTTCGGCCTCGCCCACCTGACCGCCGTGCGGACTCTGTTTTCACTGATTCCCAAATGGCTGCCTTTCGGCCCAACCTTCTGGGCGGTGCTCACTGGAATCGCTTTTGTCTTGGCGGGCGTGGCCATCATATCGGGCGTCCTCGACGTTCTGGCGGCCAGCCTTCTCGGGCTGATGCTGCTCGTCTTCAGTGCGCTGGCCTTGGCGCCTCTGATTTTTTCTTTTCCCCGCGCCCATGGAGCCTGGGGCGCCAACGCCTTCAACCTCACAGCCATTGGATCTGCGTGGGTCGTCGCCGAATGGCTCGCCACTCGGCAGCGCACACTCCCCGATCGGCCGGCGCCGCTGTGAAGCCGCCGCTGGCGTACAACGCGCCCGAGGTTGAACGCGATCGACGTAAACGCGATTGGCGCTGAACGCGCCTGAGGTTGAACGCCCCTGAGAACGAAACGAACATTCTCCCACCGCAGCCCGTCCACAAGTACACCCTTGGGTCGCTCCCAATAGTCATCTGGTGACCGCCCCTCCCCATCATTAGAGTCCACTCAGGACTCTTTCCGGCGAGTCCTCTTGAACCCCCTCGAGAGGTGAATCATGTTCGCTCGCCCCGCTTCGGCAACAGAAAACCGCCCGCATCGACTCACTTTCCGCCAGCTGGTCGTGCTGACGACCCTGCTAAGCGGCCTCCGGTTTCTCACCGCTTGCGCAGGCGTTTCCGAAGCCGCTCCCGTCAGCAACAACCAAACGTCCACGCCGGCAGACAACCTCACCATCTCCGGCACTCTTCCATCAGCCACGGTAGGCTCAACCTACGACGCCACGCTTAAAGTCACCGGCGGCACCGCCCCGTATGCCTTCTCGGTAAAGACAGGCCAACTCCCAAGTGGAGTCCAACTCGGCGACACCACAGGAACTTTCACCGGCACTCCCGCCGCAGCCGGAAGCTTCAGTTTCTCCATCGACGTCTCCGACTCCACCGGGGCATCGAAGCAGCAATCCCTCCAGCTAAGCGTCATCAACGCCAGTACCGGCGGCGGAGGCAGCAGCGGCGCCGGAAGCGGAAGCGGCAGCGGCAGCGGAAGTGGTTCCGGCTCCGGCAGCGGCAGTGGCAGTGGTTCCGGAGCAAGTGGCAGCGGTTCCGGCGGCAACGGCAGCGGCAGCAACGGCGGCGGAGGCACTCCCGCCAACTCATTCTCTAACTTGCAGCAAGCCAGCGGCTGGGGCCAGTACGGCCAGGGACCGCCCAGCTTCATCGATTGCTCGCCCTCGCCCTGCGACGGCATCACTTTCTCCATGCAGCAGGGAATCACGACCCCTTCGCTCAGCGGCTCCTCGACTCAATTCAATCTCGGCGGCACCGCCGTCTACACCGACGCGCTCTTCAACAACCACCTGATCGGCCCGTTCTCTTCGCAAGGCCTGCCCGATAACAATCACACTCTGGTTCCCACCTACCACACCTTCACCTACGACGTTTATTTCTACGGAACCAACCTCGAACTCTCGCAAGCCGTCGAGTTCGATATCAACCAGTTCTTCAACAGCCAGGGCTTCATCTGGGGCCACGAGTGCCGCATCGCCGGCGGCAATGAATGGGATATTTGGGATAACGTCAACGCCCACTGGGTTCCCACCGGCATTCCGTGCAATCCCGTCAGTAATTCCTGGAACCACGTCACCATCCAGGTGCAGCGCACCTCCAGCAATCAACTGCTCTTCGAATCGATCACCCTCAACGGCGTCACCAGCCCCGTAAATACCTATTACAACCCCGGCTCCGCCCCCTCCGACTGGTACGGCATCACCATCAACTACCAAATGGACGGCAACTCCCAGCAGTCGCCCTACTCCGTCTATCTCGATCAAATCACTTTCTCCTACGAGTGAGCGCCTCCTCCGTGAGATAATCCCAGCCTCCCCTTGGGCCTTGGCCCAGAACGGCGCAGTTCGTCCGCCGGAATCGTAATCTGAAGGGTCTACCGATGAAAACTATCCTTGGCATGACACTCGTATTGCTGTGTGTGGGCGCATCAGCGCAGAACCGGATCGCTCACCCGACTGGCGGAACATTTCAACAGTTGGCGGAGCTAACCGGCTCTCAGTCGTTCGCCCTTTTTGCGTCGAGCGTGGCGTTCAGCGACAACACTCTGGTCATTGGAACGCCGGCAGCAACACCACCAGACGGCTGCTTCGAGTGCGGGGTCGCCTACATGTATACGGCCGTCGATGGCGACTGGACAAATCTCCAATTAACAGCGACTCTGACGCAGTCAAGGGGCCAGAGCCAAGGGGGCTTCGGCGGTGCCGTGGCGATCAGCGGGGACACCGTGATTGTCGGAGGGTATGACTCTGCTGAAGAATCGGGCGCGGCTTATGTCTACGTCAACCCTTCGGGAACAGTTTCGGAAACTGCCGAGCTTACAACCTCTGTCCCCGGTGCCCCTTTCGACTCAATCTCTATAGACGGGAATACAATTGTCGCCGGCAGTCCGCTTGCGCCGATCGACAATCAACCCGAATTGGGTGCGGCGTATGTCTATGTCGAGCCTCCCGATGGATGGGGGAACATGACACAAACCGCAGAGCTTGTAGCCAATGACGAGTCCACCGATTGTGGATTTGGAAATTCGGTCAGCATCAGTGGGAGCACAGTTGCAGTGGGCGCTCCTAGAGCCGATGGGAGGCGCGGGTTCGCGTATGTTTTTGTTGAACCTGCACATGGTTGGAACGGAACTCAGGGACAGACGGCGGAACTCGTTCCCTCGAACGGAACAAAGTCCGCCATTTTCGGGATTTCTGTATCGTTGAGCGCGGATACGGTTGCGGTAGGTGCGCCAGAGGAGAGCGTGGGGGCTAATCAGGAGCAGGGCGCTGTGTATATCTTTTCGAAGCCTTCCCACGGCTGGTCTGAGACGATGACTCAGACGGCCGAATTGACTGCCGCTCGGGGTACCGCCGGCAGCCTGATGGGCTACTCGGTTGCGATCAGCGACGGGATGCTACTGGCAGGTGCGCCATATGTCCGTAGCGGCCAAGGCATTGCTTATGCTTTTTCCGAGCCGCCCGGAGGTTGGCAAAATGAGGCCGCAGGTAGGGAGATTGCCGCAGCCGACGGAGCGCCGAACAACTTCTTCGGCGACGTAGTTGCCATTGGCGCCGGAGGTGTTCTGGGGGTCTCAGCGCCGTACTGGCCGGATGGAGGTTTGAGCCCAAACGGGGCTGTGTACGTTTTCGGCCCCGCCCAATAGCGCTTCGGAGCGAGCCTTTGACTCGTTCCATCAGCAGATTCGCGGCCTGAAAGGGTACGCCATGAAAACAACTCTCTTTGTCGTTAGTTTTGCGCTGCTCTCGCTGTCGGCTTTGGCGCAGAAGGCTCAAGAACCGACGCCGCCGTCTTATTGCACCCCCTGCCTGTTTTATGGCGGGGACTTCGACGCGTCAAACGCCTCGGCCAACGCGCTTTCGAATAGCTTCGATCACGTGGGATCGCAAAGCGCAACGTACGTCGCATTTTATGTTCCAGAAGGCCAAGTCTGGACCGTAAAAGGTCTGTTCTCGAACAACATGTCGACCGGATCATTTCTCGACCCGCAACGGATCAAGTGGAGTATTTCCAACGATGTTAGCGTCGGGAACGCCGGGACGCTTATCGCGCAGGGCGAGATTTCGGCGACCTTGATACCCACTGGCAGAAGCTGGAACGGGATGGCGGAATACACGGCCCTTGGCCGCCTCACCCCCGAAACAGCGGTGACCCTTACCACAGGCGTGTACTGGATGACCGCTGTCCCGATCTGTACGAACCCGAGCTGCGGCGATACGCACTTCTATCTTTCTGACGTTGAGGATGTGCCTGCGCCGAATCACAAGGGCATCGAGCCGACCGACGACTCGTTCTTCCTAGCACCGAATGACGGGTGGTTTTTCGCAGCGACCGCGTATCCCAATGGCGTTTGCGATGGCGGTGGCAACGGCGTCGGCTGCGACAAGTTTTCCGCCGGCCTGCTAGGAACGGCAACGCCCGACAACTAAGCCGACAGCAAGCCAACCCGGATCTCTGGGTCGCTGCCGTTCGTTCTGGCGCTCTGTTTTCCGATCTGTCCCGCCTCAGCACTTCCTTCGACACACTGCCAATCCGACGCGATGCGCCGTCGATCTTTTCGAGTTCCGTTCTGCGAGAACCGTTCGAGGCGGGAGCTGAGAGCTATAATCTCCCGTCATGAATCTCGAAGAAAAACTTGCTGAACTAAAAAAGCGCAACCACCTCGCCGAAGAGGGCGGAGGCCCATCCCGCCGCGAGCGCCAGCACAAAGAAGGCAAGATGTCGGCCCGCGAGCGCATCGAGTTCCTCCTCGACGACGGCACTTTCGAAGAGACCGACAAGCTCGTCACCCACCGCTGCAACGACTTCGGCATGGCCGAGCAGAAAATCTTCGGTGACGGTTTCATCACCGGCTACGGCCGCATCGAAGGCCGCCTGGTGTACGTCTTCGCGCAGGATTTCACCGTCATCGGTGGCTCGCTCTCCGAAACCAACGCCGGAAAGATCGTCAAGATCATGGATCTCGCCGCCAAAATGGGCGCGCCCGTAATCGGACTGAACGACTCCGGCGGCGCCAGAATTCAGGAGGGCGTGGCGTCGCTGGCAGGCTACGCAGACATCTTCCTGCGCAACACGCTATACAGCGGAGTAGTCCCGCAGATTTCCGCGATCATGGGCCCCTGCGCCGGAGGCGCAGTCTACTCTCCCGCCATCACCGACTTCGTCCTCATGGTCGACAAAACTTCCTACATGTTCATCACCGGCCCCGACGTAATCAAAACCGTGACCCATGAAGAGGTCACCAAAGAACAACTCGGCGGCGCCATGACCCACAACGAAACCTCCGGCGTAGCACACTTTCTGGCCCACGACGACGCCGAGTGTTTATCGATGGTCCGCGAACTCCTGAGCTTTATCCCGTCCAACAATCTCGACGACCCGCCCCGCAAACCCTGCACCGATCCAGCCGATCGTAGTGACGCCGCACTAGACAAAATCGTCCCCGCGCAATCGAACCAGCCCTACGACATGAAAGACGTAATCCACTCCGTAGTCGACGATGGATACTTCTTCGAAGTGCAGGAGCACTTCGCCAAAAACATAGTGGTAGGATTCGCCCGCTTCGATGGCCGCCCGGTCGGCATGGTAGCCAATCAGCCTGCATTTCTCGCCGGCACGCTCGATATCAACGCATCGGTAAAAGGCGCGCGTTTCGTCCGCTTCTGCGACTGCTTCAACATTCCCCTCATCACTTTCGAAGACGTCCCCGGATTTCTCCCCGGCACCGCGCAAGAATACGGCGGCATCATCAAGCACGGCGCCAAACTGCTCTTCGCCTTCGCCGAAGCCACCGTCCCCAAGATCACAGTAATCACGCGCAAGGCCTACGGCGGAGCCTATTGCGTGATGGCGTCGAAGCACATCCGCACGGACGTGAACTACGCCTGGCCCACCGCCGAGATCGCGGTCATGGGTCCCGAAGGCGCAGTCGACATCGTCTACAAACGCGAACTCGATCAATTCAAGGACGCCATCGCGCGGCAGGAAGTGCGTCAGGCCAGAGTAGAAGAATTCCGCGACCGCTTCGCCAGCCCCTACGTCGCCGCCGACCGCGGCTTCGTAGACGCCATAATCCAGCCCCACGAAACCCGCAAAAAGCTGATCCAGGCCCTATCCATGCTCGAAACCAAGCGCGACAAAAACCCGCCGAAAAAGCACGGGAATATACCGCTTTAGGACCGATGGAGCATGTCAAGCGTCATTCCGAAGTCCCACGTTTTCACCAGCGGGACGAGGAATCTCCCCGGCATAGCCCAGAGCGGGCCAGCGAGGCGCAACTGTATTTTCAGGGAATAAATCGGGAAAGAAAGCAATAAGAGTTCCGAGGTGATGTCAGGTCCGTTCGTCTCGGCCAGTAGCTCGCGTTAGACCCTCGCTCGACCTGCTTTGCAGTTTCTTTTGAGGGAAACCGCGTTGCGATCTGTCGCTCGGGCTCCGGGCTTACCGCCAACCGGAAAAACCTACCCAACGCCTCGGAACTCTATCCTGCCTTCGACGTTTCTTCTTGTTCTCCTCGACCAGCGCTTAGCTATTGACCCTTGCTCGCCCTCCCTTGAGATTTTCATCTCGAGGGTGACTTTGCTTGAGTCCCGGACGCCGCACCAACCGGAAAAACTTTAGAAGCTGTCAAAGAACGAGTATGTTTCTATCGGCTCCCGCTTTTTTCGTCAATCGAAAATCGCACTCCGTAACTCGCCTGTTTTCAGCCGAGTGCACGCCGTCCACAAGCGGGTGACGAAAATTGGTGCAGCCTGCACCTCGCCGTTTCGAGAAAGCACGTTCAAACAGAGATTCAGCCGGAAGTTGAAGGTTTCCCGCCGCAATCGCTTGGATTTGCCAGATGTGAAAATCGCGGAAAGCCCGTGCCCGGCAAGGAATTTCAAAGCTTGCAGCGCGACAGATTTATTCCATTTTGACCGGTTCGTCACAGAACTTCTTATCTCCTTCATCCATCCCCGCCAGCTCGAACGAATTCGTAATCGCAGCTTTCCCCTTCTCCACGCTCGTAATTACGTAGGAGCAGCCAATCCAGTGCGCCTCGGCAAAATCTGTCTCGGACCACCGCGCCGGATGATCCGGGTGCGAATGATAGAACCCGACAATATCCTCTCCGCGCTCGCGCCCCTCGCGTTGCGCCCGCACCAGCTCCCGCGGATCTATGCTGTACCGGTTGTGCGCCGAATCCGTGCGCGTATTTCCGCAGCGCGCCGTCGAAGTAACCACACGCGTGCCATCGTATTCGAAGCGTCCCAGCAGAATCCCACAGCACTCATGCGGATAAGTTTCCTCACCGTGCCGCCGGATGGCGTCATAATCCCGCAGAGTAAATTTCAGCATAAGAATAAGGAATCTCATACAGGCCCGCAGGGAGAATCATGAATCCGAATAAGGGCCGGCCAAACTTCTCGATCGATCAATCCTTGGCTTTGGAGTTTTCCCTGTGTCTCTGTGGTCAAACGATCTCGGCCGCGCCACGGCCCGCTACTCCGTCCAGAACCTCTCACTCAAGTACTTATCCCCGGAATCGCAAAGAATAGTCACCATCACAGCCCGCTGCTCTTTCCGAAGTTGCAGACGATCGGCAATCTTCAAGCTCCCCACAATCCCCGCCGCGGCAGAAATTCCCAGCAGCAATCCACATTCGCGCGCAACCCGGCGTGCCATCGCGTGCGCATCTTCGGTAGCAATTTCAACGTTCTCATCCGCCAGGGCAGCATCGTAAATCTTCGGCACAATCGCACTCGCCATGTGCTTGGCGCCTTCAATCCCGTGAAACGCCGAATCCGGCTGCAAAGAAACGCACCGAATCGAAGGATTCAATTCCCGCAACCGCCGCGTCGTCCCCATGAAGGTTCCGCTCGTGCCCAGCATCGCAACAAAATGCGTGATGCGGCCCTGCGTCTGTTGCCAGATTTCATTGGCCGTGCCGTAATAGTGTGCCTGCCAGTTGGCGTCGTTCGAGTATTGATCGGCGTAAAAATATAACTCGGGATTTTTCCCCGCCAGCTCCCGCGCCCTGCGAATCGCCCCATCCGAGCCTTCTCCCGGATCGGTATAAATAATGTTCGCGCCGTACGCCGCAAGAATTTTCTTACGCTCGTCCGAAACATTAGTCGGCATGCACAGCGTCACCGGAAATCTCTCCGCCGCGCCCAGCATCGCATAAGCGATTCCGGTGTTGCCGCTGGTAGCGTCGAGCAGAGTTTTTCCCGCAGCGAACCGCCCGCTGCGCCGCCCCTGCGCCACAATGTTTGACGCAGCGCGGTCTTTCACCGAACCGCCGGGGTTATGCCATTCGGCCTTGCCCAAAAGTGTCACGCCCGGCAGTTCCGCAGTCAGCTGATCAAACCGCAGCAGCGGAGTATTCCCGATCCGCTCGAGCAGGCTCAATCCCGGCCGCGGCTCTGCGGCCCGTGGCGCGCGGTGCGCATCGCTCGCTCCAGCGAAATCGGACAAAGGCTGAGCCATATTGAACTATCGCACCGTGACCAACGTAATTATGCACGGAGGCCGAAACAGGCTATGTAGTATGGTGTCTTTAGATGACGAAGATTGCAAGCGCGATGCGCCGCAAATAAGAAACGAACGTACTCTCCTGCTCTGCATCTAATCAGCAGGCTGAAAGCAGATCACAATGGCGAAAGAGATTGAAGCACGAACTTACGATGACGCGCTTGCCTGGCTGCGCGATCACGGTTTCGATGTAACCGAAGCGCCCGGCACAAATGGCCGCGTCTTCCTCAGAAAATACAACGTCTCCGCGGCGATCCAGAAAACTCCCGAAGACGGCGTCAAGATTTTTGCCTATCCCGGCTACCTCGTCGGCAGCGAAATCTCCAAGCTGGTGAACCGTGGTTACCAGCAATTCATGAAGACTTCAAAAACAGAAATTCCCGCCACAGCCGATCACCTCAAAGCCCTGCAGTCGTTCAGCGAAGAACTCAAAGAAGCCCTCGGATTGCCCAGCCTCTACAACGAGTCGCTCGGCACCGTCAGCGAGTCCTACCACTACGACCGCATCAAAGATCGCGACAAAGCTCCCGTCGATCGTCCCAAGCGTCCCTGGGAAGTTGCCGGCAAAGCGGTCGCGGCAAAAAAAGGACGCGCTTAACTTTCGTTTGACTGCGGTTAGCGCTAAAGCCATCGGAATTAGCCGTCTTTCCGAACCCCCGCGCAGCGCGGTTGAGGGACCTGCTTCTTTCCTCATCCCCGAGAAATTGCCGGCACTTCCATTTTGCCTTTTCTGAGCATCGCGATTGTGCGAAACTGTTGCGCTTTCAACAGGAGGCGCTATGTCCGCTCGCTGCTTTCTCGTCCTGATTGGATTTTCGTTTCTGGCGTCATTCGCAACCCTTACCCCATGCCGCGCCGCTGATGAGCCGAAAGCCGCTGTCGAGCGGGTCTTGCGCGAGCAGCAGGAAGCCTGGAACCGCCACGATCTCGACGCCTTCATGAAAGGTTACTGGAACTCGCCGGGCCTGACGTTTTTTTCCGGCGCAGACGAGCACGATGGCTGGCAGGCCGCGATGGACCGCTATCGCGCAAAGTATGCAGCCCCAGGGCACGAAATGGGAAAACTGGAATTTTCTCGGCTGAGAATTGAGATGCTCAGCGCAGACTCCGCCTTCGCGCGAGGAGCTTGGCTCCTGACCATGTCGGATGGCAAAACGCCGCATGGGCTATTCACCCTGGTCTTCCGTAAATTTCCAGAAGGATGGAAGATCGTGCACGACCACACGTCAGCCGCGCCGTAACCGGGCATAGCAGTTTGCGAGCTCTATTTCTTGGCCCGCACCTGAACCCGTGTGCCCTCAGGAAGGTCGCCGCCAATCAACTCCACCACGCCATTGCGCACCACGCCACTGAACTCCTGCGAAGCGGCCGCCGTGTTTAGCGCTGGCGCATTCGTCTGCGTCCTCGCGCGTCCCATCCCTTTATCCATCGCCTCGTTCGCCAGCCGGTCAGCCTGCTGGTTATGTTCGCGCAACGCATGCCCAATCGAAAACCATTCCAGTTTCGCAATCAATTCCTTCGCCCGCGCGTGCAAATCCTGCAGGGTGGGATTCTTTACTTTGTAAATCCCCTTGATCTGCCGCACCAGCAACTCCGAATCGCTGATCACCTTAAGCGCCTTCGGTCCATGCCGCAAAGCATACTCAAGGGCCGCAATCAGCCCCTGATACTCGGCAAAGTTGTTCGTCTGGTGACCAAGGTATTCGCTAAGGTCCGCGACCTTCCGCCCCGATTGGTCCTCAATCACCACTCCGTAACCGGCCGGGCCGGGGTTGCCGCGCGCCCCGCCATCGCTGTGTGCGACGAGATAGTGCTCAGGAACATTTCCGCCATGCGATTCCTCGCGAGGATTGAACAGATGTTTCGTGGCAGGCCGTGACGGGTAAGGCATATCCGAAGTTTACAACGGCGCGTGCAGGCTCACGTTACCGTCCCGCAGCCAGCCGCGTAGCCAGCCGCGGCGGCAGGTTCGCCGCGAAGATGCGGTCCTGCGCCGATTTCAGATTGTAAGGCGCTCGATGGAAGTGCACCACCTGCGCCTCCGTATCGAACAAAGCAAACGCAGCCCGCCAGTCTCCATCGCGCGGCTGCCCCACCGAGCCGGGATTGATCATGTACCGCGTATCCGGCTTCAACTGCAGTGAAACCGATTCCGCTTTTCCCACCGACTTATATTCCGGACGAAATCCATCCGCATTGTTTCCGTTGGCGAAGAATCCACCCTGCAAGTGCGTGTGCCCAAAAAAAGTAAGCGGAGTCGTATCCGCCAGCAACTGAACCAGTGCGTCGCCCAGCGATACCACATACAGATCCTCGTCGGTTTGCGAACCGTGCACCAGTTGCGCTTGAGAAACTCCCTCCAGCGGCCTCGGGCCCTGCGGAAGCGCGTGTACCCACTCATGGTGCTCGGGAGTTAACTGATCTCGCGTCCACATCGCGGCCGCAGCAGCCATCGGATTGAAGTCATTCAACTCGAGCAGCCCGGTAGCAGCCTTGTCGTGATTGCCCCGCACAAAAATCTTTCCCAGCTCGCGCGAGCGGTCCACGACCTCATTCGGCGAAGCTCCATAGCCCACAATATCGCCCAGATTCGCCACAAGATCGTGCGCCGGAGCCGCAGCCAGGCAGGCCTCCAACGCTTCCAGATTGGCATGAATGTCGCTAAGTAGCAGTATGCGCAAGGGACACCAGACAAACTCGCGATTATAGACTGAGCCCGAGCGTAGAGGATACTCGGGCCGTCAACAGGTAGGTGCGCTTTGAGTTGAAACCTCAAGATCCTTATGCGGCGTCACCCTTTATGCGGCGTCATCCTTGTATCCTGCGTCATCCTGAGCGTAGCCGTTTTTCAGGCGTAGCGAAGGATCTCCCGTGTAACCCGCTTCTCGCGTAAGCCAAACCGGACCACTACCCGTCAACAGTTAGGTCATCTATCCCGCATTCACCACCGGGCACCGTGCCCAGTGTCCCGCCGCAATCTCCAGCAAAGCGGGCATCGCGCGTCCGCACTCAGGCACGCGGAATTCACAACGCGGCTCAAACGCGCAGCCTTTCGGCATCGCGTGCAGCGGAGGCACCGTCCCCTCAATCGTCCCCAAAGGCCGTCGCCGGTCCGTCTTCAAGTCAGGAACAGCCTGCAATAGCCCCCGCGTATAAGGATGCGCCGGCGCCCGAAAGATATCGCCCTTCCCACCCAGTTCAACTAGATTTCCCGCGTACATCACCGCGACCCGGTCCGCGACCTTCGAAACCACTGCCAGATCGTGCGAGATAAAGAGCATCGCCAATCCAAAGCGCGCCCGCAGATCGGCGAGCAGTTCCAGAATTTGCGCTTGGATCGTCACATCGAGAGCGGTGGTCGGCTCGTCCGCAATCAGCAGCTGCGGCCGGTTCACGATCGCCATGGCAATCATCACCCGCTGCCGCATCCCGCCGGAAAGTTGATGAGGATAATCCCGCGCCCGCCGCTCCGGCTCCGCGATCGCCACATCCTTCAAAGCGTCGACGGCAAGCTGTGCCGCTTCACGCCTCGAATGAGTTCCATGAGCCAACACCGCCTCGGCAACTTGATCGCCCACGCGCATCACCGGATTCAAAGCCGTCATCGGCTCCTGAAAGATCATCGCAATCTTCGAGCCCCGCAACTGCCGCATCGCCTGGTTCGGCAGCGCCAGCAGGCTGCGGGCCGCGCCATTCTCCGAAAAAAGAACCTCCCCCGAAACCAGCGCCTGGTTCGGCAACAGCCGCATGATCGCCAGGGAAGTAATCGACTTGCCGGATCCCGACTCCCCGACCAGCCCAAGCACTTCGCCAGCGGAAATAGAAAAACTCAGATCGCGCACCGCCGGAAGCGTCTGCGCGGCGCCATTCGATCCCGCACCGCCGGCAACCGGAAAGCCGATATTTAAATGGCTAAGTTCAAGCAGCGGAGTCACGGAGTAATCCTAGCAGCCTCCCGAAGCCAGATTCGCGAATCAACTCCGCCCAAGCCTAAGCGAGCCAGCCGCTCCCATCTGAATCTTCCCATTCCGCCGCGGCATCATTATCCTTAAGATCATGAGCAAGATTCATATACCCACTCCGCTGCGGCAATACGTAGGCAAGCAGCCCACGGTTGAAGTGAACGGCATAACCGTAGCTGAAGCCATGAATGCCCTGCTGGCCCAACATCCCGAACTCCGCCGCCATCTTTACACTGAAGACGGCAAGCTCCGCGCCTTCGTCAACCTCTACGTCAACGACGAGGACATCCGCTACCTGCAAAAAGAAGACACCGCCCTCAAGGAAGGTGATAGCATTTCTATCGTGCCCTCCATCGCCGGGGGCTGGATTTAGGCGTCATCCTGAGCGCAGCCGCTTTTCAGGCGGAGCGAAGGATCTCCAGGCAACGAAATTGAGGGACGGGAAACCGTTGAACCTTTCCACTCCAATCCGCTGTTGTTGTCCCTGCTGTCACTAAGTCGCTGCGGCGCTCCCGCGCAATCGTAAAATTAAGAAGCTGACGCGAGAATCCAAAAGAGAAAATTTTTAAGAAACAAGACGAGAGGATTTATGGCCACCATCACCACCGAACTTCCAGCAACCCTCAGCAAGGATGAAATCCTGCGCTACTCGCGGCACCTCATCATGCCCGAGGTCGGCATGGAGGGCCAGCAGAAGCTGAAAGCCGCGCGCGTGCTCTGCATCGGCACCGGCGGCCTGGGCTCGCCTCTCGCTCTCTATCTGGGCGCAGCCGGCATCGGCACCCTCGGCCTGGTCGATTTCGACGTCGTCGATTACACCAACCTCCAGCGCCAGATCATTCACTCCACCGCCGACGTAGGCCGCAAGAAACTCGATTCTGCCGCCGACAAATTAAAAGCCATCAACCCGTTCTTAAACATCCGCACCTTCGATACCCGCCTGACCAGCGACAACGCCCTCGAACTCTTCCGCGACTTCGATATCATTGCCGACGGCACCGACAACTTTCCCACCCGCTATCTCGTCAACGACGCCTGCGTCCTCACTGGCAAGCCCAACGTCTATGGGTCGATCTTCCGCTTCGAAGGCCAGGCCAGCGTCTTCGCCACCGAAGACGGCCCCTGCTATCGCTGCCTCTATCCCGAGCCCCCACCCCCCGGGCTCGTCCCCTCCTGCGCCGAAGGCGGAGTCCTCGGCATTCTTCCCGGCCTTGTCGGAGTCATGCAAGCCACCGAAGTCATCAAGCTGATCCTCGGCATCGGCGATCCGCTCATCGGCCGCCTGCTGCTCATCGACGCTCTCGGCATGAAATTCCGCGAACTCAAGCTCCGCAAAAATCCCGATTGCCCTGTCTGCGGCACGCACCCCACCGTCACAAAACTGATAGACTACAACCAATTTTGCGGCATTCGTGGGGAGGAGAAACCGGTGTCCAATGGAGTTCCTGAAATCCAGGTAGAAGAGCTCAAACGCCGTCTCGATGCGAAAGAGGATCTTTTCGTCCTCGACGTGCGTGAGCCGCACGAGTACCAGATTTGCAATCTCGGCGGACATCTCATTCCGCTCAACGACCTTCCCCGGCGCGTCAGCGAACTCGATTCCAGCCGCGAAATCGTAGTCCACTGCAAAATGGGCGGACGCAGCGCCAAGGCCGTCGCCTTCCTCCAGCAGTCAGGATTCACCAAGGTTCACAACCTGGCCGGCGGCATCACCGCCTGGTCCGACCGCGTCGATCCCAAAATTCCCAAGTATTAGGTTTCCCAAGCATATCGGTTGGGGGCTGGCCCAGCTTTGCCGAGACTACCACGACCGAGGCTGCCCCAGCTTTGCCTCCGTTGCAAAGCTGGGCACCACGGTCCCCGACTCCTCCAGGTTAAGCGATCTTCCGCACTTTGAGCGTTGGCAACACCATTGGAATGGTGAACGACCTCAGCATCCTTCTCGCGGTTCACACGAATGAAGGCGAAGAATTTGTTCGAATCGTTTCCGCTCGAAAAGCAACGCCTCGGGAAAGGACCATATATGCTCACAGCAACTAAAAATTCGAAAGCCGAAAGGAAAGCCGAAGTAAGGGTGAAGCGGCTCCCCGGCCAGCCACTTAGTGCGAAACAGAAGCGGATGCTCTCCGCCCTGGCCGTACTACCGGATAGCCAGATCGATACCTCCGACATTCCCGAACTCCCGCCCGAAGCGTGGAAAAACGCAGTCCGCGGCAAATTCTACCGTCCTGTGAAGCAGGCCGTCTCCATGCGTCTCGACGCCGATGTAGTCGTGTGGCTGAAGAAGCGAGGCAAAGGTTACCAGACCCGCGCCAACACCATTCTCCGTGAGCGCATGCTCTACGAAATCAAGCGCGCTTAACGCCCCCAGAACCAACTTTGTAAATTCCCCCTTGCGCTCCCGCCCATTCATCTGCTATAAACAATGAACCGAGAGCATTTGTGTGGCTAGCCGGGCATTTTTTGCAACTCTCGTCGCCGTCCGGCATCTAAGTATTAAGAGGGCGTGATCGCCTTCGATTCGTTCCGGCCACGGAACTTCATTCAGAGCAAAACTTCTGCCGCTGGCGAGTCCGCTAAGGCATAAATTGTTCCGAAGGGTACCTTCAAGGCAAGGGCCTCCAAAGTAAGATCTTTTCTCAATTTCTTGTCTTCCGTTTTGGCCTGCGCCGAAATTTGAGCGTTGTGCCGGACGGAAGGCCATACTGTTGCGTGCCGTAACGAGCGCAAAAGCTTCGTTGTGCCAAAGTCGGCCAATGATGTCATTCCGAACACGTGCAAAGCGCGGGTGAGGAACCTGCTTTTCGCCGCTCTCCCGTCCGCTCCCGCATTCCCGATGTGGAAATCATCTGGAAAACCTGTGGGATGGAAGCGTTGACAGGATTTTCCGCCGCACTGTATGTTTGTAAGGTTTCGAGGACAGTCGGATTCACTCTAGCAGTGAGTTCGCCTGGACTGAATTCGCGCCGCCTTGGCGGACCGCGATTCGGTCTTTGACAACTAGGTTGAACGTGCCAGTCGTGAGAAATCATTCGGGCATAAGTCTGAACGATCTCACAAGATAGACCACTCGCACTCCTCGCAAGAGGGGCGCAAGTGGCGCCATCCCGGCTTTCGAGCCCGGCGATGGCAGCCTGCCTTCTACCCGTCGGCAGGCATCAGGTTTCAAACGAGAGTTTGATCCTGGCTCAGAATCAACGCTGGCGGCGTGCCTAACACATGCAAGTCGAACGAGAAAGGGGAGCAATCCCTGAGTAAAGTGGCGACCGGGTGAGTAACACGTGACTAACCTACCCTCGAGTGTGGAATAACATCGGGAAACCGATGCTAATACCGCATAACATCGCAAGATCAAAGGAGCAATCCGCTTGAGGAGGGGGTCGCGGCTGATTAGCTAGTTGGCGGGGTAACGGCCCACCAAGGCGAAGATCGGTA
>CAZGXY010000017.1:0-82421 GCA_964530145.1 uncultured Acidobacteriaceae bacterium | reverse complement strand
AAGAGTGATTATCCCGGTCACGCCTGGAAAACACCCGCTGAGCGATACTGCTACCTACGCCCGCCGGATCACCCGCTACAAAGTCCGCAAGGGAGATACGGTCGAAACCGTGGCTGAGAACTTCGGTATCTCGTCACAAATGGTCCGCCGTTGGAACGGACTTCGCGGTGACAGCCTGAGAGGCAGGAAGGTGCTGGCCCTGCACCTGCCCGTAACGCCCACAAGCGAAACCGCTTCCGCCGCATCGCACAAGCCTGTTTCTCACACACGGAAGCCGACTGAAACGACGAGTGTGAAAGCGCCCGCGCACCAAGTGGCCAAATCCCAGGCGGCGAGGTCTGAAGCATCAGACTCTTCCGAACCAGCCTCTTCCGGATCAACGTCTTCCGAGTCAGCCGGCGTGCTCCGGCACACGGTGAAGTCCGGCGAAACTCTCTATTCGATTGCCACAACTTACAGAACCACGGTCGCCGCCCTGAAACGAAATAACGGGAACGTTGCCACCCTTCGCCCAGGCATGATCCTGGTTGTCCAGCCCACGCAGTAAACAAACATGCTGACGGTCCCCGTTGCGGCCAAACTCTTCAAAAGCCAATAGGTCCCGGTTTATGCTCGCCTTATGACATGGGCATTGGCGGGCCCGCGTTCTTTGCCTGCCTTGCGTCGAATCTTCTTCCATTCCGTCGCCTGGTGTGTTAACAGGATAGGCAGGCCCATGTGATCTCAGCCCTTGCAGGCTGCACTTAACGTCGTGCTATAATCGCGCGCCGTTCGAGCACACGATTTTTGTTGGTCTTTTAATTTTCGTCCCCGGCGATCTGGTGCGAGGATGCTCCAGGTGGCCAAATAAAGATCAGGAGGAGCAATGACGCTTTACGACCCCACTCTCTACGCACGCGATGAAGAAGAAGACTTCGGCGACAGCGGCGCCTACAGCGAGTCGCTGGAAGAAGATTTCGAAGAGGAAGAAGAGGAAGAGGAAGAGCCCGGCGGCGCGGAGCCGACGATGAGTGAGCCGGCGCCTCCCACCCCTCCATCTCCACCTAGACCTGCAGCTCCCGCCGGGGGCGGAGGCGGCGGCCGCAAACCCGCCGCCAAGAAGAAAGCCCCGGCAAAAAAAGCGGCTAAAAAGAAACCGGCGAAGAAAGCTGCCAAGAAAAAGCCGGCTAAGAAAGCTAAGAAGAAGAAAGCGCCCGCGAAAAAGGCAAAAGCAAAGAAGAAAGCCAGGAAGGGCCGTCGGTAAGAAAACTCAGCCGTGTACTTGGCGATTGAGGATCGCGATGACTAAAACCGCGGCCGCACAGCCGCGGTTTTCTTTTCCCGGTCACTAGAGGCACAGAGAATTGGGCGATACCCCTACTTTTTCCCCTCTACAGCGCCGCGGCACTTGGCGTAGAGTTCGAGCAATTGCGCGGCGTATTCGTCGGGTTTGGAAGCCGATCCCGTGCCCTGAAATCCTACCCCGGACGAAGTGGTTCGCCCGTAGCCCGTGGTCATCGCCACAAACTTCATCAGATCGAGCGCGATATCTTCGTTGCGCCGCGCTGCCGAGTGTCCTGCTGGACCTTCTTCCATGAGTCCTTCTCCTGAACCGGAAATATAAGGAATTGGTTCTTCGTCTTCCATAACCGCCTACGGACACGATGATAACAGGATGTTCCGGTCATCGGCAGGGAAGCATCTGGCATTTCGACCCTCACAAAACTCAGCCTCGCGCCACTTCACTCATCAGCGACATGAGGTTTCCTTCCGAGTCGCGGAAGAACGTCATCCACAGATCGTGCGCGGGCATTTTCGCAATCAGATGAGGTTCGTCTTCGAACTTAACGCCACTCGTCTTTAGCTTTTGATACGAAGCCTGAATATCAGGCACAGCGAAGTACAGAACGGAGCTGAGATGATCGAACTCGGGCTTGTCCGAGCGATCGAGCATCAAGCGGACGCCTCCGCAGTCGAAGAACGCCAGCCCCGGCGGAGCTTTGAAGAGCAGTTTCAGCCCCAGCACATCCTGATAAAAAGCCGCGGCGCGGTCGACATCTTTGGCGTTGATGGCGATTTGCCCCAGGCGTGTAATGCCAATTCCTGTTGTGGTCATGATTGACCTCCTTCGTGAAATTAGTTAGCATAGCTAACTATAGTCGATGAGGAAAGTCAAGTCCGAATTCATTGCCTTGCGCGAAGAAACCCTGGCGACCGCCGACCGGCTGCATTCAGCGGCCATTCATCTGTTGCGGCGGTTGCGCAAGCAGGATGCCGCTACGGGCCAAGGTCCCGCCCGGCTTTCCGCTCTATCTGTGCTGGTTTTTGCAGGTCCGAAGACGCTTGGGGAATTGGCGGTCGCAGAACAAGTCAAGCCCCCAACGATGAGCCGCATCGTCGCTGGGCTCGAACGCAGCCGGCTGGTCGAGATTACCCGTGACCCTGGCGATGCGCGGAGAATGAACATCCGCGCCACGCAGAAAGGCTCACAGCTTCTTCAGCAGGGACGGGCGCGGCGCATCGAGTATCTGGCGAATCATCTGCTGACGCTCAGCCGCCGCGAATTGGGCCAGCTGGGGTCGGCAGCGAAAATATTGGAAAGAGTATTACGCGAGTGGCGCGAGTAGGAGGCGGCATCGGAAGCCGGCGGCGCAACCGCCGCTCCGCCCCCGAGCGTTGCGGCCTTGCTGTTGCTAAATCCAATCTGAAATCGGCCTGTGCTCGTCGGCGGAATCGATCTCCGCTCGATATTGTTGCGAGCCGGGTCGATTCAAGCCGGGCTGCTTCGAGCCAGGCGGCTCTGTCTGATTCTTCTGCCCGGATGGCTCCTGCTCATCATGTGGCTCAAACTGCACCACGCATGCTTCTGAATCAGCCTCGCAGGACGATTCGGGAGCCATTTCGAGCAGTTTTTTCCGGGTTTTATCCGCTTGACGCTTGGCTGCCGCCTTTTGGGCGGCGTTCATCGCATCCAACTGGGCATAGGAATTGACTTGGTTCTGATGAACGCGCATTCTGGGCTCTTTCCCGCAAGATCGGTACCGCAATACCGAATAACGACATTGCAAACCTTTCCCCAAAGGGTTGGTTTGATCTGGGATCTGCGACCAAAGTGCGCGCCTTCCGTTTGCGGTGTAGGATGAATCCGCACAATGCGGAAAACTCTCTGGCTCGTCCCGGGTTGGGGCACTCTAGAAAGTGTTCCAATTTGCGATCGTGCAGCGTCCTTCAGCGCTTAACCTGCAACCTACGGTGAGGTCTTATGCCGATCAGCACGCTTCGAATCCCCGCCAGATTGGTTTCGGTGCTTGCATTGTCCTGGGCCCTGACCTCCTGCGGCACCAACATCCGGCCGATCATTTGCGACGCCCCGGCCAGCAGCGTGGGCACCTGCACCTGCGGCTCAGGAACCTCGGCCTGCCCGGCCACCCCTGGCCCCCGGTTTCTCTATGCCTTCGGCGTGACTGGCCAGATTCAGGCCTTTGCCATTGACCAGAACAGCGGAGTGCTTACCGCCATTGGCTCCGTGCCCATCCCCTATTCCATCAGCGACGGCCTCACGTCCGTGAACAGCCAGTTTCTTTTTGCCTCTTCCCGTTCCCAATCACAGCTCTACGGCTTCTCCATCGACCAAACAACCGGCGTGCTGACGGCGCTCAAGGGCTCTCCCTTCTCAACCGGAACACTTACCGCTCCATCTGCCCTGCTTTCGCCGACCAACAGCAGCTTTCTCTATGCCGCCGATATTGCCCAGGTCGATGCGTTTTCCATAAGCGCAGCCGGTGTGCCCTCTGAAATTACGGGATCTCCTTTTGTTTCAGGAAGCAGTGTCTCTCTCGCCACCGATCCTTCTGGAGAGTTCCTTTACGCTCCGGACGCCGGTTTCCCAGGCAGCGTCTCCGCCTTCACAATTGGTTCCACTGGAGGGCTAACCGTCGTGCCCAACTCGCCGTTTGCGATTCCGGGACAAACGGATGGCTCGCCCGACGGCATCGCCGACACCGGTTCCTATGTCTATACCACGCTGTCGCTAACCGATCAGATCGCCGGATTCTCCATCGTCAGCGGCACCGGAGCCCTCACACCCGTCCCGAATTCGCCTTTCGCCTCGGGAAACAACCCTGCCGCGATTGTCTTCGCCAACGACACCCCCAACGAATTCATCTACGTGCTCAACCAGGGCATGTCGGACGACGACGGCAGCATCTCCGGCTATAGCATTGAGTCGACGGGAGCGCTCACTCCGCTTTCCGGCTTTCCTATTCCTATAGTGGGCTTTTCCATGGCCGTTGATTCCTTCTATTCCCTCAGCCAATATCTTTACGTCGCCAGTTCCACGGGCATCCAAGGCTTCACCATCAATAGCACCAGCGGCGCGCTCACTCCTCTATCCGGTTCGCCCTTCGCAGCGAGCGGCGCAACGCTCTTGACTGTGGTTCAGATTCCGCCACCATAGCCGTTGTTCGTTTTTCGACGTTCATCAAATACAACTGGCGTTGCGGCTGCAAGCGGCGCTGCGAGCCCTCACTTCTGCTGCATCACGAGTTCGCCATTCTCCACTTTGACGTCGCCGATATAATCGGGAAGCTTCATCCGGTCCCGCTGTTCGGTGAGCTTTTTCTGCAATGCGGGATTCACCAGCGAAACCGGCACATTCAAATCGCCGACTTTAAATTCGGTCGGGTCGAAGGTGGCGTACCCATCCTTCGAGCCGAGGTGCCCTGAAACCGTAACCCAGACGTCTTTGCCGGCAATTTCTGTGAGGAACTGACCGTGCACCACATCGCCGTCGAAGCTCACTTGCTGATCCTTAATGGCTGGAGCGCCGCTGCCGATGTTTGAGTCAGGCGCGAGTTGACCTCCGCCAACCGCGCCCAGAGCCTGCGCCAATACCGCTCCGACTTCGTCAGAGTTGATGTGAACCTCGGTCTTCGGCGAATCAATTTTCGGCCGGGCACTGGCGGGAGTGGCTGTAGAAGCGGACTGTGAATCCGGCGGAACATTTGAATAAACCGGAGCGCCGTTCTCCTGCTGCGTCGATTGATAACGCGCTATGGACGCTTGTGGTGGGGGCGCCGGTTGCGATGCCTGCTCCAGCTTCTCCATTTTCTGGTCAAACGACTGAGCATTGGCTGCAATCGCGTCGGGGGTCTGCGGGTGAGCTACCGGAGCCGGCCTCTTCAGGGCCAGGAAAATGGCAACTACCGACGCTATGAGCGTAGCGATGCTGATGACGCGGTCACCTTTGATCTTCATGATGTTTCTCGAACGGTCGGCCCTGAGGACACAAAGATAAAGAAACACAGGCCCGGATCATCGTAGCGGGGAGATGAGAGGGGAATCAGATGGCAGAAGTCACTGCTGCCGGTAGTACTTCGGTTATGTGGAATGCGGGCGATTAGCCCAGCTTTTTTGTCACCAATTCGTTGACCAACTGCGGATTGGCCTGGCCCTTTGAGGCCTTCATCACTTGCCCAACGAAAAATCCAGCCACGGTCTTTTTGCCGGCGCGGTACTGTTCGAGCTGTTTGGGATTCGCGGCGATTATCTCTTCAATAGTCGTTTCGAGAGCCGACGTATCGTTCGATTGTTGGGGACGTCCTTCTGCTTCGTAAACTGCGGGAAAATCCTTGTTGCGCGCGAACGCCAGATCGTAAAGATCCTTGAGCATTTTTCCAGAGATCGCTCCACTCTCAACCAGATCAGCCGATGCTGCCACGCCTTCCATCGAAATTGGCGACTGCTCGATCGCCGCACCAGTGGCCTTCAGGCGGCCCATCAATTCGCTCTGAACCAGGTTCGCGACGCGTTTAGGGTTCTTCGCGGCCTTCGCCGCGGCCTCAAACCGATCGGCAAGCGACTTGGAAACCGTCAGCACCTGCGCGTCGTATTCGGTGATACCGTATTCCGCCACAATGCGCGCTCGACGGGCTTCCGGCAGTTCCGGCAACTTTTCGGCGATTTCCTCTTTCCATTTTTCATCGACAACCGACGGCAACAGATCGGGTTCAGGGAAGTACCGGTAGTCGTGCGCTTGCTCCTTGGAGCGCATGCTGTAGGTTTTTCCTTCATGCGAGTTGTAGAGCCGCGTTTCCTGCGTGATCGCGCCGCCCGACTCGATGACATCGATCTGCCGCGCGATCTCATACACCAATGCCTCGCGAATGAAGCGGAACGAGTTCACATTCTTGATTTCGGTCTTGGTGCCCAGTTCTTTTTGTCCGCGCGGACGCACACTCACGTTAGCATCGGCTCGCAGCGAGCCTTCTTCCATGTTGCAGTCGCTTACGCCCGTATACAGAATGATTTCTTTCAGACGAGTCAGATATTCGTAGGCCTCTTCAGGAGTGGCGATATCGGGCTCGCTGACAATTTCGATCAGCGGCACTCCGGTGCGGTTGAGATCGATAGCGGTCTTTTCGTCGGAATCCGAAAAACCTTCGTGCAGGCTTTTGCCGGCGTCTTCTTCGAGATGTACGCGGGTGATGCCGATTTTCTTTTTTGCAGTACCCTTCCCGGAAGAGACTTCGATGTAGCCGTGCTCGGCCAGCGGCTTGTCGTATTGCGAAATCTGGTAGCCCTTGGGCAGGTCGGGATAGAAATAATTCTTGCGCGCAAAAATCGAAGTCTGGTTGATGCGGCATTTCAGAGCCATCGCCGCAAGTACAGCGAACTCGACGGCCTTGCGATTTAGGACCGGCAATGCTCCCGGCATTCCGAGGCAGACCGGGCAAACATTCGTGTTGGGCGGCGCTCCAAAACGAGTCGAGCATGAGCAGAAAATCTTGCTCGCTGTCAGAAGTTGTACGTGCACCTCCAGGCCGATCACAGGCTCATAGGCCGTACGCGCGGCGGCCGGAGCGTCTACCGATGTTGACATATCGGGATTATAAAGCGGCCTGCCGGGGCGACGCGTCTCATGCTTAGAGCCCGTTTGGCCTTTGCCCGCTTTTGCATTCAGCGCACGGGCAAACCTCGCGCAGGTATTTCCAGGAGTAAATTCCCAGGTCGTGGTCGTCGTTCCACTTGAATCGGATGGCATATTTGCCGATGCCTTCGGCTGAAACTGGCTTCGCCGCCGGTTTGAACATGGGCAGGGTGCCGGGAGCCAGCTTGGGTGGCTCGCCCGGTTTCCGCTGAGATTTTTCGCGCTCTTCGTTGCACATCGCGCAGGGACAGGCATCGCGAAGGAATACGAACGCATAGTGCGAAACGTGGCCATCTCGCCACTCGATATCCATTCCGTTGCCGGTGCTCAGGTTTACCTTGACTGACTTGGGATCGGTCGCTGCGGTGGGCGACTGAAGAGGCGACTGCATGATCTTCAGTATCGCACGGAGAATGCCGCGTTCGCTTGCGGGTCGGCGATGCAAGGGCCGGGGTTAGTGGTTTGCAGCGGAGGAGGCAGTTTTGGGCATGGTGACAACTCCAACCGCAAGGCCGCCGAGGGCTCCAGCGAGAATTCCCAGGAAAACCAGAACCAGAGCGCTTTCCGCTAACGTAGCTTTTGTGCTCGACATGAAATTTCCTCCGGCAGCTGGGAGTCAGTTCGCAATTGCGCCTTCCAATTTTACCGCTCCGGCGCGGTGCGGGCGAATTGTGGGAAACGGCCGGATCGGCTAAAATAAACGTTTGCGTCAGGTTCTGAAAGGATCAGGAAGCAGTCATGTCACAACAGTGTGAAATTTGCGGGAAGAAGCCGCAATCCGGAAACCGCATCAGCCACGCCCACAATGTTACGAAGCGGCGCTGGAACGTCAATCTTCGCCCTGTGCACGCCCGCGTTGGCGCAACGACCAAGCGCATGCGTGTTTGCACATCCTGCCTGCGCAGCGGCAAAGTGGTTAAGGCGTAGAGAAATATTAGCCGGCAGAGATCGCTGAGCCAGCCCGGATTTCGCAGTTCTGGCGTGTTCAGGGGCGAATCTCTTCCTGCCGAACGCCGATCACTGCACCCCCAGCAACTGGACATCGAAGATGAGAGTCGCATTCGGCGGAATCGGGCCGCCGGGGGTGCCATCGGCGCCGTAACCCAGAGCCGGTGGAATGCGTAATTGGCGCTTGCCTCCCACTCTCATTCCAGCCACACCCTCTTCCCATCCCTTGATGACTTCGCCATTGCCGATGGTGAAATCGAAGGGTTTGCCGATATCGACGGAGCTGTCAAACTTCTTACCATTGGTGAGCCAGCCCGTATAGTGGACTCGCACGCGGCTGCCTTCCTTGGCGGTCGTGCCATTCCCGATTCGTATATCCCAATACTGCAGGCCGGAGTCGGTCTTGACTCCAGGTCCTGTGACTTTGGTGGGCGAGGTCGTGCTCGCGGCGGGCTTTGCGGTTGCTTCCTGCGCGAGGACTGGCATTGCCGATATCGAAATCAAGATCGCGAGCGCGAAGTACTTTCTCATTCCATTCGACCTCCAATTGTCAATTTCAATAAACAAGAATCCGAGCCAAAGCATGGGGCCTCAGCCCCTGATATGCCCACGGCTAAATTTTCCTACTCGAGCGCGATCACGTCAATTTCCACGAGCACATCCTTGGGCAGCCGCGCGACTTCTACAGTCGAGCGCGCCGGTGGAGCGGAGCTGAAGTATTTTCCATATACCTGATTCATGGCCGCAAAGTCATCCATGTTCTTGAGAAAGACGGCCGATCGAACAACCTTGCCCAACCCACTGCCCGCAGCCTCAAGGATCTCAGATAAGTTGCGCAAGACCCGCTCAGTTTGCGCCGCCACATCTCCGGCAACAACCTGCTGCGTCGACGGATCGATGGCGATCTGCCCGGAAGTGAATATGAAACCATTTGCTTTGATGGCTTGCGAGTATGGGCCGATAGCCTGGGGAGCGTCTTTGGTGGAGATTATTTCGCGCATAGGAGGAGGTTTCGCCCGTTAATATACGAAAACTGAATTTAGCACGAAAGTACAGAGTTATGGGCGGGCAATCAGACCGACTTGCCGCTAGCGACATCGCTTAGATCTTCTGCAGCCTCTGCACCTCATGCACCCCGGGAATTTTCTTCAATCCCGCCATGATTTGCTCGAGGTGCTTTAGATCGGAAATATCGAGCACGATTTCCACGCTGGCTTGGCTATTCGAGGTGTGCGCCCCAATGTTGCGAATGTTGCTCTGCGCGTCGCCAATCACGCTGGTAATGTTTTTCAGCATTCCGAAACGGTCATCGCAATACACCGTGAGCTTGACAGGGTACGACGTTGGCGTCGTCTCGTCGCGGCCCCATTCCACATCGATGCGCCGCTCGGGTTCGTACATTAGATTGGTTACATTCGGGCAATTCAGCGAGTGAACCGCAACTCCTTTGCCGCGTGTGATGTAGCCGACGATGCTCTCCCCGCGAATCGGATTGCAGCAGCGGGCACGGTAGACCAGCATGTCGCCCTGGCCTTTGACCATGATGGCGTTGTGATCGCCAAAGACGCGGCGCACCACACTGGCGATGGCTCCGGGCTTGTTCGATAACCCCTCGGCCTCGATATCCCCCGCCAGCGATGGCGATGCGTCCGGCGGAAGCAAGCGCCCCAGAACCTGCCGCGCTGAATATTTTCCGTAGCCGATGCCCGACATCAGGTCATCAATTTTGCCAAACCCATATCCGCCGGCGACGCGCAGCAGGTCCTCATCCTTAATGTCTTTTAGAGCGATGCGGTATTTGCGAGCCTCTTTTTCGATTAGCTTGCGCCCGATTTCGATCGATCGCTCGCGCTGATGAACATTCAGCCAGTGCTTGATCTTGTTGCGTGACCGCGACGACTTCACCAAGCCCAGCCAATCACGGCTGGGCTTGTGGCCGGCCTGCGTGATGATTTCGACGATGTCGCCGGAATGCAGCTTGTGCCGCAGCGGCACCATGCGGCCGTTTACCTTCGCGCCCACGCAGGTGTGGCCGACTTCGGTATGAATCGTGTATGCAAAATCGATGGGCGTGGCATCCCGCGGCAGAACCACGACTTTGCCCTTCGGGGAGAACGTGTAAACCTCCTCCGGATAAAGATCGACCTTGAGTGACGACAAAAACTCGTTCGGATCGCTGACATCCCGCTGCCACTCGACCACCTGCCGCAGCCATGCCAGCCGCTGCTCATCCTGCGCCGAGACCGGGCCGTCTTTGTACTTCCAGTGCGCCGCGATGCCCTCCTCGGCCATCTTGTGCATCTCTTCGGTGCGAATCTGAATTTCGAACGGCGTCCCGTCTTCCGTAATCACCGAGGTATGCAGCGACTGATAAAAATTTGGCCGCGGCATGGCGATGAAATCTTTGATTCTTCCAGGCACCGGCCGCCAGATATTGTGAATAATGCCGAGCACCGCGTAACAATCCTGCAGAGAGCGCGTGATGACGCGCATGGCAAAGAGATCGTAAACCTGTTCCACGCTAATGCGTTGCCGCTGGAGCTTCTTATGAATGCTGTATAGGCGCTTGATTCGGCTCTCAACCTTCGCCTGTATTCCGGCTTCTCTGAGCTTGTCCTGAATGATGGCCTGCATCTTCGCGAGAAAGGCTTCGCCCTGCTTGCGGCGGGCGTTGACCGCTTTTTCCACCTGTTCGTAGCCGGCGGCATCGAGGAAAAGAAAGCCCAAATCTTCCAGCTCGCCGCGAATCTTGCCCATGCCGAGTCGGTGCGCGATGGGAGCATAAATCTCCAGGGTCTCTTCGGCGATCTTGCGCTGGCGCTCGGGTTGAAGGTGTTCCAGGGTGCGCATGTTGTGCAGCCGGTCGGCCAGCTTAATGAGCACCACCCGGATGTCATCGACCATGGCCAGCATCATCTTGCGCAGGTTTTCGGCCTGCGCCTCTTCGCGGGTGGCGAAGTCGATTTTGCTGATCTTGGTTACGCCTTCGACGATGTGTGCGACCTGCTCGCCAAATTCCTTGCGGATGTCGACAATTGTTACCGAGGTGTCTTCCACCGAATCGTGGAGCAACCCGGCAGCGATCGCCACCGGGTCCATTTTCATATCAGCCAGCACCAGCGCCACTTCCAGCGGATGAACCAGGTAAGGTTCGCCCGAAGCGCGCATCTGCCCCTCATGATGCTTCAGTGAGTATTCGTAGGCTTTCTTAACGATCGAGAGATCGTCCTGCGGTCGATTTTCCTGGATCCGCTTCATCAACTCGCGAAACTTGGTGAGCGTCAAAGCGGTCGTGGCGATCGTTTCCCGCAGACTCGGCATGTACGATTATAGCTCCCGTGCAGAGCCATTCTCGAAGGGAACCTGGGGCGCGGTCTACTGCTGTGTCAAGCTGGCGTGGGGGCGGTGCGGCGTTAGTTTTGGGATGATAAATTCCTGGAATATGTCGCCGATGGCATTACTCGCGATGCCGATGGCTGCATTGTCGAAGGTCAATGCAGCGCTATTGCGGTCTTGCGCCGGATAGTAAAGATTTGAAATGCCCCCGGCGGCCAGGCTGCCCAGAACGTTCGAGTAATTCGGCTGCCAGCGCCTGTTGTCGCCTTTGCAGACGACCGCCATGGCGACGGCATATAAGAAGCGCGATCCGAAGCTTCCAGTCCCCTTGTAGAAATATCGCGGATCTTGCTTAAACAGCGATGGCAAGATCGCGCCGCCGATAAAAGTGCCGGTAAGCGTATCGCCATAGTTGGCGGCGAAGCGTTTGGCGTAGCCTTGAACACCCTGGCCGTATCCGATGAAGTGATTTTGCCATTGCTCAACCCCGGCAGCCCCGGCGACCATCACAAGCGTGAATGGGTCGATCACGGTTTTGCCAGCCAGCTGAAACTTTTGTTTTCGAGTCAGGGGCGCCGCATTGGGTACATAGCTAACGTAAAAATTCGGGACAAGCCCAAGAACGCGCTGTTTCTCTTCGACCTTGATCTGCTCCTGCGCCACCTCCTGCTGTGTGACCCCAACCTGCACTGCGGTGACCGAGGACGCGACCTCAAGCGCTATCGGCGGGACGGCGTCGATTTCTCCCGAATGGAGCACACCGGAAAGCATCTTTGCTGCGAAGCCGGAGGAGGTGATGGTGAGCTGAAAGGGCCCGGGAGCCACATTCGCAAGAAAAAACTGCCCGTTGCCGCCGGTGGTCGCCGGCTGGGTCAAAGGTTGATTGTCGCGGCTGATTTTCACCTGCGCGCCGGCGACAACCGCTCCACTTTGATCGACGACCGATCCGCTGACGCATCCCGACGGCGGCTGACCATCCGGCGGATCGACGATCGCTGCCTGCGCGGGAGTTTCCGGCTTCATCCCCGATGCTGGCTGCGTCAGTTGTGCCAGCGATACCGATCCGCCCAGCAAACCCGCAGATAGCAAAGGAATTATGAGGCCGAACTTGAACCGCAGGGCCATGAACAATATCTCTCCACGCCAGACCACTTAATTGAAACAACTTTCTTGATATTGTGCGACGCGGCTGACGTTTGAACCAGATTACTCTGGATGGCTCACTAACTGGAAACAGATGCTCTGGGATAAAGCGATTGACCGAAATACCGGCTCCATTTCGGTACCAGATTACACAGTATGATGCATTTCTGGCGTTTCGAGTGTGTCAAATCGTCCTACGCTTGTTAAGCGTCCGTGGCCCGTCCCAGTGCGGGAGGAACTAGACCTCTCTAACAAATCCTTACATCGGCAAAATCAAAAGATCTCAAAATTGATGGCAGCGGCGGTTGCCTTTCAGAGACAGCCCCTTCGCTGCGGAATTACCGCTCGAAGGTGCATTTAATCCCGGACAAGATGGAATTCGACTTTCGATTTATCCCTGACTAGCACTTCCTGGAGGAGGCACCAAATTAAGTAATTTCTCCGGGGCAACGTCGTCAGTCTGTGCGGCAAACAGATTCGGCCCAATCAAGGGACGAGAGTGTTCAGACTTATCCGCAGTTTGTTGCTTCGCGGCGCAAACTGTTAGAGTGACAATCACTTGGCGATGAACTCCAAAGTGCTTGTCAGCGGCGTGTCCGGCCCGATTGGCGCGGCTCTGCTGCCCTCTCTCGCGGCCAGCGGATGGTCCGTGGTCCGCCTGGTCCGCGGTCGGGCTGCGGGGGAGACCCAGATCGCATGGGATCCGGCAAAGCCGATCCCGCCCGAAGCGGTTTCCGGCTTCGACGCTGTCATTCATCTTGCCGGGGAATCAATTTTTGGACGATGGACCGAGGCGAAGAAGGCCAAGATCGCGACCAGCCGGGTCGTCGGGACGACGAATCTGTCGCAGGCGCTCGCGCAGGCGGAAGAGAAGCCAAAGGTTTTTGTCTGTGGCTCGGCGATCGGCTACTACGGCAACCGCGGCGACGAGTTGCTGCGGGAAGAGAGTGCTCCCGGTAGTGGATTTCTTGCAGAGGTTTGCCAGCAGTGGGAAGAGGCGACAACTCCTGCCGTGCAGGCGGACATACGGACAGCTCATCTGAGAACGGGCGTCGTTCTCAGTTCGAAGGGTGGAGCGCTCGGAGCCATGTTGTTGCCCTTCAAGCTGGGAGTCGGCGGCCGCATCGGCGACGGCCGGCAGTGGATGAGCTGGATCCATGTGCAGGACCTCGTCGGGGGTATTCATCACATCCTGAAAAACGACCTACTGCAGGGCGCCGTCAACATGGTTGCCCCCAAGCCCGTGACCAATGCCGAATTTACGCGGACGCTTGCCGGAGTACTCTCCCGGCCGGCAATCCTGCCGATGCCTGCTTTCGCGGTAAGGCTTGTCTTTGGCGAGATGGGCGAAGAACTTCTACTCGCCAGCCAAAAAGTTGAACCGGGCAAACTGATTTCGAGTGGATATCCATTCCGCTATCGCGATCTGACGGCTTCGCTCAAGGCGATTCTTGGCCGCTAAATTGGCCAGATGCGCCGGCGAGCACTCCATCCGCCGATCTCGTCCTCCATTTTGACATCCCGATCTAGTTGGTATTGGGGCGCCGAATCTCTTCCTGGAGTTTTTCCAGAAGCTGGGCGCGCTGGTTGGTGCTCAGTTCGCGCTGCAGCTCTTCGAGGGCAAGAGCCACAATGTGGTAGTGATGCGCGCAGGCGAACTTTGGATCGGCGGTGATATCCAGCCAGAGCCTGTGCATGATTTCGACGTCCTGGGGGCGCAGGCGGGGATTGTGAGGCCCAATGGCGTACTCGCGAATGCTTCCGTCTGGAGCCACGACTTCCAGAGTCTGGCGCGGGCGGGGCTCGGGCAGGCGCTCCCACGCGTCTCCCAGAAGTTTGGCTTGCTCGTCGGCGGTGAGTTTGTTCGAGAGGCCGCAAACCAGGCGGATGGAAGCCAGACGGTTCGCGGTCACCATGATGGCCTCGAATACATCCGTCGCCGGAACTACAAGAAGAGAAATGGGCTTACCTTCCTTTTCGGCGACGGCTACGGCCGCGGTGAAGAGTTCCTGCTCATAATGGTCGAAGACCTGGCTGGCTTCCATGACCGAGCTACCACTGAAGGTGGGTTCCCGATGATAAAGGCGAGCGCTCATCACGACAACATCCTGATGGGCCGTATCGGTGTGGGCCAGCACTTGGCGCAGGTAATACAAGTTGCGCGGATCGCGCACCGCAACCAGAATGTTGCCGGGGCGCACGCCCATGGCCCCGCTGCCCAGTTCCTGGTTGCCGTAGACGCGGAACTGATCGAGCTGTTCGGGTTTACCGTGGCGCTCCTTGGTGACATGGCGCTCGGAGAGCGTAAAAATAGTGAAGAAAACGGCGCTGAAGATGACGCCGGCGATCGTAGCCTGATACTTGGTAAACAGATTTACGACTGCCGTTATCAGGAGCACTGCGGAAATGAGGATCAATCCCACGGGAATTTCGTTCTTGCCGATGTGCAGGTTGCCGGGAACCTTCCACGCACGGTTGCCCGGTTCTGTGTAACGCAGCACGAGCACGGCGATGGACTTCATGGCGAAGCTCCAAATCACGCCGAAAGCGTAGAGCGCCGCCAACACGTACACGTTGCCCAGGCTGAGAAAGATAACCAGCAACTGCATGCCAACGATCAGGTTGATGATGCGGTAGCTGGTTCCGAAACGGTGGTGCGGCTTTTGAAACCAGCTGGTGAGCACGCCGTCTTCCGCCACGCGATTCAGAACACCGTTCGCTCCGACGATCGACGTATTTTGCGCACCCGCCAGAATAAGCACGCCCACCAGCACTACGAAGCCGTGAAAGAGCAGCTTCAGGCTCTCTGGCCCGGAGAGATACATGGCGATGCCGCCGATGAGGTTGGCGAAATAATCCGGCCGCACTTTGTCGGGGATGATCATCACCGCGAAAAACGAAACCAGCGACGTGAAAAGCAGGCTGTAGATGAAAATAACCAGCCCGGTTTTCTCGAGGTTCTTCAGTTTGGGATGTTCGATCTCGCGATTTACCTGCGCCAGCGTCTCTTCCCCGCTCATGGCGAGGACGGAGTGGCCAAAGCCGACAAAAAGGATGATCCAGGTGAGATGCGAGAACCAGGTTCCGTAGAGCCAACCCAGGGATTCTTTGTTTATAGGAATCACGCCCGCATGCAGGGGATTGGGCGGCAGTTGGATAACGGGAGCGCGCAGAACCGTAATCGTGCACCAGATCAGCAGAATTACCACCATCACTGTGGTGATAACCATGATCTGCAAAGCTTTCTGGCTGGATTCGTGCATGCCCTGCGTGTTTTTCCACCAGAAATAAAACACCACAACGATCGCCAGCCCCGCAGCGAAGTGGTCGTCGGAAAAATACAGCGGACGATGCAGGTAGACGCCGATATCCTTGATAAATCCCGCCAGGTATTGCCCCGCCGAAACGGCGCTGATCGGACCGGTAAGAACGTAATCGAAAAGCAGGGCGGAAACGGAAAACTTGGCGAGAGTGCCGCCCATCGCTTCTTTGACCACGCGGTAAACGCCGCCGCGGACGAACATGCTGCTGGATTCGATATAAAGCGCCCGCACCGCGTAGCTGAACAGCATGACCGCGAGGATGAACCAGGGGGCGCTCTTGCCGATTACTTTTTCTGCGTCCCCGCCCGCATAATAGGCGGAGGACGCAAGATCGGACAGAACGATAGCCGATGCTCGCCAGAACGAGATGAAGGTCAGCATCACCGTGGTGGCGACGAAGACCTTGATGGCTGGTTTAGGACCTTCAGCCGAAGTAGCCATTATTCAATCAGTGCGTGGACACTCGAATTAACCCAATCTCGGGATAAACCTTGAAGATAGCACAGGAAAGGCTGGAGAGAGTTGACTCATGGCGACTGGCCTCCGGTGCAGGAATATCTTGGCACGATCATGATCGCAGCCGGTTCATGGAGACACTCGGCGAAAGGTAGGTATGCGTAATGCGATCATGCCAGCAGAGAGCATCTTCATCTAAAAAGACCCAGGCATAGCCCATGCCGAGAGAAAGCGCCGAGAGAAACGACGCCAGCACGCGCCAGCGGCGCAATCGCCGGCTGGCCGGAATCCCATCGAAGCGGGAAAGCGCGAGGCGCGTGAGGCGAAGCCCGGGAGTCGTGCCTGCGTAGATGATCAGCAGGTATTGGTACGCAGCCCACAACAAGGTAGCCAATCCGGCGATGATTTCCATGGCTTGCAATGTCGGCGGTCTGAGCCCAGTGATCTTCCAGAATACGAATCCAAAGACGGAACATGCCGCCAGGATGATTGCGGCATCAATCGCTGCCGCTGAGATCCGCCGGCCCAGCGATGCGCTCTGGAGCGGGAAATCAATCCCGGGCCGTCTTTCGATCTCCGGCTGCGGGGCAGGCTCAATCGTGATCCCACCCAGGGCCGGCAGGGGCGGCGTGATCTCTGGCGCCTCAAGAATTCGGGGATGCACATTGACCGGCTCCGCCAGCTGATCGGCTGGCGGCATGGGGGGTGTCCACGAGCGGGGAAATTCGATGATCTTCGCGGTGAGAGGCAGTGTGGATGCATCCGAGATCGCTGATCTGGTATCGGGTGAACTGGTGGAGTCGGCTTCAGGCAAAGCTTCGGATGTTGAGGGCGGGATCTGGCTGCGAACATTGACGTCATCGAGATCGTCAGGTTCCGCAAAGCCATCCAAGGCTAAAGCGTGGTGTGAGAGGCGCAACACTGGGGGCTGAGGCGAGCTTTCGGTGGCCGCACGGTCAGGCCGGCTATTTTCAAACGGCAGGCGCAGCGACGGATACCGCGGCGGACGCGGCTTGCGCCGCGATTGATAACGGTTGAGCCGCGCCGCGACTTCCTCGCGCCACGCATCGGGCGCTGGTTCGCGCTGATCATTCCGGCGCAGATCCTCCTGAGGAACGGCAGATTGTTTTTTGATCGCTTCGACGTTCGAACCACAGCGACAGATATCACCACAAATAGAACAGGGCATGAATTAAAGTCTTAGTCAGAAATGAAATTCAGAACTCAATCGTCGCCGGATAACCATCGAAAGGCTGGCCGAATCCAAAAACCTTTGGCAGTCGTGCGTTTTGCCTCGCAGGGCAAAGCCGTGCTAAGTTCACGACGACCGCTGCCGTACAAACTACTCCGAGCTCCTGTCGCACTGCTTGGAATTGGGCTTGGTCCGATCTGGCTTCGATGATCTCGTTCCGATGACTCTTCGTAAGAGATTCCTTATCACGGCGGCGGCGCTTTGTCATCTGCTTCTCGCGCCCGTCTTAGTTACCAGCCAGTTGCCGCCGGCAAATACCGACCAGAAAACCGCGGAAAGCAAAAGCCCGGCGGAGAAGCCATGGGCTGCGGAAGCTCCTTGCGCCAAAGCAGCGGATGCTCAAAAAGAGACCGGAAATGTGGAAACGATTTGCGCCATCGAACAAGAACAGCAGGGCCCAGTTTACAAATTGCACGGGGCGGCTGAGATTTATTACGAAACCTACATCGTGCGTGCGGACGACGCCACCTACAATTCCGACACGAAGGAAGTGATCGCTACCGGGCACGTTGCCCTCGACGGCGGCCCCAATGACGACCACATTCGCGCCTCGCACGCCACCTACAATCTGGATCTCGAAACCGGGAAATTCTACGATGTGACCGGGACCACCGGCCTGCGGTTCAAGGGCACACGCCTCATATTGACCTCTACCGCTCCGTTTGCCTTCACGGGCAAGTTTGTCGAAAAGGTCAGCGAAGATCATTACCTCGTTTACGACGGGACGATTACCACCTGCGAATTGCCGCATCCCAAGTGGCAATTCGATGCGCGCAAGATCAGCGTGGAAGTCGGAGGTAATGCCAAAATCTATCGCAGCAGCTTCTGGCTGCATGGATTGCCGGCCTTTTATTTTCCGTACGCAACCCATCCGGTGGAGAAAGAGTCGAGGCAATCCGGATTTCTCGTGCCCTCGTTCGGGCATTCTTCCAGCTACGGCTATGTGGTTGGCGATTCCTATTACTGGGCGATCAATCGCATGATGGACGCCACAATCGGCGGCGAGTACATGTCACTGCGCGGCGGATCGCAACGCGGCGAGTTTCGCATGCGTCCCACCGAGACCTCGTATGTGGACGTCAATTATTTTGGGGTCATTGATCGCGGAATCGGCACCCCTCCGGTGAAGGAAGGTGGAGAGAACGCGCGCCTAAATGCGGCGGGAAATCTCGACGGCTTTCGCGCGGTGGCGAATGTCGATTATCTGAGTTCTTTTTTGTTTCGCCTGGCGTTCAACGAGATTTTTACGCAGGCGGTTTATTCCGAAGTGAAATCGCAGGGCTTCCTGTCGCGGACCACCGATGGCTACAGCATCAACGGTTTTGCCGAGCGGTATCAGAACTTTCTGAGCACCACGCCGGGGCAGGACATCAAGATTCTGCACACGCCAAGCTTTGATTTCAGTGGGGTTAACCACGAACTGGGACGATCGCCGTTTTACTGGTCGTTTGACGCTTCGGCTGCCGGTTTGTCGCGCAGCGAACCCTCCCAGTGTTCGACGGCCGGCACGGTTACATCGTGTACGCCCGCCTTCGATACGGCGAGCCTGGTCGGCCGCTTCGACGTGAATCCCGGAATTTCTTTGCCGCTGCGGTTTTTGGGATGGAGCGTAAGCCCGGAGTTAACGTTACATGAGTCGTATTACACGCAGAGGCTGGTGGGAGAGAGTGGCGCGAATCCCGGGATGGCGGTAAGCAATGACATCAACCGGCAGGCGCTGGAAACGGCTGTGGAGATTGCGCCTCCGCCCCTGGAGCGCATCTTCGATAAGGAATTCCTGGGCCGCAAATGGAAGCACGTGATTGAGCCAAAAGTGACCTACAGGTATGTGACCGGGGTGAATAATTATCCCAGCATATTGAAGTTTGACGACCGGGACATTCTTTCCGATACGAACGAAGTCGAATATGGATTTGTGACGCGCCTCTACGCCAAGCGGACCTCCGGCAAGGCGGACGACTGTGAGCCGGTCATGAAAGCTCTGACGGTGGGCGGCGCGGTGCCGGAGAGCAACATTCCCTGGCAGCATGTGAATCCTTTGGCCAACGGTCCCTGCCGGCCCGGACCCTCCACGCATGAAGTTGTCACATGGGAATTGACGCAGAAATATTTTCTCGATCCAACGTTCGGAGGAGCTTTGATTCCTGGCCAGCGCAACGTATTTACCACCACGATCGACCTCACTGGAATAGCCTTTGTCACCGAACCGCTGCATCTGTCTCCGCTGGTTTCGCGGCTGCGGGTGGAAACGAGCACTCGCACGGATGCGGAGTGGGATCTGGACTACGACTTCCAGACCAACACCACGAACGCCAGCACACTGTTGGCGAACTACCATTTCGGACAAGTGACGATCGGTGGAGGGGATGCATTTTTGCAAATCCCGGTGCAGACGGGGGCTTCGGGATCATCGTCAAATACAACGACCCCGGCGCAGTCCGAAGTTTTTAATCAGTTTCGCTTTGGCTTGGGATACGGCGCGCTGAACAAGCGAGGCTTCAGTGCGGCGAGCAGCTTTGGTTTCGACGCGGAGACCAAGCAGTTGCAATTCGTGAATGCGCAAGCCACGTACAATTGGGATTGCTGCGGACTGACCTTGGGATACCGCACCTACACAGTCGCGAATGTGCGCAATGAAAATCTATTTGTCTTTAACTTTACCCTGGCGAATATTGGGTCCTTTGGCAGCCTGCGACCGCAGGAACGCCTGTATTAGCCGAAATGGCGCCTTCAACGGGTTGCAACGCTTTTGCACTGTTAGCATCACTAACGGACAGCGGAATGGACATTGAAACCAAAGCTTTGGCATTGCACTCGCGCCTGGAGAAATTGGGCCGCACCCTGGTTGCCTATTCCGGAGGAGTCGATTCCGCCTATCTGGCGTGGGCTGCCCACCGGGCGTTGGGCCCGAATATGCTGGCGGTCATTGCAGATTCGCCCAGTCTGGCGCGTACCCAGCTTGCCGACGCCACCGCCTTCGCTGATGAAGAGGGCATTCCGTGCGAGGTCATTGCGACCTCGGAACTGGATCGCCCAGAATACGTGCGGAATGATGGGCAGCGTTGCTTTTTCTGCAAAGATCAGCTTTTTACCCTGATGGAAGAATTGCGCACAAGTCGCGGCTTCGACGTGATCGCTTATGGAGTGAATCTCGACGATCAGGGCGACTGGCGCCCGGGACAAAAAGCCGCGCAAGCCCACGCCGTTTCCGCGCCGCTACTGGACACGGGACTCGCCAAGGACGATATCCGCACCCTTGCACGAAATGCTGGACTGCGCATCTGGAACAAACCGGCTTCGGCCTGCCTTTCATCTCGAATTGAATATGGCCGCCCGGTGACCAGAGAAGCACTGCTGGCCGTGGAAAAAGGTGAAGATGCCTTGCGAAGCATGGGATTCCGGCAATTCCGCGTGCGCCATCATGGAGACATCGTCCGCATCGAAATCGCCCGCGAAGAGTTAAATCGCGCGCTCGATCTTTCCATTGCGGCGGAGTTCACCCGGATTTTCAAAGCGCTGGGTTTTAAGTTCGTGACGCTCGATCTCGAGGGCTTTCGCTCGGGATCGATGAATGCGCTATTGCCGGCGGAAGAACTATTCCGCCGCGCCGGATAGAGCCAAGATCCGCGGTTTTTAGCCCGTTTTTGCGGCTGTCGCTCTGCCCTTCGTCTGTAGCTGTGAGATAATCGACATTCAATCCTTAAGCTTAGGCGGTTTTAGTGACACTAATTCGACGTTGTTTGCTGCTCCTTCTCGCTATTTCTCTTGGCTGTACCGCGCAAACGCCTCCTGCGGATTCAAAGAAACCGGACACGAACGGATCTGAGCTGAACAAAAAGATAGAACGGCAAGTGCGCTCCTACTACAAAGTTCCTCCCGAGGTGCTGGTGCGGATTGGCACGCCTTCGCCAAGCACGGACTTCCCAGGTTACCAATCCGTGGTAGTGACCATGGACAATGGCGAAAAAAGGCAGGATTTCACATTTCTGGTTTCAAAAGACCAGTCGTCGATGATGCGGCTGACGAAATTCGATCTGAACAAGGATCCTTACGCCGAAACCATGAGCAAAATCGATACCTCCGGGCGGCCTACGAGGGGCGCCAAAGCATCCAAGGTCGTGGTGGTGAACTTCGACGATTTCGAATGCCCCTTCTGCTCGCGCATGCACCAGACATTGTTTCCGGAGATCCTGAAAGAGTATGGCGACCGGGTGACTTTTGTTTACAAGGATTATCCGCTGGTGGAGATTCATCCCTGGGCGACGCACGCGGCGGTCGATGCTAACTGTCTCGCTGGGCAGAATGGCGACGCTTACTGGGATTTCGCAGACTACATTCACGCTAACCAGCACGAAGTGAGCGATCAGAAAAGTCCGTCCGCTCGAAATGATGAATTAGACAAGCTGACTATGTTGCAGGGCCAGAAGCACAATCTCGACGTTGTGAAGCTGCAAGCCTGCATCAAAGCGCAAGATGAGAGCGGCGTGAAAGCATCGATGAAAGAGGGCGATGCGGTGGGAGTGGAAGCGACACCCACCCTGTTCATCAATGGACAAAAGATCGATGGCGCGGTGCCAATTAGCCAGGTGCGCGCCGCACTGGATCACGCGTTGAAGGATGCCAATCTTCCCGTGCCGGAGCATACTGCTTCTGCCTCGGTCCCAGCGGCGAAGTAGTGCGCCAAGGCGCGAGCTTTGTTGAGGGCGGCTGTACATTTCAAATGCAGTGTGGAGAAATCTCTCTGAGAAGAAAACTCAGCCTTGTCCGAATCGCCGCATTACTCATCGCATCGTTCTTGCTCGCAACTTTTCTCGGCTGCAAGTCGCAAGTGGGCGGCGACGTGATGGCTACGGTCGACGGACGAAAGATATTTCGCTCGGATGTCGACAAGTATTACGAAAATCAGGTGGCCAGCGCGCAGCAGGCTCCAGTTGGAGAGCAGTCGACCATTCTCCGGCTGAACATCCTGCGCCAGATGATCGACGACGAGATGGTGATGCGGCGCGCAGAAAAACTTGGCCTCTTGGCGACGGAAGACGAGGTCGACCGCAAGCTGAACGAGATCAAGTCCCCCTATACGCAGGAAGAATTCGATCAGCGGCTGAAAGAGAAGAAGATCTCACTCGACGATTTCAAGCGTGACATCCGACGCTCAATTACCGTCGACAAAGTAATGAACAAGGAAGTGTCGTCGAAGATCAACGTCACCGATCAAGACATTACCAATTATTTCAATGCCCACAAGTCGGAATTCAATTTAATTGAGCCGCAGTATCATCTGGCGCAGATTTTTGTGACGCCGGCGCCTAATCCGCAGGTACACAACCAAAACAACAAAGCGCAGAACGAGCCCGATGCCCGCAAGAAAATTCAAATGATCAATAACCGGCTCGACAGCGGTGACGATTTCGCCACGCTGGCGATGAACTATTCGGAAGATCCGGAAACGTCCGGCAATGGCGGAGATTTGGGAACGATTCCGGAATCCTCGCTGCGCAACACCGATCCCGGCACGCGCGATCTGGTCATGAAACTGAAGCCGGGGCAATATAGTTCGATCATTAATGTGGTGAATCCGTCGACCAAGCAACTGGTGGGATTCCGGATCGTCAAATTGGTTTCGAAAGAGCCGTCGGGCCAGCGCGATTTGTCCGATCCGAGGGTTCAGCAGGCGATTCGATCGCAACTGCACGACCGCCGCGAGCAGCTGTTGAAGGCTGCGTACTACGAGATCTTGCGCGATTCGGCCAAAGTAGAGAACTACTACGCGAAGCAGATTCTCGATACGAACGGTCAAGCGAAGTAGCGCGGTTACTCCACGATTGCAATCACATCGCCGGCGTTGACGGCAGTTCCAGCGGCGACCAGGATTTTCGCGACACGGCCTTTTTTGGGCGATTTGATCTCGTTCTGCATCTTCATTGCTTCCACGACGGCAATGCCGTGACCCGGCTCAACTTCCTCGCCTTCACTCACCAGCACACGGACAACTTTGCCAGGCATGGGCGCGGTTATCTTTTTTGGACCGTGGGTGTCTCCGGCGCGAGTGCGGCCGCGCAGCGAGCGCGGATCGCGAACTTCTACCGCAAACCGTTTGCTCCCGACCCACAAGTACGGATTCTCCGCCATCCGCTCGGATTTAACCTCATACGCAAGATTGCCGACGCGAAGCGATAACACGTCGGGACGCACAAGAACGGCGTCAACCTCGCGTTCTACTCCGTCCAGACGGCACGACCAGCGCTCATTGACCTGGGTGAGTTCAAGCCGGTGATCTTTTCCGTCAATGGTTACGTCGTAAATCATTGAAATCGGTTGTGAGCTAACGGTTCGCCGCCGGGCAGGCTTCGCTATGCAGACAGCCTCTATTGCAAGGCTTCACGCCGGCTTGTAGCCTTCCAGTTTGATTCTGCGTTATGCGCGTCGCCCGAGGCCACTCCTCCGCTTCCATTGCCGGTTACGGATTTAGCTGAACCAAGCACAGCGAACATTCCCGCGGCAATGGCCGCGACTTCGGCGGCGTTCTCATCCGCTTCTCTGCCTGTAAGATCGGCCGGGTTGCCGGATTCCTCGCGCTTCAACATGCGGTCGAGGAAACCGGTATCGAGCTTAGCGGCGCGAAAGTCGGCGTCCGACAAAATGCGGCGAAACAGGGAAATGTTGGTCTTGATTCCGCCGACAAAATATTCGCCGAGTGCCCGCGTCAGCCGCGCGATGGCCTGATCGCGGTCCGCGCCATAGCCGATCAACTTCGCCAGCAGCGGGTCGTAATCGATGGGAACTTTCCAGCCCTCATACATGCCACTGTCGCGGCGGATGCCCGGCCCGGAGGGCTCCAGCAGCAGCGTGATTAAACCAGGGCTGGGAAAATAATTGTTGTCGGGGTCTTCCGCGTAGATTCGGCACTCAATAGCATGGCCACGAAGGCTAACATCTTTCTGGGCTAACGGTAATTTCTCTCCCGCCGCAATCCGAATCTGCAGATGCACGAGGTCGAGTCCGGTAATCAATTCCGTGACCGGATGTTCGACCTGCAACCGCGTATTCATCTCGAGGAAGTAAAAATTCTTCCGCTCATCGACCAGAAACTCGACCGTGCCGGCATTGGTATAATCCGCCGCCTGCGCGACACGCACGGCAACCTGCCCCATTCGCTGCCGCATTTCGGGACCAACGGCCGGTGATGGGGCTTCCTCCAGGACTTTCTGGTGGCGGCGCTGGATCGAGCATTCGCGCTCGCCCAGATAAACGGTATTGCCGTGTTCATCGGCGAGCACCTGCATCTCGATGTGGCGCGGATTCAAGATTGCTTTCTCGATGTAAACCTCGCTGTCACCGAAAGAGTGTTCAGCCTCGCTACGAGCCGCTTCGAGCGCGGATTTCAAATCTCCGGCATCGTGCACCAGCCGCATGCCCTTACCGCCGCCTCCGGCAGCGGCCTTTAACATCACCGGGTAGCCGATCTCGTCGGCAATCTGCGACGCCTGCTCGAAGGACTCCAGTCCGTGAGATGTGCCTGGCACGAAGGGAACGCCCGCCTTCTCCATGGCCTGTCGGGCGCGCGTCTTCGACCCCATCGCATTCATGGCCGCCGCGGTCGGGCCGATGAACTTTACGCCTGTGTCGGCGCAAGCCTGGGCGAATTTCGCATTTTCAGAAAGAAAGCCGTAGCCGGGGTGAATGGCGTCGGCGCCGGATCGCCTGGCGACCTCGAGAATCTTGCCAATGTTGAGATATGACTCGTTGGCGGCGGCGGGGCCAATGGGATACGCTTCATCTGCTTCGCGCACGTGCAATGATGCTCGATCGACGTCTGAATAGACAGCTACTGCGCCAATTCCCATTTCGTGGCAAGCCCGGACGATGCGAACCGCAATCTCGCCCCGATTGGCTATGAGAATCTTCTTGAACATGACTCGCGAATCATCCTCTCGACGGCCTGAAGCTTTCCACTTCAAGCGCCGTAAACCCTGTTCAGATTACACGATTTGTGCGGGTAGGCGACTCGTCCGGTGTCGGGGCGATTTTCGGATCGTCATTCGGCTGGCAGGCGGGAAAAACTCACAGGGGCGGGTGGTTGCGATCCGTCCGAATCCGTCTTCGCGGCGGGATGGCTGAAGCGGTAACGCAACAAAGTCCAGATCGCCAGCCAGCCATCCGAGTAGCGGATCTTCTTCCCCTCGCCGGTGGATCGAGGGGCGTAGGAAATCGGCACCTCGGCGATCTTCTCGCCCAAGCGGCACAATTTGGCGGTCACTTCCGGACAGAATTCGAAACGCTGGCAGCGCAAGTCAATCCGCGAGATCAGCGACCGGCGGAAGGCTTTATAACAGGTTGCCTCGTCGTGAATGCCCGCGCCATAGAGCAGATTCGTGAAGTGAGTCAGAAATTTCGCGCCAAGAAAAAAACGAAGCCCGCGCTCCGGGCGGTCCGGCCGCACGCCGTAAACCACATTGGCTTCGTTACTCTGCAATGGTCGGAGCAGTGCGGGATAGTCTCGTGGATCGTATTCCAGATCCGAATCCTGGATCAGCACATATTCGCCTTGGGCGTACCCCAGGGCAGAGCGGATAGCCGCGCCCTTGCCGCAATTCTTCTCGTGGAATATCACCGTGACACCGTTCGCGGGAGGCATGGCCTGCAACTTCTCGCGCGTGCCATCAGTAGAACCATCGTCGACGATTATGATTTCCTTCTTCACCGGCGAGGCATGGATTGCCTGAAGAAGTTCATCGATGTGCGCCACTTCGTTGTAAACCGGGACAATCACGGAGACACATCCAGCCCACCGCTCACTCACAGCGGCGACCGGTGGCGATATCTTAAGTGCCAAGCCCATCTTCGTCAGGGAACTCAAATTCGTCGCAGGCTCTCTGCCGGCAACTTTTCTAGAATATTATCATTCAGGTTTCTTACGGCGCAGTACGCCCGTCTTTAATTCGATGCGCCCTGAGGCAACGATGCCGCCTGGGAACCGCCGATAGCAGGAAAGGCTAAATCTGCAGCATAAAAAGCAAAGCCCCGATACGGGGCTTTCGTCACTCCGGTCAAATATTGGCGGTTAAATTGGCGTCTGGCTCTACTTTGGTTGGTCCATCGTGATGCCCTGCTGGCCCGGCTGCTTCTCGGCTTTGGCTTTCTTCGTAGCAAGCGTTTTATCGACCCAACTATCGGCCGTTTTCAAATCCTGCTGGCGGCCGGCCAGATCGTCGCATTCGACGTCTGCCTTTTCACGGTACATCAGATTTAAGTAGGCCATGGCGTCGTCGTAATCGGGGCGCAACTGGATCGCCTTGTTCAGGTTGTCGATGCCTTCCGTGATAATGGGGCCGTTCTTTGCATTCAACTCGTCGCAAGCTTTCTTCTGATCCTTGTTTTTCGGATTCAGGTTCTCTTCCGGCTTCAATCCCAATTTAGCCCGCTCTTCCATGCGCGGCTGGTAGGCGGCCGTCCAGTCGATCACGCCAACCGAGTAGTAAGGTTCCGGATCGTTGGGATCCATATCAGCGGCCATGCGGTAATACTTTTTGGCATCGTCGAACTTCTTCATGTTCAGGTACAAGTACGCGATGCCCTTGGCGGAATTTACCTTCTGATCTCGCGCCGGGTTCATATCCAGAACTTGCTGATATTGCGCAATCGCCTGCTCCGCCATCTTGTTATTGTCGGGAGTGTCGGCGCCAGGGATGTATTGCTGGGCGTATGCGGTAGCCAAGTACATTTTGGCGTTGATCAAAGACGGGTCCAAAGCGGTCGCCTGCTGAAAATGGTCGATCGCTTCTTCGTACTTGGCGTTTTTGTAGGCGGTAACGCCCTTGTTGAGTTGGTCGCGGGCGCGCAGCTTGCTGCAGCCGAGTGAAGACAGCAGCGCCAGCAGAGCCGCCGCGACTGTGAGCAGACGAATCAATTTATTCATTGCGATATAAATCTCCCTTGCCACAGAGCATCCTAGGCCCAGAGACAGCGAATTGACAAGCGCTGGCCGGACGTTCTTTCGCAGAAGCGGCACGGGAACCGCAACTCCCGTGCGCAGGCTGAAAGGCGACGCGCCAGCTATCGGGCGCACTTCTCAACTGAGTCCTGGGTGTTTAACCGCCGGCTTCGATCTTCGCCGTAATAAGGCCAACTTTATCCACTCCCGCAGCGTGTGCGATGTCGATCACATTCGCTACATCGGCAAACGGAATCGCATCGTCGCCCTTCACGAACATGACCTTCTCGGCGCGGGTTTTATAAATGTCAGCCAGACGCCCTTGAAGGTTGTCCCAAGTGGCATCTTCCTGGTTGATCTTGAGTCCGGGATCCTGTCCGGCACCGCGATCGATTAACTGCACCACGATCGTGCGGTCGGGCGTGTTGTTCTTTGGCGCGTTCGGCGGTGGCGGCTGGGGAACCAGCGCATCCAAGCCTTTCGGCGTTAAAGGCGTGATCACCATGAAGATGATCAACAGCACCAGCAGAACGTCGATGAGCGGCGTAACGTTAATGTTTGCGCTTTGGCCCCCGCCCGAGCCCATTGCCATACTCATAATCGATCTCCTTATTGCCCGCCGGTCGTTGGAGCCGGAGCCGCCGGCGGAGCGTTTGGAGTGCTTTTCCGCTGTTCGGTAAGCAAGCCCAGATCATCCACCCCCGCGGCACGCACGGCATCCACAACCTGCACCACATTTCCGTAGTGAGCGCGGGCATCGGCCTTCACATAAACTTCCTTGTTGGTGCGGTTGGTCAGCCGGTCTTTCACTTTGCTTGTCAACGCATCGGGCAAGGTCTTGTCGGCGCCAAAATAGACTGTCCCATCGCGCATCACTGAAACCAGCAGCGCATCTTCCTTGTCCGCATCCTGCATGGGCGTCGGATTATTCACTTTCGCCATGTCGACGCTGATGCCCTTCTGCAACATGGGCGTGATCACCATGAAGATGATCAGCAGCACCAGCATCACGTCCACCATCGGTGTGACGTTAATGTCGGAGTTGACCTTGGCTCCTTCGTTTCGTTTCGCTAATGACATGACTATCTCTCCAGTACTCTCTTTGCGCTACGCTTCCGCGAAGGTTGAGAAGGCCGGCGCCGGTAATTGAACCAGCGCCGGACAAGCAACTCACCGCGGCGTTATCGATCCTGTGCTAGGACCGGCGAACGTCGCGCCGCTTCAGGAAGTAGTCGATCAGTTCGCTCGACGAGTTATCCATCTCCACGTCGAACGCTTCTACGCGCCCGGTGAGATAGTTGAACATCATGACGGCGGGAATGGCGACCAGCAGGCCGAAAGCCGTGGTCACGAGAGCTTCGGAGATTCCGCCTGCGACGGCGCCCAGACCGGTTGCCTTCTGCTCAGAAATTCCCTTGAAGGCATTCAGAATGCCCATCACGGTTCCGAACAGGCCGACGAAAGGGGCCGTCGAACCGATTGTGGCCAAGCCGCCGAGTCCGCGCTTCAGTTCGGCGTGCACGATGGCTTCAGTGCGCTCAAGAGCGCGCTTGGAAGCTTCAATGGTCTCGCCGGGAATCGCTCCGGGACTATCCTGGTGAGCCTTGAATTCCATGAGTCCGGCGGTGACGACCTTGGCGAGATGGCTTTTCTTGTTGCGCTCGGCGACTTTGATCGCTTCGTCGATGCGGCCATCGCGCAACGCGCCGGCAACGGCCGGAGCGAAGGCGCGCGATTGCTTCCGCGCCGCGTTGTATGCCATAGCCCGATCGATCATGACGCCGATCGACCAGCCCGACATAATGAACAGGATGATGACCACGATTTTCGCGATGATACCCATCTGCTTCCATAGCGAAATCGGATCCCATCCCACTGCGCCACCCTCTTGCACAATCCAGGCGGCTACCCGGGGAACATGACTGACAATTGCTCCTGCGAAGTTAGCTGCTAACATGAGTTGCTTTGCCTCCTCAAAACTTCTTCTTTAACTTTGATGCGAAATCGGTTTGATGCGAAAATCGTCGCCCACTGCGAGAAATCCGCGACAAAAAGTTGCTCCTGGTCGCGCGCCCTCGTAAAACCTTGGGTGACCTTAGTCCTCAAAGCTCTCCCGGCAGCCTCTGATAGGGCAGGGAGCTGCGTGCTGCAAGAATCTAACCGCGCCACTCAAGTTCTCCGGCCTAGCCTCCGGAGAGGGTGAAGTTTACCTGAACTTCGGTATCCACTTCGACCGGCTCGCCATTAAGCAAGTAAGGCTTGTATTTCCATTGTTTTACGGCTTCGATGGCCGCCGGGGCCAGCATTGGATGCCCGCTGACAAGCTGAAGGTTTTCGATGGAACCATCCTTGCTGATCACCGCGTGCAAAACCACGGTTCCCTGAATACGCGCCTGGCGTGCCAGCGGCGGATAAGTCGGATTGACCTTGCGAACCAGCAATCCAGTCGATACGCCTTGCGACACACGCACACGTTGCGGGGTGGCGACCTTGGGCACAGCCACCGGTGTGGAGCTGATGATTCCGCCGATCACACCACCCATCTGCCCGCCCGGTATGCCCCCGGGAACACCACCCACCACACCAGCAGTTGCCATCGACGGCGGCGGAGCCTCGTCTTCCTTGATCATCTGAATTTTCTGAGGAATCTTGGTGGGAGTGCGGAGAGCGCCATTCACGATATCAGTCTGAATCTGCTTAACGATCTTCACCGGAGCGGCGGCTGGAGGAGGCGGTGGTGGAGGGGGTGGTGGCGCCACCAGAAAGGTCATCAATTGCTGCTTGGGCAAGGCTTCCGTGAAGATCAGGGGCATCAAAACCATTAGACCGATCAGCGCTATCTCGAGAATGATTGCGAAGGTTGTGGTCCGTCCCCGCTTGGTCTTCAGCCGCCCGCCGGACTCCAGAAGGCTATCTTCAAACATTGAGGTCTCTCCTACGTCAGAGCTTTACCTAATCTTAGACACCGGCTCTGTCCACTTTGCTCCCAAAATCGCTGCCTGACGCTGTGGCCCGAAAACCGGCCGGGGAACGCGGAAAACCCCGGCTAAACCTTAGAATGAGGGTTAACACAATACAAACGATTGCCCCATACTGCCAATCACCTAGCCCGGAGGGCAGGCATGGCCACGGGGCGTTTCCCTTTGTTAATTCTCCAATCCTGGTAAGCGACCAGAATCGGGGCCGCGATCGCGATCGACGAATACGTGCCAATCAGAATGCCGATCACCAGCGCCAGGCTGAAGCCACGCAGCACTTCTCCGCCGAATAAGTAGAGCGCAAGTACAGTAAGGAAGGTTAGCCCGGCTGTCAAGATGGTTCTGCTCAACGTTTGATTGATGCTGCGATTCACGATTTCCGATAGCTTCTCGCGGCGCATCAGCTTAATGTTTTCCCGGATCCGGTCAAATACCACGATTGTGTCGTTATTGGAGTACCCGATCAGGGTGAGGATCGCGGCGATGACGGTGAGCGAAATGTCCTTATTCAGAAGCGAGAAAGCCCCGACGGTAATTAGCGTGTCGTGGAAGACGGTAACGACAGCCGCAACTCCATAGATCCATTCGAAACGGAAGCCCAAATAAATCAGCATTCCCGCCAGTGAGTAAACCGTTGCCAGCAGAGCCTGCTTGCGCAGCTGAGCGCCCACCTGTGGCCCAACGATTTCGACGTTTCGCACTCCGAAATCGGAGAGGAAAAACCCATCCGGCAGGGAAGCGCCCACTGCTGGTTCGACGCGCCCGTTGAGCTGGTCGAACGAGCTGAGCACTCCTCCCAGAACTTTATCGCGCGTATCGACGATAGCCTGCGCCTGCTGCGTGTATCTCTGGTCGGCATCCGAGCCCAGATGCAGCGGATCTTTATCCATCAAATAGTTTTTGAGAGCCAATGAACTCGCATTATTCAGATCTTGCTTGCCCGCAGGCGTATTGGTTTCGAGCGCGTTAATGATCTGCGTCTTGCCTTTGTCGAGCGCCTGCTCGCTGGTTTCCTGAACGTCGAGATCGATCAGAACCTCGTTATTCGAAGGGACGTCATAACGCTGAATTTTGGCATTGTGGAGGCCGGCGCGATCCATGGCGGCGCGAAGCTCGTTGTCGTTCGGCGTGTGGGAGAACTTCACATAGACGAGCGTTCCACCCCGGAAATCGACGCCATACGGAATGCCATGCCAGAACAGCATCGAAAGGACGCCCGCCACGCTGAAAACCAGCGAAAATGCCAGGAAGTACCACTTCTTGCCTAAGAAGTCGATGTTCGTATTGCGAAAGAACTCCACGGAGCCGCCCCTTAGTTATTAGTTGGAATCAATTTAGTCGATTGAGTAATTGGGAAATTTGGTAATTAAGTAATTCTTTGAAGACCGTGCCATGGGCTTTTAATTACTCAATTTCTAAATTCCCCAATTACTCGATTTTTTTAAATGCTCAGCGCTTCTCCGCGCTGTTTGCGGCTCAGAACCCAATCGAAAATCACGCGCGAAACAAAGACTGCCGTAAACAAGTTCGCCAGCAGACCGAAAGTGAGCGTAACCGCGAATCCCTTTACCGGGCCGGTGCCAAAGATGAATAAGATCGCCGCTGAAACGATCGTGGTGACGTGCGTATCGACGATCGTTACCCAGGCGTGGCTGAACCCCTGATCCACCGCGGAAGGCGGCGTTTTGCCGTTGCGCAACTCTTCGCGAATGCGCTCGAAGATCAGCACATTCGAGTCCACACCCATACCGACCGTGAGGATGACGCCGGCGATTCCGGGCAGCGTCAGCACCGCCTCGAAATAGCCCATGAACCCGAGCAAAATAATCAGGTTCAGCAGTAGCGCGAGGTCAGCGTTGATTCCCGCGGCCCGGTAGTAGATCAGCATAAAGACCAGCACCGCCAGCATGCCGATAACGGCCGCCGTAACGCCGTGCCGGATCGAGTCCGTGCCAAGCGAAGGTCCGACCGTGCGTTCCTCGAGATACTTAATCCCCGCGGGGAGAGCGCCGGAGCGCAGAATCATCGACAGATCCTTCGACTGTTGATCGTTCATACTGCCACCGCTGATTTCGCCGGTATCGCGGATGGCTTCTTTGATGTTCGCAACTTCCTGCACTTTGTTGTCGAGCACGACCGCTAAGCTGTCGCCCACATGGCTTGACGTGAAGCTGTAAAAGCGCTGCCCGCCTTCGCCGGTGAGCTGAAAGCGGACATTCGGCTGGCCATTCTGGTCGGTGCTGGGCTGCGCATCGCGCAGGTCTTTACCTCGTACCGCGGAGACGCGGGAAACGAGATACCAGGACTGTTCTCCGGCCGCAGCCCCCGGAGCGGCGTGGCCGGGAAGCAGAATCGCATCGGCGGGTAGAATGCCGCCTTTGTCCTGCAGTGCCGCTTGTTCGCTGGGATACGGCCCACCAATGACCTGCTTGATTTCAAGCATGGCGGTGGACTGCATAATGTCTTTCACACGTCCCGGATCGTCGACGCCCGGCAGTTGCACCAGGATCTGATACTGACCGAGTCCATGTTCCTGAATCGTCGGTTCACTCACGCCGAGGGCATCAATGCGGTTGCGGATGGTCTCAATTGCCTGCGCAACCGCTTTGTTTTTCAGGTCCGCCAGCATCTGCGGCTTCATGGTAAGTGACCAGCTATTTTCCGCCCCGGAGGCCAGGTTATATTCCGGCAGGCGCTCGGAAACGATGTCGAGCAGATCTTTGCGGCCGTCGGGCGAAACGCCTTTGAGAACGACCTTGTCGGGGGCGTTCTGCGGATCAGGCTTGGAAATATCGGCGAACGAAATCTTGCGCTTGTTGAGCTGCTCTTTAAGGATTTCGACCGCGTTGTCGGAATCGACGTTTACCGCATCATTAACCTGAACTTGCAGAATCAGGTGGGTTCCACCGCGCAAATCCAACCCAAGATGAATGCGGTTGCCGATGGCGGCCAGCATGCCCTGGCCCGAAAAGCTCTGCGGAATCCCGAAAATGCCGTAGAGAAAAACCAGCAGAACCGCGATGATGGTGACCAGTCTCCAGGTAAGGTTCTTATTCATAACGAAAACAAATCCGAATAATAGATTTGAGATTACTTTGCCTTTGCTTCCTCTTCCGCAGTCGTAACCTGCGTGACCGACGCTTTCGTGACCTCGACCCGCAGGTTGTCCGGAGGCACGCGCAGGTGAACCGAGTCATCTTTCAAAGCGACGATCGTTCCCCGCAAACCCCCGCTTGTGGTGACCTTGTCGCCGGTTTTAAGCGAGTCGAGCATGGCGTGCCACTTTTTCTGCCGCCGCTGCTGGGGAAGAATCATGACGAAATACAGGATGGCGAACAGGAAAATAAATGGTACCGCTCCCGCGAGCAACCCCATGCCACCACCGCCAGCCTGTACCGCCAGGAAAACTTGCATGTCGATCAAAGTACTTTACTCAAATTTTTCAGACCGAACCGTAAGCGTCGCCCGGAAACCAGCTAGAGGCACGAATCCGCGCGAACAACCGCCCACACCTGCACGCGCAGCCCTGTCATTTCACGACGGGAGTGCCGATCGATTCCGGCCGGATCATCTACCGCTCAGGCTTGAATCTGGGAAGGTCTTTCAGCCGAGGTCACGGTCTCGGTCAAGACCAGACTTCAGATAGAAAACGCACATCTTCCCCAAGTCGAATAGAATGACGCACCCGCCGCATAGTGTCAAGGTAGAAACTCAGGTTGTGCAGGGTATTCAAGACTTGAGCCAGCACTTCATTGGACGCATAAAGATGGCGCAAATACGCACGCGAATAGCGCCGGCACACGCGGCAGCCGCAATTCGGATCGAGCGGCCCCTCATCTTGAGTATAGCGCGCCTGCTTGATCGAGATTTTCCCTTTCGACGTGAACAGCAGCCCATGACGCGCCGCGCGCGTGGGAAGAACGCAATCCATCATATCGACCCCGAGACTGGCATATTCGACGATCTCTTCCGGTGTGCCTACACCCATCAGATAGCGCGGCTTATCTTTCGGAAGATATTGCAGCGTAGCTTCGACAACTTCGCGGGTGCGCTCGCGAGGCTCTCCCACGCTGAGGCCGCCGATAGCGTAACCGGGAAAACCGATCTCGATTGTGCGCTCCGCCGATTCTTTTCGAAGAGCCAAATCCATGCCGCCCTGCACGATGCCAAAAAGAGATTGTGTGGGGGCGCCTTCAGAGTTGTCATTCCGGACCGGGCCGAACGCTCCCTGTGGAACCTGCTGTTTGCCGTCGCCATCACCGTACCCGCCCGGCGGAGAGCCGAAAGCTGAGAACTGTCGACTGTTCCAGGGTACTTCGTGATTATGCTCTTCGAAATATTTCTTGCACCGCTCGGCCCAACGCAAGGTCAACTCCATCGAAGCCTGCGTACGCGCCCGGTCTGCCGGGTATTCCGTGCACTCGTCGAACGCCATAACGATGTCGGCGCCGAGCCCGATCTGCGCCTGCATCGCGCTCTCCGGCGTAAAGAAGTGCGTCGAGCCGTCAAGGTGCGACCGGAAAGTGACACCCTCTTCGTTCACTTTGCGAAGGTCGTTGAGGCTGAAAACCTGAAAGCCGCCAGAATCCGTCAGAATGGCTCGCGGCCAGGCCATGAAGCCGTGCAATCCCCCGAATTTGCGGATAGTCTCGACCCCCGGGCGCAGATAAAGGTGGTATGTATTGCCGAGGAGGATATGCACTCCCAGTTCTTCGAGGATGTCCTGAGGCACGCCTTTTACGTTAGCCCCGGTTCCCACGGGCATAAACACTGGCGTTTCGATCCCGCCATGGGGGGTGAGGAGCAGTCCGCTGCGCGCCGCACCGGCGCCAGCCTGTATCTGAAATTCCACGGGCATTTGTGGTGAATTGTTACACAATCGGCGGCCGCGAAAGGTCGGCGAGCATAACCGGCCGCTTACCGGACGGCTGGCGCTGGATAATACCCGTCCTTTGCCTGGATGACCAAGCCTGGATGGTCGACGCGCACTTCGATCTCGCGCTTGGCTGAACGGATCGGAGCGGTGGGCTTCGCGGGACTATATCCCAGCGTGTACTGGTTCCGCGCCTCACTCATCGCGTCCGCGTAGGTTTCCTCGATAGCCCGGCGCGTGAGTTTGGCGTAGGGCGCACCTCCGCCGGTGGCCCAGGTGTACTTCGGCAGAATTTCGCCGTAGCCCTGTTTTGGCAGGCGCAGGCGTTCGAGCTTGTCATAGACCGGAAGCGAGCCGCTGGATACGGCCACCGCTCGCACCTGAATTTCATTCGAGAGCAGCAGGCGCAATACGTCGCTGTAGCTCGCCTTACTTCCCAACTCGCGCCCGTCGCTGACGATGAATATGATTTTTCGCCGAGTGCGGTCCTGCTTGCGCAAATCAAGGGCGGCTTGAAGAATCGCGTCATTGAGTACGTGCGACTCTCGCGGCGGCGTGTAGACCGGCTCGGTTGGGCTTCCTACGGGAATGTTATTGATGACGGGTCCATTGGGAGCGAGCGGTCCGCTCATCACCGGCACACCGTTATTTCTTCCGCGCACGGTTTTCATTTGATTAAAGAGCGCGGTCAGTTTCGGGGTGGGCTGGATAAAGTCGCTGACCTGGCTCACCGTGCTGCTGAAGGTATAAAGCGCGACATTGTCATAGGGAGCGAACGATCCAATCAGAGCGGAAAAGGTTTCGTTCACCTGCTGCACGGCAGCGTCGGCCATGCCCAGGTCGAGAACGATCGCGACCGATAGAGCGAAGGGATCGGCGGTAAAGAAAGTCAGCTTCTGTTTGACATTGTTCTCGTAGACGCTGAAGTCGGAAGGCAGCAGGCCTTCGACCATGCGTCCACTCTTGTCTTTTACAGTGACCGGAACCTGCACAAAGTTGGCGTGAACTCGAATCAGCGGCTCAAGGTCATTTTGCCCGTTCTGCTTGCCCGTTGTTCCCGGTGGCACGGTCTTCACTGGTGGCATCGGAGGCGGCGGGGTCGAAGTACCTCCATCGAGCCGGGCAGGCTGGTCGGTCGTGGTCTTTTCCACTGGCTGGTTGGTCCACGGATTACGCTCGACCGGCGCTTTTTTCTCTTCTGGCTGTGCTTCCGGCGGCCTGACCGGAGCGGGGTCCGGGGTTGCCGACGGCGGTTGCACTGCCGAAGGAGCGTCTGGAACGTCCTGCGACGGCGGTTGCGCAGGAGTGCCCGAACCCTGGCTGCTGGAAGTTTGTGCCGGCGCCGGGGCTACAAACCCGAGAGTGGTGATCGTGAAACACGCGACCAGCAACACCGGTGCAGTAGCAGGCATGAGCCTGCAAAGAGCGCTTCGCCACATTTTCTTGACCAATGCTGTTTTAGTCCCCACGAGCACCGCCTGTTCTGGCCACAACTCTATTTTGCCACGAGCCGGGATAACTCACATTAAACTCGTTTCGAGCCGTCGCAAAAATCGATTTGTAAACAATCCGCTCGAACGCCGAAAGCATCCAGTTTCGTGCATCTAAGTTCTAGGATTAGACTAGCAAAATAGTTGAGAGGGAATTCCCGAATGACAACGTTGCCGCCGTTATCGAAATTTGTGCGCACGAGTTTTCGAACGCTTCTCTGCCCACTTGTGTTGATCGTCGTTCCCTTCGGCGGGGCCCAGGATTCGACGAGTCCGGCTGCCAACAGTTCAAAATCTGAGGCGCAGGCTCCAGCCGCACAGAAACCCGCCGACGGCCAGCAGCCCGAGAGCCAGGAACCGGCGGAAACTCTCAAAGTGAACGTCAACGTCGTCGGGCTGTTTTTCAACGTGAAAGATAAGCACGGTGCGTTGATTCCGAATATGACGAAAGACGACTTTCAGGTGCTCGAAGACGGCAAGCCGCAGACCATCAAGTATTTTGCCGCAGAGTCGAATCTGCCGCTGACTCTCGGCATGTTGATCGACTCCTCCGGAAGCCAGCGCAACGTTCTGGATATGGAAAAAGAGGTGGGCGGAGCGTTCCTGCGCCAGATTCTGACGGACAAGGACGAGGCTTACGTGATCGACTTCAACGTCGACGCCACACTTGTCCAGGATTACACGCGCGACGTTCACCGGCTGCAGGCCGCGATGAATAAAGTGAGGATTAACACGGGATATGCGACCGGGCCCATTCCCGGCGCCGGCGGAGGGCCGGTGCCGACAGCGGGAATTAATCGCGGAACCGTGCTCTACGATGCCGTCTATCTTTCCTCGCATGACATGCTGGCCAAAGAGGTGGGCCGCAAAGCGATGATCCTGCTGACCGATGGCGAAGACGAAGGCAGCCAGCTCAAAATCAAGGACGCGATCGAAGCCGCGCAGAAAGCCGATGCAATCGTCTATGTGCTGCTCTGCGCCGACCGCGGCTTCTACGGCTCGTTCCAGGTCGGCTACTCGGGTGAAAGTGAAATGCGCAAGCTCACGGAAGCGACCGGCGGCCGCGTCATCAACGTCGGGAATAAATTCGACAAGCTGAAAGAAGCGTTCGACCAGATAGCCGCCGAGCTGCGCAGCCAATACAACCTTGGATACACTCCTGTAAACGCGGTGCTGGACGGCAGCTACCGCAAGATCGAAATCAAGTGCAAACAGAATTACAAGATCCAGACGCGCGCAGGATACTACGCCACGCCGCGGCAAGCCCAGCCGGAGTAGTGCGGAAGTGAAGAGCAAAAGGTCAGGCCCCAAAGGCTGGGCGAATTTTGGTCTGCTTAATTTCCTAGCGAACGCTGCCGAAAACGTCTAACCTGTAGACCGCAAATCATTGACGCGCGGGGGCAAGCATGCCGGTTCGAAGTCTCTCGTCGGTTTCCGCTTTTTCACGCCGCTCTTTCCTGCAGCTATCGGCCGCAGCGACCGCTTTCCACATAGCGAGTGAGCCGATGCTCGCCGCAGCGGCCGCCGGTCACCGGCCTTATACCGCCGACGCCGTTTTCATCGATTCCAACGAGAACCCGCTCGGGCCGAGCCAAGCGGCGCGGGAGGCTATCTCGGCCGTTATTCCGCAAGGCGGACGCTACTCCGACAATCTGACTCATGATCTGCTTCAAACCTTCGCGCAAACGGAGGGAGTGAACCCCGATTACGTCTGCGTATTTGCCGGGTCGACGCCTGCGCTACATTTTGGCGTGATCGCATTTACCTCACCGCAGAAGAGCTATGTGACAGCCGATCCCGGCTACGAGGCCGGAATGTTTGCCGCGGCGGATTCGAAGGCCCGCGTAGTGAAAGTTCCCCTTGCCAAGACCTACGCTCACGACGTGAAGGCAATGATTGCAGCTGCGCCCGATGCGGGATTGTTTTATATCTGCACGCCGAACAATCCGACCGGAACGCTCACGCCGCACGCCGATGTGGAATACCTGCTGGAGAACAAGCCGAAAGGTTCGGTTGTGATGGTCGATGAGGCTTACATTCACTTCTGCGATGCCCCGTCGACTCTCGATCTCGTCAAGGCGGATAAAGATGTAATTGTGCTGCGTACGTTCTCTAAAGTCTATGGCATGGCGGGCTTGCGCTGCGGGTTCGCGGTCGCCCGTCCTGATCTGCTGCAGAGGTTGACCGATAAATCCGGATGGAATTTTATGCCGATCACGGCCGTTGTGGCCGCCACAGCCAGCCTCAAAGATACAGGGCTGATCGCCGAGCGCAAACGCATCAACGCAACCGTGAGGCAGGCGACTTTCCAGTGGCTTGATCGCAACGGCTATTCCTACATTCCGTCTGAAGCCAATTGTTTCCTGCTCGATACCAAGCGGCCGGGAAAAGAAGTAATCGATGCCATGGCGCAGCAGAAAGTCTATATAGGGCGCATCTGGCCGCTAATGCCGACCTGCGTGCGTATCACCGTTGGCACGCATGACGAGATGGAGCAATTCCAGACGGCATTGCAAAAAGTAATGCGGGGAACGACCGCTTTCAATGTGCAAGTGCCGGCGCCCGCGGGAAGGTCGCACCGGAGCCGAGTGGGAGCGCCGTTGCCCTCGTAACGCAGCCGACGGGCGAATAGCTTATTGCGGAATTGACAGGAACGTTCCCTCCCTCCCGTTGAGTGTTCCAGTGCCAACGATCTCGCCAGAATTATTGATGGCGAAAGCTTGTCGTAGCAGCCATCCCGATTTCGCCGGCTGTATTGATCCCGCGGGCTACGCTGTAATCGTTGCCGGTGAGTGTTACCAGGTGGCTGGCGCCATAAGTTTGCGCGACGCAGATCGATGATGCCGTGGCGAGAAGACAAAGTAGAACAGATCGCAGACTGGGGCAGAGACCCTGCTTGCAGCGGCTCGGATGGTGCTTTTCACACCGCGAAATGCTGCCACGTCATACGGGCGCGGTTGTCAACAAAATGTCAAAAGATAACGGAGAGTATCAGCGCCGCATCGAAACGAGCATAGTGAACATCGAAGGAGAACAAGCAGTAGGAGTCTTTCGGTTTGACGGCCTTGTCCGACTTAACGGCTAAAACGACTGATGTTTTCATAATCGGTGGCGGCCCCGCCGGCTTGGCGCTGGCGATTGCCGCCCGGCTGAGGAATTTGGAGGTTACCGTCGCCGATGGCTCGCAGCCGCCCATTGAGAAAGCTTGTGGCGAAGGCCTGATGCCCGATGGTCTGGTCGCTCTGGCGAAATTGGGAGTGAATCTGCCGGGCGCTCAATCCCACCCTTTTCGCGGAATCAGATTTGTCAGCGGCAGTCTGAGCGTGGAAGGAGGTTTCCCGGGCGCTCCTGGCGTCGGCATCCGCAGGACTGTTTTGCATAGCAGGATGGTCGAGCGAGCGCAGGCTCTGGGGGTTGCGCTGCTCTGGCAAACGCCGGTGACCGGATTGCATCCGGAGGGCGTGCGTCTGGGCGAGCGTGTCGTGCGATCCCGCTGGGTTGTGGGCGCGGATGGCAACAATTCGAGAGTGCGCAGCTGGGCAGGCCTCGACGCAGCAAGCCAGCGCAAAAGACTGGCTTTTCGCCGGCACTATCGCATTTCCCCATGGAGCGAATTCATGGAGGTCTATTGGGGCGCGAGTTGCCAGATTTACGTTACCCCGGTTGCAGCCGATGAAATATGCGTGGCGGTCGCTTCGCGCAATCCGCAAATGCGATTGGATAAAGCGCTCACGATGTTCCCTGATCTCGCGTCGCGATTTCGTGGCGCGCCGTGCTCGTCGGCGGAGCGAGGCGCGATTTCTTTGACACGGAAGCTGCCGCGCGTGCACCGCGGCCGCGTTGCGCTGGTCGGAGACGCCTCGGGAGCGGTTGATTGCGTCACCGGGGAGGGACTGGGCCTGGCGTTCCGTCAAGCGGAAGTATTGGCCGAATGTCTGGCGCGGGGCGAACTGCGAAACTATCAGCGGGAACATGCGAGGTTGAGCCTGCGCCCTGCACTGATGTCGCGGCTGCTCCTGGCTCTCGATTGGCGAATGGCATTACGCGAGCGCGTGATGCGTGCCTTTCACGCCGAACCGGGATTGTTCACCCGCATGGTGGCGATGCATATCGGATCGCTCTCACCGTTGAATTGTGCTGCGAACGGATTGGCTCTCGGGCTTAGGATGTTGCATTCGTAGGAATGCATCGAGGCGAGTCTCTCCATAGCGTCCTCGGAGAATCCGTCCTCATGCCCCAACGGATGCGCACTCTCCCGCGGAAATCTACTATTTAACCCCCAGCGATTTACAGCGTCCTGCCGATATTCTCAGATTCCCGTCCGCCGTATAAACGGTAAGTGATCTGAAGTTGGGTCAGAGGTTGGGTCGGAGGTTCGGCGCTTGGTGGGAGAGACGAAATGAGATTTGGACCGTTTCTAATGATTGCCTTGTTGCTGTTGATTCTATGGGCAGGCGGCTTTCTGATGTTTCACGTGGCGAGTGGCTTGATTCATTTGTTGCTACTGTTCGCGGTGATTTCGTTCGTGGCGCATCTCCTGATGGGCGCCAGGACGGCATAGAGTTTCCGAGCCGGAGCTTGCCGGCGGGAGCTAACCGGCTCCGTCACCGGCAGCCAGGCTCGATGAAGTTCGCACGCAAGGGTTGCGGAGCCAAAAATCCTCGGGACGGTCCTCATAGGCCGTTGCCGGGGATTTCTGCGTTATGGCTTCGACTTGCGGTCTTTGACCCTTCTCACAAATTTCAGTCCCGACCAGACCTCGGTGACGGCGCATACTTTCACATCGACCAAGCCGGCATCAAGGCCGATATCGCGCACGTCATTTTCTGTGAGGTCAGTGGGGATCCCGGAAGCTTTCTTCGGCCAGCTCACCCAGAGCATTCCAGCGGGTGCGAGCAGCTTTGAAAGACGAGGAAATTCTCGCGCCAATTCCGCAAGGGATTTAGTAAAGAACATCGAAAGGTCTATTTCGCCTGGCGGCTTCGGAGCTTTGCACTCGGCCAAACTATCCCGCAATTCGGCACGAACATCTGTGGGGAGATTCACCAGGTTCACGCGAAATCCCGCTTTAATTCCTAATTTTTTCGGAAGCGGCGTTCCTGAGTAGCCAGGCATCGAATGTCAGAAATTTTCGCTACTGCGACGCGGGTGCGAAGTATCCCCGCCGTGCGCGAACCCGGAACAACTTACGGTCGTTCGCTACAATCTCGATCGTGCGGAAATGCCCGTCGGCCTTGAAGTCTGCGGGCTTGTACGAGATCGCATACTGGCTGCGCAATTCTTCCTGAATTTCGCCAAACGCGTTGGTCACGTCGCGAATCTGGAAAGGAAAAAACGCGCGCCCGCCGGTCGCATCGGCAATCCGTTCCAGCACTTTATCTCCCGCGCCTTTCGTGCCGCTCACGTTGGTGCTTATGGCGTACACGATAGCTTCAGCCCGCTGCGCCATTTCGATCGCCTCTTCGCGCGTAACGTGGCTTAAATTGTCTTCTCCATCGCTCAGCAGAATGACGGCGCGCCGCGTCGGACCCAATTGCGGTTTCTTAAGCAATTTGTCGCGGCAGGCGTAGTAGAGAGCGTCATAAAGCGCGGTGCCGCCACCGGGCCGCAACTGGCGCACGCCGTGGCCAAGCTTCTCGGTGTCGTCGGTGAAATCCTGCGTGACTTCCGGCGTTGCGTCGAAGCCCACGACCATGGCTTGGTCGTATCCCCGCCGAACCGTCTGGTTTAAAAACTCGATAGCGGATTCCTGTTCGAACTTGAAGCGGTCGCGAACCGAGTTGCTGGCATCGATCAGCAAGCCAACCTGCAAGGGCAGATTCGCCTCGGCGCGGAAGCTGCGAATCTCAACCGCCGGCTTGTTATCGTCGACAATGCTGAAGTCCCCTTGCTTAAGGTCGGTGATGCGCTTGCCGTGCTTATCGGTGACGGTGAAAACCACGTTCACTTCGTTGATGCCGACGCGAATGCGGGGTATATCTCCTGAATCGGCGTGGCTGCCGGAGTTTCCGTCGGAAGCGTCTTCCGCCGGAGCTTGTTGCGGGGCGGCAGTTGGTGCGGCAGACGATTGCGAAGAACTCGGCGGCGTCTGCGAAGGCGGAGTTTGCGCCGCGCCCGCAAGCGCAAGCGAAAATAACATCGCTACGCATCCGAGCAGTACTCGCAGCAATATGGGTGTACGGGAAATGCCCCTCATTAGTGCCTATTATATCCGCAAGCCTTGACGGGGAAGGGTTCGAATTAGGTTCCCCTGGATGTAGCACTTGCGGTGGGAGGAGTGGCCGGACTCGTCTCTTGCGCTGCGATCTTTCCCAAGAACTCTTGTAGTTCCGGGGGAAGCTCGGTTTTGAATGCGACAAGTTGATCGGTGCGGGGATGGCGAAAGTCCAGCTCTGCGGAATGCAGAAAGTTCCGCGATAAACCAATCGCCGCCGATTTGCCTGGCATGGGCGGCGACACTTTTTTCACCTGCTCCTTCGGGAACTGCTTTTTCGCAGCAATTTCTTTGATCGTTCCCGGGGCGCCGTAAACGGTGTCGCCCACAACGGGATGCCCGATTGCCGCCACGTGCACACGAATCTGGTGAGTGCGTCCGGTGTCGATTTTTACGTCGAGCAGAGTGAATTTTCCGAACTTCGAATCGAGCCGCCGCGTCACACGATAATGTGTGACCGCGGATCTGCCTCCTGCCAGTCGCGTGGTCATGCGGGTGCGCCGCGCGCGGTCGCGGCTGATGTTCTGATCGATGGTTCCCGAGTCCTTCTTTACCCAGCCATGAACCAGTGCAATGTATTTCTTTTTCACTTCGCGCGCGGCGAACTGCGTACTGAGCTTGCGATGCGCCTCGTCATTCTTGGCGACAACGATGAGGCCGCTGGTTTCTTTATCGAGCCGGTGCACGATTCCAGGGCGCAGTTCGCCACCGACGCCAGATAGATTCCTCATGTGATGCAGCAGCGCATTCACCAGCGTGCCACGGTTGCGCGCGTCATCGGTGGCGCCAGCACCGGCGTGAACCATCATTCCTGCTGGCTTGTTGATTACGGCGAGATCGTTGTCTTCGTAAACGATGTCGAGAGGAATATTTTCGGCAGTGGCTTTGAGTGGCGGCCGAGCCGGCTCGCCAAGAATTGTGATGATTTCCGTTCCGCACAACTTTGTTGAAGCCTTGGCACGGGCGCCGTCGACCAGTATTTTTTCTTCGCCTATGAGCTGCTGGATGCGCGACCGGCTGGTGGTCTCGAGCTTTGTGGCGAGAAACTGATCGAGACGCTTATCGGCATCTTCTGCCTCGACGAGAATTGGCTTGTGTAAATTTACGGGCACGGTGCATTCGGCGGCTGCCGGAGCAAAATCATTTCGGACCCTTCAGGATTACCGCCGATCGAACAGTGTAAGTGATGGAATCTGTTTTTTCGAAATCGGAAGGCACATCGAGAGTTACGCGCATATATTCATGCGCCGGATCGCTTCCCGCCAAAATTACAATCACAGTTTCCGGCTTGCGATCGCACCTCTCGCCGCCCGAACCGAGCATACGCGGCCTACGGCTTTGCGTCAGGAATTCAACGGGGAGCGAAAAGTCGCTGCCCGCCAGGATGAGTTCGCCAACATCGCCTCCGCGGTGCTGCGGGTAAACCAACTGCACCCGAACTCTGGCGTTATCGGGAGGATTTTCTACTCGGCCCTTCACGATGACTATGTTGACAGCGCATTCGGTGCGCGCGGAAACTCCGCTGAGCAGGCAGAGGCTCAAGATTCCGGCAAGACGCTTCGCTAGGCTGAGAGTCATGGCCATTGAATGGCGAAGAAAGTCCTTCACCCTCGCTGCCAAGAATCATACCGCCAACTGGCTCGGTTACGGCAGTCCCACCCAGCCGTGGCTTGCGCCTGCCGAATCGGTATAAGAACCAACGATGTCGCCAGCCAAGTTGATGCCCGCCGGTTGGTTGCCCATATTTGGAAACGGCACAGGGAGCACGGTAACGTCGCCGGACTGCTCTCGCTCGTACGACTCGTTGCAGCAACCCTCGTTGAACGCATAGCCGGCGATCAGCCCGTTATCGTTGATGGCCAATGCCTGGCTTCCTCCCGCTCCCGGCACGCCGAATGTAGCGAAGACGCCGTGGCTATTGCCGGCAAAACCTGCAAACACGTCGTCACCGTTGTTTCCATAACCGGCGACCTGCCCACTGGCGTTAACGGCAGTGGCTGCCGCGGCAGTCCCGCCCGAGAGTTCGAAGTGAGTGAATTGTCCGGTCGGGCTGCGAACGAAGCCGTGATTGTAGAAATTGGCGTCCAGGTAAGTGCCGACGACGGTACCGGAATCATTGATGGCAAACGCAAGCGTGGTGCCGGGTTTGGACCCCGGAACTTCAAACAGCGTGTACCCGCCCTGCGCGCTCCACAAGAACGCCCCGGAAGCGCCGGTTTCGTAAAAGAATCCGACAACCTCGCCGGCGTCGTTGATACCCGAGGCAACCGTAGCGAAAGCTCCCGGCACAGCCAGCACTGTGTATTTTTCGATGCCGCTGCGAACAAATCCGTAAGTAGCGCCAGGGCCGTCGAAAGACCCCGCCACCTGGTCGGAAGCGTTGATGGCCGCGATAAAAGACTGCGACGAATTCGGGGGATACACTCCGATGAATGATCCGTCCTTCCTGCGAATAAATCCCGATGCAAGACTCGAGTCGTTGATGACTGTACCGACAATCCATCCATCCTGATTGATGGCGGTGGGAAAAGTACCTTGGCCCGATCCAGTCCCGGCGCCGGGTGCGTCGAAGGAAAGATAATTGGTCGGTAATTGCGCGAATGCGCTCATGCCGAGCATCAGCATTGCGACCAGCATCGCCAGTAAGGCGATGCGAGTAAATGCGGAGAAAGCAGAAATCGCGGTTCTCTGGGTTTGCATTGCTTGCTCCTTTGCGACGGACGCCTCGATTAGCGAATTACGCGTAGCCGGGAACGGCCCGAAGTAATTCCGATCGTGATTGGAAAACGGGAAGGACCTGCGAGCGGCGAGAACTATAGCACGAGTTCTGGCGATATAAAACAGTGCAAGAACCTTCACACAGGTTCCGGATAGCGGAGGGACCGCATTTGGCTCTCAGAACCTTTTAGCGCGCGGACTGTTTCGCGGGGGAGTGCGCTGGCAGGGGTTTCGCGCCCGGCCGCAGCCACCAGATAATCCCTCCGCCAACCACCAGCCCCAGGGCGATCAACTGCGTGCCTGACATCACGCCGCCGAAGACCGAGCCGCGGCCCGGATCGTCGCGGATGAATTCCAGGAAAAACCGCGCCACGCCGTAGATGAAAATGAAGGCGCCGAAGACCTGGCCGTCGAATTTGCGGCGCTTAAGCAGCCACATCAGGAAGACAAAATTTGCGAACTCCACGGCGGCTTCGAACAGCTGAGTCGGCTCGAGCGGCACGTTCAGCGGAGTGCCCGTAATCTGATATGCCAGCGGATTATGAAACGTCACTCCCCACCAATGATGCGTCTCTTTGCCATAGCAGCAGCCGGCGGCGAAGCATCCAATGCGGCCGATGGCGTGGCCCAGCGCCAGCCCCGGAGAAAATGCGTCACAGGTGCCTAGCGCCGGCATGTGATTGCGCCGCACATACCACCAAGCTACGGCGAACGCTGCCAGCAGGCCGCCGGAGAATACGCCCCCAGCCTGCAGCGTGGTGACGCTGAAAATCTCTCCGGGATGCGCCGAGTAGTAGCTCCACTCATTGATGACGTAGAGAACTTTGGCTCCGGCGATGCCAGCGAGCACCACCAGAATCCCGAAATTCCAGGCCTTCTCGCCGTCGATGCCAAGGCGCTCGGCATTGCGCACGCTGATCCACAGTCCGAGCAGCACCCCGGTAGAAACGAGGAAGCCGTACGTCGGCAGGAAGAACTTACCGAAATGCAGTAATTGGGGATACACAGATTATTTAGATGCGCGAAACTAGGATTCGCTACGGGGTCCAGTGTAGCAGGAGAGGTGTAGGCGAGAAGGTCGAGCTTCGTTCGACGGACGCCCGAAGCCGACGTCTCCACGCGAGAGTGGCTGCCTGACACGATCTCAAAAGACGATGAGTTTCAAACGATCAAGCCGACCCACTGTGCCGTGTGACGAGGCCGAGAATGAACCCGTCGGTAGACGTTGGGCGCCCGCCGAGACCCTTTAGGCATCTCCGCATGGCGGAGCATCGCACACCGGATCCTAGTTCGAGTCGAGCTCCCGTTCATTCAGCATTGGTTCAAATATCGGTTACCCGCCATCACCAACCCTGCAGGCCGGCTTTCACCTGTTGATGCTAGGAGAAGTCCCCGGAAATTAGCAATAGGAAAAGCGCAAATAGTTGGCAGACCGCTTGCATCCAAAGTAATCGGTTTGGAAATTAATCTGTTGTTAATCGGATCGGTTCTGGCACTATTCGCAGACCATCGGTCCCATGCAAAAAACGCGAGAAGAATCTACAATCGGAAAATCGTGTCGTCGATTAACAGGCCGCCGAGCAGTTTTCTGCGCATGTTGCCGAAAGCTGAACTGCATCTGCACCTCGAGGGATCGATTGAGCCGGCAACCCTAATGGAATTGCGGCGCCTGCGCGGAGAAAACGCTACCGCGGCAGAAGTCGACCCGCTTTACCGATACGAAGACTTTTCTGGATTCTTGCTCGCCTTCAAGAACATCACCGAGCACCTGCGCACCGCGGAAGATTACGAACTGATCGCATATCGCCTCATGCAGCGGCTCAAGGAAGAAAGCGTTTTGCATGCCGAGGTGTACGTATCGGTGGGAGTTTGCCTGTGGCGCAAGCAGGATTTTGCCGCCATCTTCGAAGGCCTCGATCGCGGGCGCGTGCGCGGAGAGCGGGACTTCGGAATCTCGTTGTTATGGCTTTTTGATTCGGTGCGGCAATTCGGTCCGGAGGCGGCGCAGCAGGTTTTTGAGCTGGCGGTTCGCTACCATGATCGCGGCGTGGTCGGGGTAGGCATCGGGGGAGACGAACAAAAAGCCCCTCCCGAACTTTTTCGGGACTGCTACGCCTGGGCCGCCGATCATGGCATGCGGCTTACGGCGCATGCTGGCGAGAATGGGCCGCCGGAATCGGTTTGGGGCGCGCTGAACCTGCGTGCGGAACGGATTGGCCATGGGCTGACCGCGTTTCACGATCCCGATCTGGTGGAGGAACTGGCGCAACGCCAGGTTCCGGTGGAAATCTGCCTGACCAGCAACCTGCGCACTGGGCTTTGTCCGAATCTGAACGAGCACCCGGCAAAAAGTTATTTCGATCACGGAGTGATGATCACGCTCAACAGCGACGATCCCGCGATGTTCGGGACATCGCTCGCCCGGGAGTACCAGATCGCGCAGCAGGCTTTTGGCTTTACCGACGAGCATATGCGGGAACTCGCCCGCAATTCGTTTGAAGCGTCTTTTTTGCCGGCGGAAAAAAAGCTCGAATTTCTGAATCTGTTTGACGCAGCGGCGGCGAGGTAATGCTGCCTGCCTCTAATGCGTAACCTTTCTCTCGCACAGTCTTTCTGGAAGGTAAATGTCCCAACACATCGGCATCGTCGCGTGCAGCACCGAAGGGGCGGCGCTCTGCTACCGTACCATCTCGCTCGAAGGAGCGCGAATGCTAGGCCCGCACGAGCATCCCGAAGTTTCGCTGCACTCGTATTCGCTGGCGAAGTACATGCAATACATTCGCGCTAACGACTGGGCCGGAGTGGCTGAGCTGATGCTTTCTTCGGCGGAAAAGCTGGCGCGTGCGGGAGCCGATTTTCTGATCTGCCCCGACAATACGATTCATCAGGCGTTCGATCTCATCGAACACCGCTCGCCGCGTCCCTGGCTGCATATCGCTCGAGAAGTTGCGAATGAGGCACAGCGGCGGCAGTTGAAGCGTCTGGCTGTGCTCGGCACAAAATATCTCATGGAGGGACCGGTCTATCCTGGGGCTTTGCAGGCGGCGGGCATCGAATCCCGTGTTCCCTCGAAAGAACAACGCGGCCGCATCGACCAGATCATCATGGATGAATTGGTGAATGCGCAGTTTCTCCCGAGATCGCTGGCGTATTTTGTAGAAGTGATCCGGGCGATGAAGGACGAGGGCTGCGACGCGGTTGTGCTGGGGTGCACCGAGATTCCCTTGCTGGTCACGCCGGAGTCATCGCCGCTACCCACTCTCGATTCGACTCGTCTGCTGGCGAAAGCCGCCGTGCGCAAGGCGGTCGAAGGCTAGCGAAGCCGTTTCCGAGAACTCATGTTGCGATTCAGCCAACTCGCCGGAACCTTCATCATCGTGCGGCTGGCGCCGGAAGTTGCCATGCCAGAGTGGGTGACCAGTGCCGAATTCACTTCCATTACTCGCACCGCCGACGAACTTTCAATCGTTTGTCCGATAGAGAATGTTCCTGAAGAAATGAAGGCCGGCCCGCGCTGGATTTGCCTGAGACTGGAAGGCCCGTTTCCGTTTTCGCAAACTGGAGTGCTGCTCTCCTTCAGCCGCTGTCGAGCAATGGCATTCCCATCTTTGCGATCTCGACCTACGACACCGACTACGTGCTGGTGCAGGAGGAATTCGCCGCGACCGCTCTCGCCGCTTTGCAAAAAGCGGGGCACGAATTGGCGAGCATATGAAAAGCCGCGTACCCGCGTAGGTGGACCATTTACCCAGTTAAATCCCCCGAATGCTGTAACCGAAGCTGCCCCGAAAAGCCATTCGTGATGTAATAGAAGTAGCTGATAACATGCCATCTACTTTCACAACCCTGCGCCGCCGCGCCAAAGCCCTGCACCGCAATCTGCGAGGGGCAGCCATGGCCGCGCGCGCCCTCGCATCGACCGAGCATCCGCTGCTGGCGCACATCATTCCGGTTCGCCGCTGTAATCTTGCGTGTAGCTATTGCAACGAGTTTGATGACTTCTCGAAACCGGTGCCTACGGAGGAAATGTTCCGCCGCATCGACAAGCTCGGCGAACTCGGCACCGCAGTTGTCACGATTTCAGGCGGCGAACCGCTGTTGCATCCTGAACTCGACGAGGTAATCCGGCGTATTCGCGCCAACGGCATGATTGCCGGGCTGATCACGAATGGCTATCTGCTCGTGGCCGAGCGCATCAATCGCCTCAACCGCGCCGGTCTCGAGTGGCTGCAGATTTCCATCGACAACGTGAATCCCGATGAGGTTTCGAAGAAGAGCCTGAAAGTTCTCGACAAGAAGCTGCAGCTGCTGGCGGAGCACGCCGACTTCCACGTGAATATCAATTCTGTTGTGGGCAGCGGAATCGCGCATCCGCAGGATGCGCTTACCATCGGCAAGCGCGCCATCGAACTTGGCTTCAGCTCGACGATCGGAATCATTCACGACGGCAGCGGCCAACTGCAGCCGCTGGGCGAAGAAGAGCGAAAAATCTACCACGAGATGAAATCGATGGAGAAGCGCAGCTTCACGCGCATCAACGCCTTCCAGGACAACATTGCCCAGGGCAAGCCGAACGATTGGCGTTGCCGCGCGGGGGCGCGCTATCTCTACATTTGTGAAGATGGCCTGGTGCACTACTGCTCGCAGCAGCGAGGCTATCCAGGGGTTCCGCTGGCAACCTACAGTCGCGACGATCTGCGCCGCGAATATCTCACCGAAAAAGGATGCGCCCCGCACTGCACAGTCTCGTGCGTGCACCAGGTTTCGATCTTCGACGGCTGGCGCGCGCCGCAGCATGCCGCTGCGATCCCAGCCGCTGCGACACAGACAGGCGAGTTAGTGCGGATCAAGTAGCGCCGCTTCCGTTCTTCCTCGCTGCTACTTCAGTTCTACTTCTTCGGTTGCGCGCTTGGCGGCAAAATACCATTCAGCCGCAAATAGATGGCAGCCGTCGAATAATGATCCGCCCAGCCGCTTGCCAAAATCAGCGGAGCCATCGCGCGCGGTCCCTGCCGCCCATTGAAAATTTCTATGGTATCGCCAAGTTTTGAGTCATCCATCTTGCTCAGGACTTCGCCGCAAAAATCATACGACCCTGTGGCGGCTGCCACCAGTTTGTCTTTAGAGTCGGTTTCTTTGGCTTCTTCGACCTTCGGGGCCGCGACGTCGGCAGCTTTTGCGCAGAAGGAATTGTTGAACTCAATGATGTGGGCGGCCAAATGTGCGAAGCTCATCTGCTCGGGCGTGGGCTTGTAACTGAATTTGTCGGCAGGCATGGCACTGAGGGCGCCAAGAGTATTGTTTCGTGATCGCTGAAGCAACGCGCGCAACGACGTAGCGACGGGATCTTTCGTCGGAGCGGCGCTGGGGGAAGCTGAAGAGGCAGTTTGCCCCTGAACCAGACTGCAAGCTGCACAGGCAATCACAACAACTGCAAAAGTGTATTTCACGAATTCCTCCTGGGAGCGGAGCGATTGGTTGCGGCCGATTGATGATAAACCTTCTCGATCTCAGACGTATCAAGTCAGGGAAAGGGAGCGGCTCCAGCAATTATTCATGCACCCACTGCTCTGGAGTTTACGCCAGGGCAGCGCTCAGTGCCGAACTCACGAGCGTGAATACGGCCCACCATCCGAAGACGATGGCGAAAGCGGTGCCTCGTTTTACCTTGCTCACGCAGGTAAAGCCGATCGCGGTCAACGCGAGGGTCCATATCATAAAGATGTCGACGGCGCTCGCTACATCATAAAGAAATACGTTGTCCGCAGGACTGAGGAAATAACCGGGGTTGGTCGCGACGGGATTCTGAAAGGAAAACGAATCCGGGCTAATGCCGGCGGCCACCGATAGCCAGGCAAGCAGCGTTTTCAGGATGAGAGGTAGCGCCGCATAAACCACGATCGCAAGCGAAACCTTGAAAGTGACATCGGCGCCAGCCACAAGCTTGAAAGTCGCAAACAACGCTAAGGCGATGATGAGCCACAGCAACAGCGTGATTCCCGGGAAGATGTAAGAAATCAGCCCGGTAAGTTTTGCGCCGCTGTCCAGTTGTCGCTCGCGCCTATCGGCGGGCAGGTTTTCGAGCCGCGCCTGCGCTTTGGGTTGCGCCTGCATCTGGTTTTCCATGATCTTGCGGAAGCCGATCTTCTGGCCCGCCGTGTAGACGAAGAGCGACGACACTACAACCATCAGCAGAAACGGTGCCCACCAGGCCGCACTGCGTCGCAGGTCGGTGAAAGTTTTCGAAGGCGCGGTAAAAGTGTCGACGATGCGCGCGCCTTGAGAGAGAGCAGCAGACTCAGGCGCGGGAGTGGAGACGGGCGGGAGCGGAGCGGCTGCCATATGAACCTCCGGCAAGACGATGGAATTCTAGCCGGGAGAGGGCCGCGAGACAAGCGCAGCTCAGTTTGGGACGTTTAAGATGAACCGATGCAAAATGTAGGCCCCGTCACGGTTGTCGCATTCGGATTCGAACTGGCAGTGGCGGCTGGGTTTGGCTTCTTCGGTGAAAGAATTGCTCGAGTCGTGCGGCGCTGGCCTGCGGCTTTGCGAATCGCATTTCCCCTGGTATTTGTTTTGCCTTACTTACTGATCGCAACCTCCGGACACATATTTGAATGGGCGTGGTTCATCCTCTATGCGCTGCTGCCGGTGGCGATTGCATGGCTGCTGATGCACGCCGCGGCTTCCGATCCCGAGCAGCGGGGAAATTGGCGGGATGCTTTCATTCTGCTGGTGGTCGGCCTGGCGGTCGACTTGCGATGGTTTGAAAGTGCGTGGCCTTTGGGCCTGCGCGCGCTGAACGAATTATTTCTGGTGGACGCCGGGCTGTATGGGTTTTTGGCAATCAGACAGTTAAGCGGCACCGGCTTCGATTTTCAGCTGCGATGGAGCGATTGGAAGACCGGCCTGCGCGAACTGGTTTTCTTTGCTCCGATCGTGATCGTGCTGGGGCTTTTGTTGAGATTCATTCATCCCCACGCTAACTCGCCTGGAATCGGCGCCGCCGCGTTGCGCTGGGTTTTGATCGCCCTGTTCACTGCCGTGCCGGAAGAGCTTTTTTTTCGCGGCTGGGTGCAGAACCTGCTCGAGCGGCGCCTCGGGCGCCGGCTTGCGCTGGTGATCGCGTCCGTAATTTTCGGCCTGTCGCATTTCAACAAGCGGTTCAGCGCGAACATGCCGCACTTCAATTGGCCGTATGTTTTGCTGGCTACGATTGCAGGGATTTTCTACGGCCGCGCGTGGCGGCAGAATCGCCGCGTGCCCGCGTCCACGATCACGCACGCAAGCGTCGATTGGCTGTGGGGATTATGGTTCTGACGAAGGATCGCTTTTCAGTTCTGACCGGAGTCAACTCAAGCAAATCGCGGGTCGGGCGGAGAGCGCTGCCAGACATTCAGAAAGTACGGCACAGCAAAACGTGGCCCCGGGAACTCAGACCTCGACTTCGGGCGTGGCTTCAAGCAAACTGCGCGTGTAGGGATGCTGCGGTCTTTCTGTAATTTGCTCGCTGGTTCCAACTTCCACGATCTTCCCCCGGTACATCACGGCGATGCGCGTCGAAAGATAGCGCACGACCGGCATGGAGTGGGAGATGAAGAGATATGTGAGCCCAAAATCGCGTTGCAGTTGGGCAAGCAGGTTGACAATTTGCGCTCCCACGCTGACATCGAGAGCGGAAACTGGCTCATCGGCGACAATGAATTTTGGCCGCAGCGCTAAAGCCCGGGCGATGCCGATGCGTTGCCGCTGGCCTCCGCTGAATTCGTGCGGGTAGCGGCGGAGAATCGATTCATCGAGGCCGACGGCGCGAAACAGTTCGAGAACGCGTGCGCGTAAACAGTCTCGTGCGGAACGCGAAGATGTCACGCCCACCCCGTCTTCCCCGTCACCGCTGCCCGCATGAATAACCAGCGGCTCAGCGACGATGTCCTCGATGCGGTAGCGTGGATCGAGCGATGCAAATGGATCCTGAAAGATAATCTGCATATCGCGGCGCAGCCTGCGCATTTCGCCGCGGCTAGCCGCCAGGAGGTCGCGGCCCTCGAAGCGAATGCTGCCGGAGGTGGGCTCGATCAAACGCAGAATCAGCCGCCCGAGCGTGCTCTTGCCCGATCCTGATTCACCCACCAAGCCGAGGGTTTCACCGCTGTGGATATCGAGCGAGACATCGTCGACCGCGCGAACAGGGTTCTTGCTCGCGGATTTTTGTCCAAAGCCGAATTCGGCTTGTGAAAATGTCTTGGCCAGATTACGAATTTCGACCAGCGCCATGGTTTTTCCCTGGGCAGAATTATTATCGCTGAATGTTATTTTTGTACCGCAATCATCGGTACAGCAGCCAGCGCCGCCAGCAGGCCGACGAACCGCCAGCGCGTGAAATACTCCTTCAAGACGAGGCGCGCAAGCAGCACCGTCACCGCGGGATAAAGCGACGAGATCACGACTGCCTCGTCGAGACGCCCGCTCTGGCTGGAAAGCACGAACATCATGGTTCCGACGGAGTCGATGCCGCCTGCGATCACGCCCCAGCGGACACCGGCAAGCGTAATTTTTCGAAAGCTGCCTTGCAGCAGCACAATCAAACCCGTAACCAGCAAGCCGCCGGCTCGGGTCAGCGTTGCGAACCATAGCGGCGATCCGGCGCCCGCCTGGCGAATGCAGATGTAGAAGGCGGCGAAGCCGATGCCGGCCATGACTGCAAGTCCGATATTTTCCCGGCTACTCCCGTCTTCGGTCCGGGTGAGGAGCCAAAGTCCGGCGGCCGCCAGGATGAAGCCGAGGATCGAAACCATCCCCGGTAAACCCTCGGTGAAGATCGAAAATATTACTGGAATCGCCGCTCCGATCACTGCCGCCAGCGGCGCAACCAGCCCCATTCTTCCCGTCGAAAGTGCGCGAAAGAAAATCGCAACCGCCGCGCTTCCGCAAATGCCCCCTGCCACAATCCACAACGCACTTCGTTGGGAGAGCAAGGCCGGGTGACTTAGCGTCGCCAGCGTTCCCACAAGGACCAAACCGCCGAGATTAAACACGGCGGTAAAAAGGAATGGGTCCGCGCGCCGGGTCGCGTAACCGCCGAGAAAATCGCTGGTTCCCCACGCCATGGTCGCGGCCATTCCGTATGCGGCCGTGGTGAATTGTGGAGGGCCTGACATGAAGGTCGAGAGTAACACGGGCAGCGGCGACTTGATTTCAGGCTGGTTGCCGATTCCGCATTCCCGATATTCGTTTCGGAAGTTGACCGCGAAAATACTAGCCTTCGCCTTCGACTTGGGGTATTAAAAGGGCACGAGGTGCAGGGATGTCGCAGGTCGCTCAGGTTCCACCTCCTCCGATTGGTCCCGTGGCGGGCGATCGGCATCCGCTCCGCTACATTCTCTTTGCTGCGGTTCTGCTTCTTGGATTGCTGTTCATACTGGAACTGCGCTTTCTGAATTGCAGTGCGGGCAAAGAGGGGGCGCAAAGGATTCGCGAAGACCCTCGAATACGCGCCGAGTTCGGAGATGACGTTCACATACCGTTTGCCGTGGCGTCAGGCTTCGGTGACGAGGCGCGAATTTACGCGATTGTGATCGGAAAGCGATCCTACGGCTATGCCGTCATTGATTTGCTGAAGCTCGCGGAATCGTGGAAAATTTCGGGTATCGACGTTCACAATCGCCGCGAAGGGCATTTGATCAATCTGGCGAAGCCGGCAACTCCAGCGAAGCCGGAGCAGTTGAAGGGCTCCGGCACTCTTTATTTTTTGGCCTTGGGCGATGCAGCAAACCGTGACGTGGCTGATCTCGCCGGATTTTTCCATGACCAGTTCGGCATTCAGGCGAATGTTCTGCCCGCGATGAGCCTGCCTGCGGAAGCGTATGATCCGCGCCGCAAGCAGTGGATTGCGGAGATGCTCGTGGAAGCTATGGAGGCAAAGTATCCGGATCTGGAAGCCGACTCGGACGCCAAACTGATCGGTATTTTGGAAGATGACTTATACATTTATTCGTTCGGTTGGAATTACACCTACAGCTACCGCTGGCTGGATAAATATTCGGTGGTTCCCGCGATTCGCCTTGACCCCGTCTTCTATCGCTTCCCGCCCGACCCTTCGATCCGCATGGAGCGATTGCAGAAAATCGCGATGAAGGCCGTTGGCTTGCTCTACCTCGGCTTCAGGGAATCTTCCGACCCGCAAAGCGTCGACTCGGTCGAAGACACGACTGAGGCCATCGACCGCATGGGCAGCGTTTATCTCGATTCCGATGCGCAAACGCGGCGGCGTTTGCCGAAAACGGATGCCGATGGCACTCCCTGCCTCACGTTCTACAGTTCCATTCTTGCGGGCGCGCCCTTGCGAAATCCCATCGTCCCGTGCCGGCAACGAAACGAGCAAAACGAAGGCAGCCAGTTTCAGATCGATCTCGCCCGCGGGAGATTTCAGTTGACGCGAAATGATCTTTACCGCGGCGGAGCGATCCCTCTTGCCCTGCAACGCATGGATTTCAGCTATCACTTTGACGACAAGGTCCGGGCGTTCGGGAAAGGCACGTGGCAGAGCCTCGATGACACTGTGTGGTCCGCCGATCCGAATGCGGTCCAGACCATCAACATCTTCGGCACCTTGTTCCGGCGACTCACACCCGGAACCGGCTTTTCACCCACGGCCAAATACCGTGGCGAGCAAAATTCTTCGGAGTTCGGGAGCGCTCTTCTCAGTTGGGAAGATGGTGGGTGGAGAATCGACACCAGAGGCGGCCAGATTTGGAGATATCTGGGTTGCGGCCCCAATACGCGCGTCGAGTGCTACTACATGGGACATCGAACTTTTCGAGGGGACAGCATCGAGGTTAAGCGCGATCCGGTAACCGGACATATCCAGCAGGTTTTACAGAAGACCAATCCGAAACTCCCGGCCATCGCTGCGATGGACCACACCTGGACGCCGATATACGATGGCGAAAAGATCGCAGAAATTCATGATAGCGACGGGCGCACGGCTGAGTATCACTACGATGCGCACGAATATCTCACCGATGTGGTAGCCGATGGCCACCGTGTGCATTACGATTACGACGATGGTCACCGGACGACGGCGGTTACTGAAGACGGCAAAACCCTTCGCATTCACTACGATTCCGAAGGCCGGCCAGATCGTGTAGAACTACCGAACAGGTTTTTGTGCAGCGTGAAATATTCGCAGGACGCAATCACGGTGGACGTGCCGGGCGCTAGATACGTAGTGACCGTAATGCCGACTTATTTCCGTGTGGTCGAAGGGGCACCGTAAGCACTTGAGATAATCGAAGAGGATAGCTCGATGGGGGGTATCGACAAGGCCGACCGCTGCTCTGCGTGTTAGAATTTGGGTAAGCCGCTTCCTGACGAGAAATTCAGGTTCCAGAGACACCTTGATTGAACTAGCGCCATCGATTCTTTCCGCCGATTTTGCACGCCTGGGCGAGCAGGTGCGGGCTGCGTGCGACGGCGGAGCCAGCGTCATTCATGTCGATATCATGGATGGGCATTTCGTTCCCAACCTGACGATCGGGCCTCCGGTGGTGAAGTCGTTGCGCAAAGTGACGAGGCTGCCGCTCGATTGTCATTTGATGATCGAGAATCCGGACGAATTTATCCCAGCATTTGCCGAGTCCGGAGCGGATTGGATCTCAGTGCATCAGGAAGCTTGCCGGCATTTGAACCGGACGCTGCATCTGATAAAGAGTCATGACTGCCAGGCGGGTGTGGTGATCAACCCGGCGACACCGGTTGACACGCTTTCGGAGGTGCTCGACATTGTCGACTATGTGTTGGTCATGTCCGTGAATCCCGGCTTCGGCGGTCAGAAATTTATTCCCGGTGCAGTCCACAAAATCAGGCAGTTAGCGGAAATACGAAGGCGTCGGGGCTTAAACTACCGTATAGAAGTCGATGGCGGCGTGGCGCTGGATACGGTAGCCGAAGTGGTCCGGGCGGGCGCGGAAATTCTAGTGGCGGGCAACGCGGTGTTCGGTAGCGGTGATCCAAGCAAGAATGCGGAAGCGCTGCTCAAGGCGGCGACCGAAGCCGCAATGATCAAAGTATAAAGTCGAAACGAATTGCTGCACGATATTCGATCGGGCATCCAAGGCACGATTCGTCCGAGGCGTCGTTTGTGCGATGCCACGAATGCGAATGACGCGTCTAAAAGCGCGATAATGCAATCCTGATTCGAGGTCCCAATGTTACGTCGAAGTGCAATCGTTGCGGTGCTTGCCGTATTGCTGCTGATCTCGGCTGCGTGCACGAACAAGAAGTCGGTCAATCCTCTGGCGAACGTGGGCTCGAAGCAGCCGGATAAAGTTCTGTTCGACAAGGCCATGGACGCGATGCACCACAACCGCTTCGATGTGGCCCGCATGACTTTGCAGACCCTGATCAATACATATCCTGACTCTGAATATATTGCGCGCGCAAAATTAGCGGTTGGCGATTCCTGGTATGCCGAAGGGGGAACCGCTTCGCTGGCGCAGGCCGAGCAGGAATATCGCGACTTCGAGACCTTCTTTCCGAACATGCCGGAAGCAGCTGAGGCCCAATTAAAGATCGCGAACATTCAGTATCAGCAGATGGAAAAGGCGGACCGCGATTACACCCATGCAAAGCGCGCGGAAGACGAGTATCGCAATCTGATTATGCAGTATCCCGACAATCCCAAGTTGGTGAAAGAAGGGAAGCTTCGTCTGCTGGAAGTGCAGGAAGTGCTGGCTGACCGGGAATTTGGAATCGGCAGGTTTTACTTCCTGCGCTTGTCGTATCCGGCGTCGATTGCGCGACTGAAATCTTTGGTCGAGAAATATCCACTTTACAGCGGCGCCGATGAAGCGTTGTTTTTACTGGGGCAGGATTACGAAGGTCAGATTGCGCAGGTTCGCGCCCGGCCCAACTGCACAGGCTTCAATACGCCTCCGGGCTGCGTCGGAGAAACTGCCAAAGCCAACTACATCGCGCAACTAACCCGGGAGGCGTCAGGAGCTTATTCGCAAATCATCACGCGTTACCCGCTTATGGATCGCGAGACCGACGCGAAAAAACGGCTGGAGGCGCTGCATCAGCCGGTGCCTCGGCCAACCAAGGCAGCGGTTGCGCAGAACCGCGAGGAAGAAGAAAGCCGCCGCGAGGCGAACACGATGGACCGGTTGATGGGCGTGGTCAAGAAGGGCCCCGATACATCACTCGCGTCAAAGGTTGGAGAGCCGACGCTGGTCGATCCGACGCCGGTTTCTGCCCGCGATGTTGTGACGACTTCGATGAAGGGCGCGATGAGCCATGCCGGCGGCGAAAAGGGTTTGAGCGTGGAGACGATCAAGGGCGGGACCCTCGGACCAAACGATGCAGCTCCCAGATCCGATCAGCCTCAGCCCGCTTCCGCCAACGCAGATCCTTTTGCGCAGCCCGCAGCGGCTGATCCGAATGAACTGAAACCTGTACCGCAGCCTGAAAGCGGCGTAACTGCGGCGGCTGATCCAAACGAGTTGAAACCCAGTTCAGGATCGCAGGATCTGCAGGCTGGTAATGCGCCAGTGCCGCCTCCGGTCCAGCTCAACGAAATTCAGCAGTCGAACCAGGCAGGCGGAGCCGACGCTTCCTCAAGTTCGACTCCCAATACTGCTCTGGCGACCGACAAAGACATTTCTAGCAGCAAGAAGAAAAAGAAAAAGGGCATACATAAGATCATCGGTTTTTAGGACTACGGGCACCCCAGCAGAATCGGTGGCATTCTTTCAAGTCCGGCGCCGAAATCAGCCTCAAAAGAACGTTCATGCCGAACAGCGTTCCTGCCCTAAGTACTTTTCGTTCTGCTTGCAAATGCATCGTGTACAGATATAATTCTAGAAAGGCCCTTCTGCATACCTCAGTTCGCACTATCCGGCACTGACTCCTTCGGTTAGAGCTTGATTGCTTTTGTCAGTATGCAGTTTTGGGCACGTACGTACCTGAAGTCGTGTGTGAAAGCGTCGAGAAGTTCCAAAACGAGCGCTTGTAGGTTCCAGTAGCTCCCTCTGGCCGTTGGTATCTGTCGCCTCCTCGCACGGTGGATAAATCCCGCTCCCGCACCAAAAACCCAGGCATTCTCCTGCGCGGAGAACCTTAACTCCATTTTCGAGGTCTAGAGATGTCGTACACCCTCCCCTGTCGAGCGAAACAAACACAAGTAAATCGCAGCGTTTATCGATATGCACCTTTGAGTTCCGTGCTCTTACTTATCGCCGCCTTCAGCGGCTGCTCAGGTAATTCAGTTCCTCCGACTGCCCCCTCTGCGCCTCCGCCCACAACAGCGCCGGCCGTCGCCCTTACTATTTCAGCAACGCTTCCCGCGGCGACAGTGAATGCAGCTTATGCTGGGTCCGTGACTGTGACGGGAGGCACTGCCCCATACACCTTCGCGAAGGCATCCGGGGAGTTGCCAACGGGAGTTCTCCTGGCCGATAACTCCGGAGCGGTTGCCGGCACGCCGACTGCAAGCGGGAACTTCAGTTTCACCATTTCCGTTTCAGATGCAAAGGGCGATTCCCAGCAGAAGCCGTTGCAGATCACGGTTGCGACGCCGGCATCCAGTAGCGGCTCCGGTTCCGGCAGCGGTTCCGGATCCGGCACCAGCAACGGAAGCAACGCAGCCGCAAACAATAGCGGACAGAGTTCATTTTCGAGCCTGCAGCACACCGGCGGATGGGGCCAATACGGCCAGCGCGAGCCGACCTATGTCGATTGCTCACCCTCGCCGTGCGACGGCATTTCTTTCTGGATGGGGCAGAACATCAACTCCCCATCGATCAGCGGGCAGGCCTCTGAATTTAATGTGCACGGCAGCGGACCTTTCGGTGACGCTTTGTTCAACAACCATCTGATCGGTCCCGGCTCCACGCAAGGCATGCCGGATGACAATCAGACGATTGTTCCTTCACTGCACAACTTTACCTACGATGTTTACTTTTACGGAGACAACCTAAGTCTCTCTCAGGCGCTCGAGTTCGATATCAACCAGTTCTTCGATGGCAAAGGCTACATCTGGGGCCACGAGTGCCGTATTGTTGGCGGTAATGAGTGGGATGTCTGGGACAACCAGAACCAGCACTGGACGCATACCGGAGTTCCTTGTTATCCAAACAGCAATGCGTGGAACCACCTGACGCTCAAAGTGCAGCGGAATTCGAATGATGAACTGGTTTACGAGTCGATCACGCTCAATGGCAATACCAGCACTCTAGGTTGGACGTTTCCTCACGGATCGACGCCGAATTGGTATGGCTTAACCGTCAATTATCAAATGGACGGAAATGTGAATACAGATTCGTACAACATTTACCTGGACAATCTGACGTTCTCTTACAATTGAGATCCCGTGCGCATGGAGGGTCGCGGGGAACCGCGCCGAAATTGCCGGAGCGCCCTTGCTAGGGGTTTTCACCGAGGCGAATGCAGTGTTTACCCTGGTGGCATGAACAATTAACAGCCAACCAGCCCGCGGCGCGCCACATCCAAGATCGCGTTCGTCGATCGTTCGTCTGGAGTGGTGCGCCATGTGTTCCTTGCGTCTTTTTTGTTTCACTTCGCTGTGTGCGTTGTGTACCCTCATCCTGGCCGGATGTTCGGGGGTGGGCCAGAATCCGCCTGGAACCACCACGCCGCCGCCGCCGGCGCAGACCTTTCAGCTTACCGTTACCGCACCGGCTACAGGGCAGGGAACGATCACCAGTAATCCTTCTGGGATCAGCTGCCCAAGCACATGCACAGCGAAATTCGCTGCAGGGACGAAAGTCACGCTGACGGCCACGCCCGGCACTGGCTACCTTTTCACAAGCTGGGGTGGAGCGTGCTCGGGAAGCAGTTGCACTGTTGCCCTGAATGCCGCTGAAACGGTCAGCGCGAATTTCACAGCCGAAGATGGCGTTAACGTAGCGATCGCAGGGAGCGGCACTGGAACCGTAGTCAGCAGCCCGGCGGGCATCAACTGCCCGGGCACCTGCTCGGCAAGTTACGCTCAGGGCACGCAGGTAACGCTCACGGAGACTCCGGGCGCGAACATCTATTTCGGAGGCTGGAGCGGGGCCTGCACGGGCACGGCTAACTGCAGTGTGACGGTGAGCGCTGCTGAGAATGTTACTGCCACATTCAATGCGGCAGACGTATTAACCGTCACCACTTCGGGAACCGGTGCAGGAACCGTAACCAGCAGTCCTGCCGGGATCAGTTGCACTTCGGGGTCGTCGACGGGTTGTACGGCATCGTTTCCGCCGAGCACCATCGTTACGCTGACAGAAAGTCCCGGCGGCACTGACACCTTTTCTGGATGGGCCGGGGCGTGCTCCGGGACCGGGGCATGCACGATTACCTTGAGCGCGGCCGCATCGGTAAGCGCGGGATTTGCGCTTCCCGGTACGCTCCAGTCGAGCCTGGGTCACATCATTTTGTTTGCGCAGGAAAACCGTTCGCTGGATCACTACTTCGGGGCAATGCTGCCGTATTGGCAGTCGATCGGCCTGCATCAGAGCGACGGCGTCACTTTCGACGGATTGGCACAGTTTAATTCAGGGGGAACGGCGCCTTTCGTCCCGGGTTGTGCCACCGGCACCTATGGTGGCAGTTGCAGTCCCGATGCCAGCAACCCGATCAGCTCCTTCCATCTCGCGTCCATGTGTATCGAAAATCAAAGCCCCTTCTGGAATGAAGCGCACAATCAGTGGGATTATTCGAACCCCACTGGCGAAGGCGGCATGAATGACCTTGCTCCGCCGCTGGACGGCTTTGCCTTTACCGCCGCATACGACGCCGAGGGCAATGGCTTCATGGACATCAACGGTGTTCGGGCCATGGGCTACTACGACAGCAACGATCTCAATTACTACTATTACCTGGCTTCGAATTTTGCGACCTCGGACCGCTGGTTCTCGCCGATCATGGATCGCACGCAGCTGAACCGCATGTATCTGATCGGTGCGACTTCGCACGGGCTTGCCTATCCGATCGGGCAAGGGTGCGCTTCATACCCTCCGTGCGTCCCCACTAGCCAGCAGATTCCATCGACGCCGATCTTTGAGGCGTTGCAGAGTGCAGGCATCTCATGGAAGATCTACGTAGATCCAGTCGGGACGAGTTGCGATGGCATGACCGGCTCGCAGCTTTCGTCCTGTCTCACGGAGAACTCCTACATCAATGAGTTCCAATATGAGGGGACCATCCTTAACAGCCCCACGCTTCTCGCAAACGTGCAGCCGATTTCGCAGTTCGCCACCGACGCTGCAAACAATGCCTTGCCGTCGTTCGCCATGATTGAGCCAGCCTCGCCCGCGGGAGCGGATGAGCATCCCTCGGACTCCGACGAGTACCCCGTGAACGTCCAGTATGGAATGGCTTACGCGGCAAATAACGTTATTAACCCGCTTATGACGAGTGCCAGCTGGAGCAGTTCGGCACTTATCTTTACCTACGACGAAGCGGGCGGATTATACGATCACGTGCCACCGGCAGCCGCGACAGCGCCTGGGGACTTTGACTCTCCAACCGACCTTAATCCGGGGCTGAATGACATCTGTACAGGAACTGGTCAGCTCGGCGCAGGTATATGCGATTTTTCGTGGACGGGCTATCGTGTGCCGGTGATCGTGATTTCACCGTTCACGAACAAGAACTACGTTTCGCACACGGTTCGGGACACAACTTCAGTGCTCAATCTTGTGGAAGAGCGCTTCGGTGTTGCGGCTCTAACCAAGCGGGATGCCTCGCAGCCGCTGATGGATGAGTTCTTCAACTTTGTTACTCCTCCGTGGCCGACGCCGCCGACGCCACCCACTCCGAGCCAGTTTGCCAACGCTTGCACGCAGGTTCCGCCGGCCAGCTGGAATGAACCTCCGCAGCTATCGGTTGCGGTTTCGGGAAGCGGTACGATCACAAGCACCCCGACCGGCATCACTTGCAGCTCCGACTACGGATCCACGTGTGGATACGTGTTCTCGCCGGCGGGAACGAGCGTGACGCTGACCGCGACGCCGGCAACGGGAAGCACCTTCACCAACTGGGCAGGCGAGAACGGCACGACGGGGCCATGCGCCGGCTCAACCTCGCCGACCTGCACGATCACGGTCAATTCCGCCGAATACGTGCAGGCGAACTTCCAGTGAGCTGTTTTCAAACGGCAGCCTTCGGTCGCATTCATCGCAGCCGAAGGCGTGCTCAAGATAGCAACTCACATGGGATAATGAACCCGTGAGCATTTTCCGCGCCTCGTTCCTCTGCTTACTCCTCTTCTCCGTTTCCGGTTGCTTCGCGATCACGCGCCACTACTACATCGCAGCGGAAGATGTGCCATGGAACTACGCGCCCAGCGGCATGAATCTGCTACGCGCCTTGCCGGTTCCGCGCCCATGGGCTCAGAAGCTGGAATGGCCGAAGACCCGCTTTATCGAGTACACCGACGACACCTTCACCACCAAAAAGCCGCAGCCGGAATGGCTGGGGATTTTGGGTCCGATTATTCGCGCCGAAGTTGGCGACGAAGTCGATGTGACGTTTATGAACCGCACCCACCTGCCGCACAACATGCATCCGCATGGGCTGCATTATGAAAAGAACAGCGAAGGATCTTTTTATATTCCGTTCGGCAAAGGAGACCGGGTTGCGCCGGGGCGGAAATTTACCTATCGCTGGTTCGCCAATGAGGCGAGCGGACCGGGGCCGGGGCAGCCAAGTTCGATTGTGTGGTGGTATCACGGCCACGTCGATCCAGCGATGGAGGTCAATGCGGGCCTGGTTGGGCCAATTATCGTCACGGCTAAGGGCAAAGCGAATCCAGATGGATCCCCGAAAGATGTGGACAGGGAATTCGTCACCGACTTCCAAATCTTCGACCAGATGGGGGGCAAACCGGAGGGTCTCTACTACGCCATTAACGGATATGTCTTCGGCAACCTTCCCGGCTTGTATATGAAGACCGGTGACAAGGTGCGATGGCATCTGCTGGCGATGGGCAATGAGATCGACCTGCATACTCCGCACTGGCACGGCGAGACGGTGAACTACGAGGGCCGCCACACGGATGTGGTGGAACTGCTGCCCGGAAGCATGCGGACGGCGGACATGGTCGCGGATAATCCGGGCGTATGGATGTTTCACTGCCACGTGGACGATCACATGGAAGCCGGAATGATGGCACTTTATACGGTCTATACTCCGCCGAAACGCAGTTGTCCGGTTGAGTTCAGCGCAGTGGATTATTGGAGCGGAGCGGAAAAGTACCGGCTGACGGTGAAGAGTCTCAGCGACAAGACGATTACGAACCTCAGGATTGCCTCGGACGTCTTTCTTACGGCGAGCGATATGCGAGCGCCGTACCTGGGATACTGGCAAACGGCGAAACCGATTCCGCCCGGCCAACAGCAAGTGCTGGAAAAGCCCGGCCTGCGCGCCCAGGACGCGGCAGGATCCTTGGGGTTGGCTTACGTTCCTCTATCCATCACGTATGAGGATCGGAGCACCTGGGCCCCGGAGCAATACGGTGAGTGCTTCCACATTTTCTGGCGGGATGCAGAGCATCCGGAAGTTCCGACGCTGCCGCCGGTGCAGAATGAAATTAATCCCGACTAATCTGCCTCGCTAAGAATTATGATCGGGCAATGCTCGCCGTGAACTTGGCGAGTCGGGCGAACGCCTGGTCTTTCGTGTGTGCTCTTCCCCGCAAGATTCTGCGGGCGATATCTTCTTTCTTGGCCGTAGGCTAAAGTCCGTGCTTCCCGATACCGATATGGCCCTTGAATGGCAAGAGGAACGAGCGTTCCTTGTCAGCCCATACGATTTCTGAGGAGCTACCAATGTCGACATCTGCGGTTTCCAGTAGTTCGCTAAATCAGCAACTGACACAGTATTTTCAGACCCGGCACACGGACCTGTCGCAGCTTAAGCAGGCCCTGGGATCGGGGGATCTCGATGCTGCACAGACGGCCTACAACAACATCGTTTCGTTGGGTCAGAACGGCCCGTTTCCCAATGGCGAGCCGTTCCTGATTAATCAGCGCGAGCAGGATTTCAATGCGATCGGCTCGGCTTTACAAAGTGGCGACCTTGCCGGAGCCCAGCAAGCCTTTGGCGCTCTGGGAAGCACGTTTGCGCCAAAAGCCACGACGCCGGTGAACAGCGTTCCGGCGCCGGGAACCGGAGGCGCGCAGGCCGGCGGCCCGGTAGGGGCGCAACCGGAAATCGTACTCAACCTGAGTGGCGCAACCGGCTCGAATCCCGAGCAGATTACGATTAACATCGCCAACTCCGCCAGCAGCGGAGAGCAGGTATCTCTGAGCGTCGGCAATCAGGGTTCGAACAATGCGCAGGAGATTACGTTCAATCTGGGCGCGAACAGCAACGAGCAAATTGTTTTGAACTTGCTGGGCGCAAGCTCGGCGTCTTCTTCGACAAGCGGCAGCAGCGCGAGCACTCCAACCACCGGATCAGGCCTCAGCGTTTCCGCCTGAGTGAGCAATTGCGACCGGCGCAGTGAGCGGAGTAAGCCCTCCCCCACGCTCACTGCACCGGCGCGTTGCTATGCGATTGGTCGCGTGTTGATTTCACCCGCTACGACTTTCCAAATGGGTCCTCCAACGATGGGCTTTGTGGTGTGAGCAGTTCAGCCCCATTCTCAGTGATGTGCATATCGTCTTCCAGGCGAACCCCAAATTCTCCGCGAATATAGATGCCCGGTTCGTCGCTGAACGTCATGTTGGACTGTAGCTTCGTCGTGTTGCCGCGCACCAGGTATGGCCACTCATGGCCGTCCATACCCATGCCGTGCCCGAGTCGGTGCGAGAAATATTTGTAGTCAGGACCATAGCCAGCGTCAGTAATCACCTTTCGAGCGGCCGCATCTACAGCACCACACTCCAACCCGGATTTGGCTGTGGCCAGTGCCGTCGACTGCGCGTGATGGACGATATCGAAGACTGCTTTCATCTTGTCTGTGGCCTTCCCGAAAACGAAAGTCCGCGTAATATCCGATTGATAACCCTCTACCGTGCAGCCATCGTCGATCATTACGATGGATCCTTCGCGAATGACCTGCGGCGTGGCCGAGCCGTGAGGCAGGGCAGTGTACTCGCCGACCTGCACGCTGGCTTCGCCGGGAAAGCCCAGTTGCGAGTACGCCGCCGAAATCAACTCGCCGACTTGTTCCTGGGTCATTCCCTCGCGTAGCGCACGGTAAACCGCTTCGTACGCCGCTAATGTTACCTGCGAGGCGAGCCGCATCAAGGCAATTTCGTGCGCGCTCTTGATCATGCGGCAGCCAGTCGTTACCGGGGTTGCGCTGGCGAGGGTGGCTTGCGGAGCGGCTTTGGCGATTCCATCGAAAAATACGAAGCGAATGGTTTCTTCGATCCCAATCTTTCCCGTCGCTAAGCCGCGATCTTTGAGTCCCTGAGCAACCCGTTGATAAGGGCTTTCGTCTTCTTGCCAGGTGCGAATGTCAGGATTCTCTCCACCGGGGCCGTTGGCGATCTGCTCGTGGGCGCGTCCCTCTTCGAATGCCGGGCAAACGTAAAAAGGATTCCCTTTCGCCGGCAGCACAAGAGCAAATAATCGTTCTCCACCCCACCAGCGAATGCCGGTGAAATATTTCAGCGAGGTACCCTCCATCAGAACGATGGCATTGAGATCGTTTTCGTTTATCAACTGTTTAGCGCGCTGCAGACGCGCGCTTCGCTCTTCGCGCGAGATGGGAGTAGCTTCGTTCTTTCGCGACTTCAGTTGCGCGATTGAGGGAGGCAGCGAACTTTCGTCGGCTCTGTTTTCGCCGGTGAGGGATGAAGATGGCCAGGCTTTGGAGAAAGAGGTGAGTCCCGCCACTGCGCCGCCAACCAAAACGAATCGCCGCCGTGAAATCATGAAACCTCCGCTGGTGAAATTGAGACCGCTATTATAGGGGCTGATTCATCCTCAGGTGGAGAAAGAAAATGGAGGCTTCGTTTCAATGTGCCGGTTGTGGCGAGTGGAACTTGACCATGGTGGACGAAAGTGCAGGGCGCCGGCAAAGTTATGTAGAAGATTGCCAGGTATGCTGCAAGCCGAATGTGCTGCGGGCTGAATACAACGCCGATTCGGGAGAGTATTCCATTTCCTCGCAATTGGAGTAATCGGATGGAAATCGAAAATTAGCGATAATTTCCCGCTCTTCGCGCTATAGTTAGCTGCTCGCAACATTCGAGGACCAAGGGGCAAAAAAGGATGTCAACCACTTACGCAGGCTCGGGACGGATGGTCGCGCACAACATGGTGACTACGCAATTTGAGCTGGACGGTTTTCGTGTGACCCGCACGCTTGGCGTGGTGCGCGGAATCGTTGTGCGCTCGCGTTCGATCTTCGGCACCATCGGCGCCGGTCTGCAGACACTGGTGGGCGGCAACATTACCCTGCTTACGAATCTGTGCGAGAAAACTCGTGCCGAGGCCTTCGATCTGATGCTGGCCCACGCCGCCGAATTAGGAGGCAACGCAGTTGTGGGTGCACGCTACGATGCCACCGAAGTCATGCAAGGCGTCACCGAGGTTCTGGCTTACGGTACTGCGGTCGTGGTTGAGCCTGTCAAGTAAGAAGTGGCTGACTGCCGATGTTTCCTGCCGATTGAGTTTCGATTTGCAGTGTCGTCTTGTGTAAGCGGCGAATCCGGCGAATCGGTTTTCTGTAAAACTAAACTGGCGTATAGTGCGTGCGAGATGAAACTCGCTTCTCTCATTACTGTCTTTTTCACTTTCGCGATCACGGCGCTCTGCCATGCTGCCGACTTCAAGTACGTTCGTATCGGCAACTCGAACGACGTTCAAACTCACGCCGACTTTGGAATTGCGATGATGGGCGGCGGCACAGACCTGGATGAAGCCTTCCGCTGGCTGTGCGGCAAGGCGAATGGGGGCGATTTTCTTATCCTTCGGGCGCACGGCAACGCCGACTATAACCCTTACGTCGCCGGTCTGTGCAAAGCAAACTCTGTGGCAACGCTGATCATCCCTAATCGTAAGGCGGCGCTGAAGCCGGCAGTTGCCGAAATTATTGGGCAGGCCGAGGCGATTTTTATCGCCGGTGGCGATCAGGCGCGTTACGTGAATTTCTGGAAGGGAACTCCGGTCGAGGATGCTATTAACGCGCAAATAGCGGCCGGCAAGCCGATCGGAGGAACCAGTGCGGGTCTCGCAATCCTCGGCCAGTTCGCCTATGGCGCGTTGCAAGACAAATCGGACGATGCCGATCTGAGTTCGCGCGAAGTGCTCAACAATCCCTATAGCAAGCGCGTGACGCTCGTCAGCGATTTTCTAAAGATCGCCACTCTGAAGAACGTTCTCACCGACAGTCACTTCGCTGCGCGCGACCGCATGGGCCGCAGCCTCGGTTTTCTGGCGCGCATCGTACAGGAGGGATGGTCGGAAACCCCGCGCGAGATTGCGATCGATGAGAAATCGTCATTGTTGGTGGAACGGGACGGGCGCGCGAAAGTGATCGGCAGTGGCAAGGGCGTTTTCTTCTTGCAAATTACAGAACGCCCATCTGTGTGCAAGCCGGGAATGCCTTTGACATTGCATAACGTCGCGGCTTACCACGCTCCAGCGGGATCCTCATTCGACGTGCGAGATTGGGCCGGCGATGGAGGCGAGCCTTATTCGATCTCGGTGGACTCAGGGCAGATTCATACCAGCCGGGCTGGCGATGCGGTTTACTAGGATATTTGTCTTTTTCGCAAACCGCTGTTGCATGGCCGGCAGACCTAATTCCTCAGGGTCTTGCCCGTCTTCAGAGTGTATTGAATTCTTTCCTGAGTTTTTCTTTCGCCGCACAGCGATTTGAAGCCTTCGCGCTCGAGATCGAGAATATATTGTTCGCTGACCGGGGTGCCCTGTGTGACGCTGCCGCCACAGAGAACTTCGGCGATTTTGCCGCCGAGCTTCACCTCGTAGTCGGTGATGTAGTCGCCCTGCCGCATCATGTGAACTCCCACCTTGAGGGTGGCGAGCAGATTTTCGCCGGGAGCGGGAATGTCGGTTCGCGACACGGGAGGTTCGTAACCGTTGCGGAACAGTTCGAGCGCGCGGGCCTTCGCGTCGGAGAGCACGCGTTCGCGATTCATCGTGATGCGGTCGCTGTGATTCAAAAAGCCGAGCGCGCGAGCTTCGTGCGCGGAGGTTGCGACTTTCGCGGTGGCGATCGTTTCAAAGGCGCGTTTCATGGCTTCGAGCATCTCGATCGAACCGGCGAACGCATCGCCAGATCCCTTGCCACCGCGCGCTGCTGATGCGCCATCTACGGCCCGCAACAACATTTCCTTGCAGCCTCCGCCGCCCGGAAGCAGACCGACACCGACCTCTACCAGCCCGGTATAAAGTTCCGCATGAGGTTGTCGCGCGGCAGCGTGCAGTGAAATTTCCGTGCCCCCGCCCAGGCACAATCCGAATGGAGCGCTGACCACAGGCTTCGGCGAAAATTTGATCGCCTGCGTCATCCCTTGAAACTGGCGAATGGCCAGATCGACGTCGTCCCACTCTTCTTCCTGCACGCTCATCAACAGCAACATCAGATTGGCGCCCACAGAGAAGTTAGTCGCGTCGTTCGTGATCACGAATGCATCGAAGCTGTCGCCGGGGCCACCAGGCTTGAGCGTTTGAGCAATCAACCCGATAATGTCGCCGCCCAGCGAGTTCATCTTGCTGTGAAATTCGATGCAGGCTACACCGTCGCCCAGATCGACCAGCGATGCTCCGGGATTCTTCTTGACTACTCCGTTGGATTTCTTCGCGACCGTTACCGACCAAACTCCGGCTGGAACCTGCACTGGCTTCCAGCTTTCAGTTTTAAGGTCGAAGAACTTCCGACCGGATAGCGCTTTCGCATCGTCGATGTACCAGCCCTTATGTCCGGCGGCGAGCAACTTCTCAACGTTGGCCGCAACCGGCTTGCCCTCTTTCTTCATGCGAGCGACGCTGGGCTCGACCCCAGCGGCGTCCCACAATTCGAACGGACCCAATTCCCAGTTAAATCCCAGGCGCATGGCGCGATCGATCTCCACGATGGAATCGGAGATTTCCGGGATCCGATTAGCTGAATAAGTCCATAGATCGGAAAGCGCAGACCAGAGAAACTGTGCAGCTCTATCGCTTTTTTGTGGTGCGGCCTCTGGACCAAGCAGCGTCCGCAAGCGCGCGCCCGTCTCTTCAATGTTCTTGGCCATGTCGAGCGCGGCAAATTTTGGCCGCGACCGCGAATGGTACTCGAGGGTCTTCCAATCGAGCGCCATGCGCTCGTCTTCTTTGCCCTCGCCGCCTTTTATCCTCTTATAAAAGCCGCCCTTAGTCTTATCGCCAAACCATTTCCGCTGCAGCATCTCCGTAAAAAAATCCGGCAGACGCAACTCGCTGCGTTCGTCGCGAACATTCGCGGTCATGTTCGAGACAACATGCCCCAGAATGTCGAGTCCGACCAGATCGATGGTGCGGAAGGTCGCCGATTTCGGCCAGCCCACCGCTTGCCCAGTGAGCGCGTCGACTTCCTCAATGGTGAGATCCATCTCCTGCATTAAGTGCATGACGTTGAGGACGGAAAACGTGCCAATGCGATTGCCGATGAAGTTGGGCGTGTCTTTCGCGATCACCACTCCTTTGCCGAGACGCACGTCACAAAAACGTGAAACCGCTTCGATTGCGGCAGGGTCGGCTTCCCGGGTAGGAATCAGCTCAAGCAGTCGCATGTAACGCGGAGGGTTGAAAAAATGCGTGCCAAACCATGACCGGCGAAACTCTTCCGAGAAGCCTTCCGCGATCTTTCCGACCGGCAGGCCGCTGGTATTTGTGGTGACAATAGTTCCCGGTTTGCGAATGGCTTCGACTTTGCGCAACAACGCGCGTTTGATCTCCAGATTTTCGACGACCGCTTCGATGATCCAATCAACTTCTGCGAGCTTTTTCAGATCGTCATCGAAGTTGCCGACGGTAACCAAGCGCGCCAGCGATTGCTCCATAAAGGCCGCTGGCTTTGCCTTTTTCGCCGCGTCGAGGCCGGCAGCGGCGATCTTATTTCGTGCTGTTGAACTCGTACCTGTCGGCGTATCTGATGGCACGATGTCGAACAGGTAACTGGGAATGCACGCATTGGCAAAGTGCGCGGCAATACGCGCGCCCATGGTTCCCGCGCCAAGAATTGCGACTTTATGAATGCCTTTCATCGAACCTCTTCTAGCCATTTAAGGAAGCTTATCGACCGCCCAATCATCTTTTCCAGTGTTCACCACCACGATACTGGAAAAATGCCGGTGGACGCGCGTGCCTGGTGATTTCTCAACCAGAACCACGGGGAATTCATAGCGTCCATTCTTGAGCGTTTTGCCGCGGTTAATTTCGTAACCTGCCGGTTCCCCAATCGTGAAGAACTTGTCAAGATTGTCTCTACTGATAGCTTGTTTGGAGTGGGCGGTGAGAAGAGCCATTCCATTTTCCACATCACCCGATTGCCAGGCTTGAAGAAAGTGATCGGCAGCCGCAAGAGCAGAGACGTAATGGATGTCATATGCCGAGGGCTTGGATTTTGAAGGCTCCACGGCTAATGAGGGCGCTGACGAGAGCGCCAATGCCGAAGAATAGAGCAATAAAACAAGATGCCATCTTCCTGCGAGAAATGAAGACACTATCGAACGTTGCATACGATGAGCAAGTATGACCGATTGTGCGAGAAGAAGCGAGATGCGGTAAATCGAATTGCGAACCCCGCAGAGTGGATGGAACTCCAACCCCGCCGCTCAAACTTCCGGATGATCCTGCAAATACTTCAGCGCCCGCTTCACCACCTGCTTTTCGCCCTTGTAGGCCAGTAGTTTCGGCGCATCTTCAAGATTGACCCACTGAGCACGTGCCACTTCAATTCGCATCTCAGCAGCGATATCGTTGATGCGACCCGAAAGATAACGCATGAGATAAAAGCTGACAATCTTGAAAACTCGCTCACCACCCGCCCAGGTGCGGGTGTAGACGTATTTGATATCGCTGAGTTTCGCAATCACTTCGGCAGTCACGCCGGTCTCTTCGTAGACTTCCCTTACGGCCGTCTCCGCCGGTTTTTCGCCTGGGTCGACGAGGCCCTTTGGCAAGGCCAATACGGGCTTCGCGTGCTTCGTCGGAGAACCGGGCGGTCGTTCCGGTTGAGGCGGCAACTCGATCACGGCCACCCACCAGGCGTCGTCGCGCATTCGAATGACCACCCCTCCGGCTGAGATTTCTCTGATCATTAAAACGTAACTTAGCAGCAATACAGGGGTTAGTCACGCATCTGCAAAGCATGGTAACTCTGCCGTAACCGCAGTAGAAGTCCACCGTAACTCATGTAGCACGATCGTGGCCTACCCATTTTTCCACAAAATGGCATCATATCTATAGGCAGTAATGGGCTTTTCGTGGAGTTCAAGTGAAGAGCTTCGGCAAGATTATTCGGTCGGTACAGGCCTTCGGGCGAGAACTATCCCGGAAGCCTGCGGCGTCTGAAAGCCCAGTACCTGCCATTGGGCTCGCGCTCGGCGGCGGATTCGCCCGCGGTATCGCCCATATCGGCGTTCTCAAGATCCTCGAAGAAGAAGAGATTCCGATCCGCATTGTTGCCGGAACAAGCGTCGGCGCCTTGATCGGCGCAGCGTACTGCAGCGGCCTCTCGATCGAAGAACTCGAAAACGTGGCCCGCTCCGTGCGCTTCACGACCTTTGCGCGCTGGACCGTCTCCCGCTACGGATTTGCCTCCAACGACCGCATGGTGTCGTTTCTCAACCGAATCTTGAAAGTAAAGACTTTCGAAGAACTCCGTATTCCTCTCGGGGTGACTGCCACCGACTTCAACAGCGGCGAAGGAGTGGTCTTCCATTCGGGTTCGATCGTCGATCCCGTGCGGGCGAGTTGCGCTTACCCGGGGATGTTCTTGCCGGTAAATATCCGCGGCCGATGGCTCGTCGACGGCATGCTCTCGCATCCCGTTCCGTCGAGTCCGCTGCGCGAGATGGGTGCCGACCGCGTGCTGGCGGTTCATCTCAAAGGGCAGTGGACCAAGGACGGCGCTCCACGGCATCTTTTCGATGTCATCGGGCAATCGTTCGCTATCGCGCAAGACATGATGCGGCATCTCTGGCTGGGCGCTGCCGACCTCGTCGTCGAACCCGACGTTGCGGGTTTCGGCTATGACGACTTCAGGCGTTCGGACGAACTGATTCGCAGCGGCGAAATCGCCATGCGGCGGGCAATGCCCGAAGTGCGGAAGTGGCTGGAGGCTCCAGCCGACCTGACCTCGCTGGCTAAGGGCGCTGCCATTGTGCCCCGCCCCGCGCCTATGGCGGCAGATTAGATTTTGCTGGGCGATCGGGCCGGTTAACGGGCAGACTCGATTTTCGCTGCCTCTTCTCGAATTCTCTTCCACGCTCTTTCTACATGCCGCGCCTGAGTATGGGTTTGCCCAACACACAGGCGCATGGTGACTTTTCCATCGAGCTTCGTGTGCGTGAGGAACAGATCGCCGCTAAGGTTGAGCCGATCCATGATGGTTTGATTCGCGTCGTCGCCGGTTTTGTGGCGGAAGCACACGAGATTCAGCGGAGCAGGCGCAGCCAGTTCGAAGCGATCGTCCTCCCGCACCCAGCTTGCGAATTCCTGCGCCAGGCGAACGTGCTCGCGAATGTGATACTGCAACCCTTCCACACCGTAGTGCCGAATTACGAACCACAACTTCAAAGAACGAAAGCGCCTTCCCAGTTGAATGTGCCAATCGCGATAGTCGATGACCGCGCCCGATTCTGTGGCTTGGTTGCGCAGGTACTCCGGCAGAATGCTCAGCGTTTGAATCAGAGCTTTTCGATCTGCGACCCAGAAGCAATTGCAATCGAAGTTCGTGAACATCCACTTGTGAGGATTGAAATTGTAGCTGTCGGCAAGCTCAACTCCGCTTTGCAGGCGGCGAAACTCGGGGCAGAGCATGGCGGTGCCAGACATGGCCGCGTCGACGTGCAGCCACAAATTATGGTCCCGGCAAACTTCGGCGATTTCGCCAATCGGGTCCATGGCATTGGATGAAGTCGTTCCCACGGTGGCGCACACAAAAGCAGGCGTGAATCCCGCCCGCTTGTCTTCTGTAATCTGTTGTGCAAGGGCCTTGGGGTTCATCGCAAATTTATCGTCGACTTCGATCATCCGCAGATTCGAACTGCCGATGCCCGCGATCATCGCTGCCTTCTGCAATGACGAATGTGTCTGTGTCGATGCATACGCAACGATGCGGCGGCTATTTCTCGCACGATTGTTTTCGTACCCGGTTGCCCGTTCCCGCGCGGCGAGCAGAGAGCACAGGGCCGCGCTCGACGCGGTGTCTTGAATTACTCCGCCGCCGGTGCTCGAAGAAAGAAATCTCTCGGGCAAGCCCAGCATCGGAACGAGCCAATCGAGCACATGAGTTTCCAGCTCCGTGCAGGCTGGGCTGGTCGACCAAAGCATTCCCTGTACACCCAGACCGGACGAAAGCAAGTCACCGAGAATCGCGGGGCCAGAGGCATTACAGGGAAAGTAAGCGAAAAAGTTGGGCGATTGCCAGTGTGTCACTCCGGGGAGAATCAAGTCTTGAACATCTTTCAGAAGCGCCGCAAACGGCTCGCCGCGCGAAGGGGGAACTGCCGGCAGCGATGCGCGAATCTCTCCCGGCTTTGCCTGCGAGAGCACCGGAAAAGACTCAACGCGCGACTGGTAGTCTGCGATCCAATCGATCACGGCGTGGCCATAGCGCCGGAACTCGTCAGGGGTCATGTGAAAGGATTTTTGTTCGGACACTTGTTCTTAAGCCTCTAAAAAGATTGCGGTCAGTTGAGCCGGCCGAAATAAAGCCGTGTCGTGTATTCGAAGGTCGCGCGGCCTTTAACCGCGTGCGCATCGAAAACGCGCTTCAGTTCCTGCAGCATTGGCGCGTGTTGCGGATGTTCAGGCCCGGGAGCGTATGAAGATGAGAGCAGCCGGCCTTCCACGCCTGCATAATCGAACTTCTGGCGCATATCAAACACGCGCTCCTGAAAAGGAACCGGATCGTAGAATTCGTTTACGGAATCCGTGGTGCGCTCATGCCGCACCTCGGTGTAGTCGGTACCATAAGTTAACAGCAACTGCTCGTAATCCCTAAGAAACGGAGTGGATTCGGTGACGCGTTCGTTCCAGATGAGTACGAGCCAGCCGCCCGGTTTCAGAATGCGAACGAATTCTTGCCTGGCCCGTCGGCGATCGAACCAGTGTGCTGCCTGCGCTGCAGTGACAAAGTCGACGCTGTGATCCGGAAGGGTGGTTGCCTCCGCTGATCCAGCAACGCTTGTAAAGTCTGGAAATTTCGCCAGCAGCCGTTCACCGGCTGCGCGCATTTCCGCGTTCGGCTCGATGCCAAACACTGCATTTCCATTTTCCAGAACCAAACGTGTCCACAGGCCGGTTCCGAAGGCAACATCGGCAACGACATTGTCAGGAACCAAACCGCATTCGGTCTTCAATGTCTGGAACGCTTCCGAAGGATATCCCGGCCGGTAAAGCACATACTTTTCAACGCGGTCCGAAAATCGGGTGGTGGCATTGGGAGCAGGCATTTGTGGGTTCGCAAGATTTTTCATCTTGCCAGAATCCCATTTTAATTGCAGGATACTGATAAAGGTATCGTCTCCCGTCCGGGCTCTCCGGTCCCCAACTCCCGGTAGATTCAGAGCGAAGATCAGATGAAAGATTAAAGCAAAGATCAGCAGCCTCAAATGCTTCTGCCTTTCAGGCTGGGTTACCATTTCAAGAAATTATGAAAGTGACTGCGTGAGAGTCGTCATTAAGGTCGGAACGAGCCTGATCGCGCCCGGCGGTCAGATCGACGCGAATTTACTGCGCTCGATGGTAGACCAATTCGATCTCAGCAGGAACGAGTATCTGATTGTGACCTCTGGCGCGATTGCCGCAGGGATGTCTGGCCTGGGATTGGGCAAGCGGCCCAGCGACGTTCCCGGGATGCAGGCCTGCGCGGCCGTCGGACAGAGCAAGCTCATGCACACCTACGAGCGGCTGTTCTTCGGCAAGAAGGTGGTCGCGCAATTGCTGCTTTCAAGTGATGACTTTACGTCCCCCGTTCGGTATCGCAACCTGCAGAACGCGCTCGCGGAACTACTCTCTCTGGGCGTGGTGCCGATCGTAAACGAAAATGACAGCGTGTCGGTGCGCGAACTGGTCGGAGCTTTCGGCGATAACGACGAACTCAGTTCGTTGCTGGCTACGGCTGTGAAAGCTGACTGGCTGCTTCTGCTGACGGATGTCGATGGTTTTTTTGTGCCGAATGGGCGCAAGAAATCGAAGCTCGTGCGCGTGGTACGGAAACTGACTCCGGCGCTCGAAGCGCAGTGCAATGGAAAGAGCACGCTCGGCCGTGGAGGTATGATTTCAAAATTGCGCGCCGCCAAACTGGCCAGCGAAGCGGGAGTGCATGTGGCGATCGTCAACGGCCGGCACCCTCACGGCATTACTTTAGCGATGGAACGAAAAGTTGGAACCTACTTTCCTCCGATGAACGGAAACCGTTGATGGCCACCAGCGTTGCCAACACGCCTTCCACGCGAGACAAACTCTTGCGTGCGCGAGATGCGGCCGCGAAGCTGGCGCTGCTCTCTACCATGGAGAAGAACGCGATTCTGCTGGCGGTCGCCGATGCAATCGAAACCCGCGCCGAAGAAATCCTGGCGGCGAATCGAGCCGATATTGAAGATTCCGGCCTTGAAGGAGCGATGCGCGACCGTTTGCTGCTTACGCCGGACCGAATAGCAGAAATGGCGCAGGGAGTGCGCGACGTAACCGCTCTGACCGATCCGATCGGCGAGATTCTTGCCGAGTGGACTCGCCCCAACGGTTTGCAGATCCGCAAAGTGCGCGTGCCGCTCGGGGTTGTGGGCATCATCTATGAATCGCGGCCGAACGTCACCGTCGATACCGCTGTGCTCGCGCTAAAAACCGGCAACGCAATCGTGCTTCGCGGCGGCAAGGAAGCGGCACAAACCAATCGGCGGCTCGTTGACATTCTGACGAGCGTGCCCGGGGTTCCCGACGGTGCCATTGAGCTGCTGGACTCGAATTCGCGGCATTCTGTGCAGGAACTCATCAAAGCGCGCGGTTTGGTCGATGTGATTATTCCCCGCGGCGGCGCGGGGTTGATTGCCTTCGTCACGGAAAACTCCAGCGTGCCTGTCATCGAAACCGGAGCGGGAAATTGCCACATCTTTGTCGATGAATCGGCCGATTTCGAGATGGCCGATCGGATTGTGATCAACTCGAAAACGCAGCGGCCGTCGGTGTGCAACGCGGCGGAAAAATTGGTGGTGCATCAGCGCATCGCGGCGGCTTATATTCCGAGAATTGTAAAAAAGCTGATCGACGCCGGAGTGGAAATTCGCGGCGACGCTCAGTCTCGTAGTTTGGCTCATGGAGAAAGCGTCGGCCTCGCAGTGGAACAGGATTGGGGCGAAGAATACTTACGCCTGTGCATAGCTTTGCGCGTCGTCGCAGACATCGATGAAGCAATTGCTCACGTCAATCGCTACTCGACCAGGCATTCGGAATCCATCGTCACAAGCGATGAAACGAATGCGCGTAAATTTCTGCAAGGGGTGGATTCCGCCGCCGTCTACTGGAACTCCTCAACTCGATTTACCGATGGCGCGGAATTTGGCTTCGGTGCGGAGATGGGCATCAGCACGCAGAAGCTTCACTGCCGCGGCCCTTTTGCTCTGGCCGAATTGACTTCATCGAAGTACGAGATTGTCGGGACCGGGCAGGTACGGTAGTTCATGAAGGTCGATTCTCCTTCTTAATTAGCTCTGTTGGTAGTGGCTTTTTTATCCTCACGTTTCCCAGCCGTCTCAAAGTGAAAGTAGCCCACTACCGCTTTGTCGGCAATCGCCCGGCCAGCCGACGACTGTGGTACCTTACTTAGTTTCACGCGGGTGCCTGAATGCGATTGTCTTCAGCGTTTTTGTCTTCAGTCGTTCTATTTTCTCTTTTACCGGGTAATGTCAGCGGCCACGCGCCCGAGCTTTCTGCGCCTCCGTCAATCCTCGGCTTTCGCGATTCTGTCGCCGAAACCGCAGTTGAAGCTCGTTTCCTTGCCATCCCCGATCCGAAACTGGCCGAGGAACATCTGCGGATTCTGACGCAAGCCCCTCACATGGCAGGAACCATAGAAGACAAAGCGACAGCCGACTATGTCGCGCAGAAGTTTCGCGAGGCCGGCCTCGTGACCGAGATCGTCGAATACAAGGCATGGTTCAACTACCCGCAGGAAATTTCCGTCGATATCACCGCTCCCGTGGGCGTTGAGATGCACGGGCCGACGCGCGAGCATGTGGATGGCGATCCGTACGACGACGATCCCCGCGTGGTGATGCCATTTAACGGCATGTCGCCCTCCGGAGACGTTGAGGCCGACGTCGTCTACGCCAACTACGGCACGCCCGACGATTTCGACAAGCTCGCAAAACTGAATATCGACGTGCGCGGCAAGATCGTGCTGGTTCGATATGGGCAGAATTTTCGCGGGGTGAAGGCGTTTGTCGCACAGGAGCACGGCGCAGCCGGGGTGATTATCTATTCCGATCCCTTCGACGATGGCTGGCGGCGCGGAGACAAATATCCGGCAGGTCCGTGGCGGCCCGATACCGGTGCGCAGCGCGGTTCAGTCGGCTACATGTTCGAATTTCCCGGCGACCCAACTACACCCGGTGTTGCCTCGGTGCCTTCGTTGCCCGAAAACAAACGCGTGTCACCGGACCGTTCGGCGCAGCTGCCAAAAATTCCTGTCACGCCACTTTCCTATCATGACGCGTGGCCGATCCTTCAGCATCTGGCAGGTCCCGATTCTCCACGCGAGTGGCAGGGCGCGCTGCCTTTCACCTATCACGTCGGTCCAGGGGCGTCGCGCGTGAAGATGCATCTGAAACAGGATTATCAGTACCGCTCGCTCTGGGACGTGATCGGTCGCGTTCGCGGCGCTGAATTTCCCGACGAGTGGGTGGTCGCCGGGAATCATCGCGACGCCTGGGTCTATGGCGCGGTCGATCCGAACAGCGGAACTGCGGCCATGCTCGAAACAGCGCATGGCGTCGGAGAGCTGCTGAAGTCCGGATGGAAGCCGAGGCGCACTCTGGTCTTTGCAAGTTGGGATGGCGAAGAAGAAGGGCTGATGGGCTCGACCGAGTGGGCTGAACAGCACGAGTCGGGACTGGCGAACGCTCCTGCCTATTTCAACATGGACGTGGCGGTTTCCGGGGCGAGATTTGGGGCCTCTGCCGTGCCTTGCCTCAAACAATTTATCCGCGATATTGCCAAGGCGGTGCCCAACCCGAAGGGTGGTACTGTTTACGATGCGTGGCTGAAAGCCGATCAGCCGGGGCCGGGCTCTTCGCAGTCGCTGGCGGATTCTGTGGCAGATGGCCGTCGGCTCCCGGCGGCGAATGTCAAGGCTGATGTGCCTGTCGGCGACTTGGGCAGCGGCTCCGATTACAGCGCTTTTCAGCAGCACCTGGGAGTGCCTTCGACTGACATCAGTTCAACCGGTCCTTATGGTGTCTATCACTCGGTGTTCGACAATTTCGCATGGTTCAAAAAATTCGGCGATCCGGATTTTGTCTACGAACAGGAGATGGCGCGCATTTTCGGCTTGGAGATGCTGCGCATGGCCGATGCCGACGTTCTGCCCTACGATTACGAGGAATATGGAAAGGAAGTTGTCGCTTACATCGACGCGGCAGCGAAGCGCGCTGAGACCAAATTCGGGCAGCATGGGCTCGATCTGAGCGCCGTTAATTCGGCTGCGAAACGGTTTCAAGATGCGGGAGCTAAAGTGCTCGCGAAAGAGAAAAATCCGCCGCGAGATCCGGCGAAATTGAATCTGGCGTTGCGCAGCGCCGAGCGGGCGCTGCTGGTGCCGGAAGGGCTTCCCCACCGCCCGTGGTTTCGGCATGCGATTTACGCTCCGGGCGAATACACGGGATATGCGGCTGTGGTGATCCCCGGCGTGAATGAAGCCATCGACAAAGGTGACGTGGAACGATGCCGCCAGCAGTCGGCGGTGCTCGCCGCCGCGCTCGATCGCGCGGCGAAAGCGCTCGACGGATACAAGTAGATCATGAACCATGCGCACGCCCTCGCTCAGTTCCTGCGCACGTTGCCTCATTCGGCAGCCGCGACCTTCCTGGCTTTATTTCCCATCGTCGATCCACCGGGTGGCGTTCCGATTTTCTTTTCGATGACCACCTCGTGGGACGCTAAGGATCGAAGCCGTACCGCTTTGAAAACCGGAATCTGGGTCTTCGTCATTCTGGTCGCGTTTATGTTTTTTGGCCGCTTCGTGCTGCATTTCTTCGGCATCTCGCTGCCGGTGCTGAAGATTGCGGGCGGACTGATCGTAGCTAACACGGCGTGGGGCATGGTCACTTCTAGGGATCGCATTACGCCGGAAGAGACGCATGAAGCCAAAGACAAGGAAGACATCTCGCTCACTCCGCTGGCCATGCCGTTGCTCTCCGGGCCGGGAGCGATTGGCGTGGTGATGGCTCTGGCTGCGCACGTCGATAATGCCTCGTCCTATATCGGCATGATCATCGGCATCGCTGCGGTTGCGATCAGCGTCATTCTTTTTCTGTGGCTGGGAGGCCCGCTGGTGCGGCGGCTTGGCCCGAATGCTGTTGGAGCGATCAACAAAATCTTCGGTTTTCTGATACTTGCCATTGCTGTCCAGTTGGTCGCAGACGGCATTGCGGATTTTAGCGGTTAGCTCAAACAAAAAGCCCATCCGTGGGATGGGCTGCAGGCCTTAGACAGTAGTTGCGATTATTTGTAAGTAGCATCGGTCTTCGACAGATAATCGCGGTGTTCTTTGAAGTCGACCATCGATCCGAACGCCGGGCCGACGAGCGGAGACGCTTTCCCAGCATCCCGCACCGCGGCGCTGACTTTGTCAAGAGCATCGGCGTTGGCGGCGATGTAGTCGATCCAGAAGGTTCCCGGAGCTTCGGTGTGAATGGCTTCGGTGTCGACTTCATATTCGTGAATCACGCCATCGGCCAGCAATTTCTCGAAGAGCGGCACGAAAAGGTTCTTGCTGAGAGTGTCAACCGCGTCGTTGGGAGCATCGGGCTTTAATGTGTACATGGCAGCTGCCGAGTACACGCCTTTCCATGATCCCGGATGCCAGTTGTAATAACGGCTGACGAACATGCTATCCCAATGTTTGGTGGCGGCTATATCAACGGCAGATGTCGTCATTCCTGATTTGTAGAACTGGTCGAGAAGGTTGAGCAGCGCACCCTCGGACATGGCCGAGAACCAGGTGTCGTGGGTGGGGCCATCCGGTTGGTGAATCAGGTTCTGGTCGCTGCCGTAGGCGACAATGCCGCCGTCGGCAAGAGCTTTCTCCATCACCTTTTCTTCCGAGGCATTCTGCTTCGCGAAATCGGCCCACTGCGCGCGCGGAACTGTCCAGAAGGCGACGTAGCTGTACATCCGCGGCTTTTCTTTCACTTCCTGCGTTTGCGCCCAACCACAGACGGCGAACATCGCCATACTCAATGCCACAAGAAGGGCACCGCACAATTTCTTGCTCATGCTTTATCCTCGCTAGTCAGCAAAGGACTTCGATACGGCTTGTCCCAAGCGGAGGCAAGTGTAACACTCTGCCTCTGACCGGCAGCGAAGCACCGAGTAGCACTTCTCAAAGGATGCGCCGAAAGTGATGCAATGCGTCCAGCTTCGACGAATATTTCATCGAGCAGAATTTCGGCCTCATTAGGCGCT
>CAZGXY010000016.1:0-40290 GCA_964530145.1 uncultured Acidobacteriaceae bacterium | reverse complement strand
AACTAGGCGCCCTGTCGATCGCCAGTGTTGGCCTTCCACGTATCGCTTGTTTCGTTGTCCCTGCGTGATAATGTCGAACTCGCGGAGGTAGTGTTCAGACACTTCGCGGAACGTTTTTTCGCTCTTGATCTCTCCGCCGCGGAGTTTTCCGCGCAGCTGCAGGTACCAATCCTCGGCGATCTCCTTGGCTTTGGAGAGGCTCTCTTCTTTCGTGCTGGAGCGACGATTTTTGCCCGCGAAATAGCTTGAGCACTGCCAGAGGCTGCTGTTTGGGCGTTTGTAGACGTGGACTTTGCCGCCCAGGATCGTGTGATGTTCGGTCATTTTCGCTCCTCGGGCGAAGTGGCGCGAGAACTCGAAAATGTGTAATGAATGTGAAGCTATCGCTGCTTCGACATCATGTCAATAAAATTATTGTTTACAGCAACATAACGCGATGAAAACCTAAGTCTCTAGGATTTTAAGTCCGCTGCGTCTGCCAATTTCGCCATCCCGGCCGGTTTGATGCTCTTCCGTTAGCCAATATATCGCATCGCGCACGCAGCTTTCGCGCCCTGGCTATGGCGCTCGCAGGCGCAGCCTTGCCAGCAGCGCGTAGGCTCTGCGGAACCAGGTTCGTTCGCGGCGGCGCTGGTAGCCGGGCATGGTCGGTCCTTTGTCGAGAATCTTCTGGGCCCACTGGCGGGCTTCCTCATTGCGTCCCTGCGCGTGAAGAAACAGCGCGTAGTTGTAGTACGTCTCAGAGCTGGTGGAGATTTTTGTGGCTTGCTGAAAGAGCGGTTCGGCTTTGTCCGGCTTTGCGGTTTGCGCGTAGGCGTGGGCAAGCAGTCCCACAGCGCGGTGAAAATCGTACGTGGGATCGGCGTTCACGGCTTTTTCCAGATCTGGAACCGCGCCAGCGAAGTCGCCCAGTTCAACTCCGGCTATGCCGCGCCGGTAGAACGCGTCGACCGAATCTTTGCGGGAAGCGATTGCCCTGTCATAGCTCGTTTTGGCGCGGGCGAAGTCGCGGTCATCGAGATAGAGCAACCCAAGCTCTTCGTAATTTCCGGCCGAGGGATTATCGATGACGACGCGCTCCAGTTCGTGAATCCGGCGACGGCGCGGAAAAGCCTGAAACGACGTACGTAACAGGCCTGCGTCGGGAATGACTTCGACGACGATGTAGACGAGGGCGCCAATCCATCCCAAAAATAAAATGACGAAAAGCCAGTAAGTATCCGGACGCCGGCGAATGAAATGAACGATGGCGATCACTTCAAGGATGATTCCCCACCAGGAAGCAAAGAAAAATAGGAGCGATCCCATGCAAAGCGGAATATAACACGCCGAGCACAGCCGCTTCGGAGCGGCCGTTTCAACAAAGCAGCCCGGCAAAGCACGACCCGCTCATGCCACAATAGATGAAGTGGAAAACTCAGAAGAAATTGCCCCGGCGCCAGTAATTGAAGACGAAAATCCGACCCAAACACCGGATTTGCCGAAGCCCAACGGCGTACGCCGCAAGCCGGGGTCGATACGTCTGCTGGCTTCCGACATCGACGGCACGCTACTCAATCCGCAATTTCAGATCGCCGGGAACGATCTCGCGGCCCTGAGGCAGGCGCATGCGGCGGGCATCGAGATTGTGCTGGTGACGGGACGTCGTCATACGTTCGCGCTGCCGATTGCGAAACAACTGGGTTTTGACCTGTGGCTGATCAGCTCCAATGGGGCGGTTACGCGTTCTCTTTCGGGCGAGACGTTTCACCGCGACCTGATGCCGCAAGAAGTCTGCCGCGAATTGTGCGGCGCGATGCAAGCTTTTCGCGGCAACACCGTTCTGACCTTTGACATAGAAATCAAGGGCGCGATTGTGCTCGAGCGTCTCGACGACCTCAACTTGAGCATCCGGCGCTGGCTGGAAAAGAATATGCCATTCATCGACTTCGTCGTGCCGATCGAAAAGGCGCTGGTGAGCGATCCGGTTCAGGCTATGTTTTGCGGCTCGATGGAGCGCATGAGTGAGGCTTTGAAGGCCATCGAGGCCGCCAGAATGTGCAACCGAGTGACCGTCCTGCGCACCGAATATCCTGAACGTGATCTCTCGATGATCGACGTGCTGAACTCCGGCTGCTCCAAGGGGCACGCCTTGCGGCGCTGGGCCGAGTATCGCGGCTTTCGCCGCGAAGAGGTCATGGCCATCGGTGACAATCATAATGACGTTGAGATGCTTGAGTTTGCCGGCCACCCGGTTATCATGGGGAATGCGTGTGAGGAACTGCGCGGCCGCGGCTGGAATGTGACGCTGGGCAACGACCAGTGCGGCGTGGCGGCGGCGCTGACTGAGATAATAGAAGTTCAGGCGAGATGAGCAAGAGAATCCAATCCGGTGGGTGGATAGCGGCAGTCGCGCTGGTGGCAATGACATTGCTTCCCTGCTGGGCCGCTGAAACCGCCGTGCTGCGCAACGGATTCTCCATCCGCCACGAACACAGGCAGGATATGGGAATCATCACGCGGCTTTTTGTCAGCCGTGATGGATCGAGCTTTGTCGACGTGCCGACGGCGGAGATCGATCATATTGAAGGCGCTCCGGATGGTCCTGCCTCGGCGCCGATAAACTCGACTGCCCAATCCGCGCCACAGGCGCCGCAGCGTCCGATCGACATCGACGAATTAGTGGCCTCGGCCAGCGGAACCTACAGCCTCGATCCTGATCTGGTAAGCAGCGTGATCCGCGCCGAGAGCGGCTTCAATGTGCGCGCCGTCTCGCCAAAGGGAGCGCAGGGGTTGATGCAGTTGATGCCGCAAACCGCTTCGGCGCTGGGCGTGGAGAATGCCTTCGATCCTCAGGCAAATGTCGATGGCGGCACGCGCTATTTGCGTGAACTGCTCGAGCGCTACAACTTCGACCTGATCAAGGCTTTGGCCGCTTATAACGCAGGCCCGGAGCGCGTGGAGCGGTATGGCGGCGTTCCTCCCTATTACGAAACCAAAGCGTATGTCGCGAGGATCGTTCGGGACTTCAATAAGAAGAAGCTGGCTGCGAAAAATGCCCAGACGGCACAGTCGAAGCCAACGAACAAGAAGACTGGTGTGAAGCCTCCAGCGGCGAAGGTTCACAACAGCGCTTCTCAGCAGCACACCACCGGTCAGACGATCGCATCCAACCAGTAATTGATCGATCTTGCTAGTAATTCATCGATCATGCGAAGTTTGACCCCCTCCTCGCACTGATTTACCTTGAGAGTGCCGTTTCACTTCGTGCCGCGAAGGCCGCGGCTCGAAGGTCTTTTTCCCTTTTCATGGATAAAAAACGCATTCTGGCCAGTGTTGCCGTGTTCCTGGTACTGGCTGCCCTCTTCTACCTGCAGTATCGCCATTGGCAGAGCTTCGACTGGCCGACCTTCTGGGCGCAAACCGATCGCGTTAACAAACTGCACGTCTTCCACTCGCTTGCGCTCATTTACCTTGGCTACATTTTGCGCGCGGTGCGGTGGAAGATTTTTCTGCAGCCCGTACGGCCGAAAACGAAGACCCTCGACCTCATTTCTCCGACTTTCATCGGATTCACCGGCATCGCTCTGCTGGGCCGTGCCGGAGAGTTCATTCGTCCCTATCTGGTCGCCCGCCGCACCGATCTTTCGTTTTCCTCGCAGTTGGCGGTGTGGACAGTAGAGCGCATTTTTGATGTTGGCGCCTTTACCGTCCTCATGGTTCTGGCGATTTTTCTGCCGAGCGCTCTGCCTTCAATTCCCCATCCGGAATATTACGTTCGCTTTCGTGAGGGCGGATTTATTCTGATCGGGTTGGTGCTGGTGATGGCGGCCGGCGCGGTCATTGTGAAACGCAGCGGAGAATCGGTCGCCCGCTGGGTCGAAGAAAGATTCGGACATCTATCTTCCAACTTCGGTCACAAGCTCGGACAGAAAATTCGCGAGTTCGGCCAGGGTCTGAATACGATTCACGGCCCGGTGTCCCTGCTCCTGCTGAGCGTGGTTTCGGTAGGAATGTGGTACATCATCGCGCTTGCCTATCAGGAAGTCACACATTCCTACGGCGTGCCGTCGCTGGAAATTCCGGTATCGCAGCTTCTGATTCTGATGGGAGCCAGCATGCTGGGATCGATGCTGCAATTACCGGCCGTCGGCGGAGGGTCGCAGATGGCAACCATCGCGGCGCTTTCGAGCGTATTCGACGTGCCTCCGGAAATCGCCGCCAGTTGCGGCATTCTGCTCTGGCTGGTGACGTTTGCGGGAGTTATTCCTGTCGGGCTGGCACTGGCACATTTCGAACGCCTCTCTCTGCGAAAACTTTCCGTAGAAAGCCACCGGGCTGAAGAAGCGGATTTGCGTAGTGCGCCTGCGGAAGAATAATCCGGGCACAAGGTCGCTTGGTACTCGTTCATGCACCGTTGCGACCTTTGCAGCGAAATTAAGACACCAGCCATTAGTCGGCCTGTTCGGGCATGACGGCCGTCCCTGCTACAATCTCAGGTTATCCGGTACAAACAATTCTTTAGTCGCGCCTGTGCGCGGCGCGGAATGCAGCGCTTTCGAATCGATCATATACCAGCGCCATGAAATGTCCTTTTTGCGGTTTTGCTGAAGATAAAGTCGTTGACTCACGCGAGAGCAAAGAGGCGGAATCGATCCGCCGCCGTCGCGAATGCCTGAAGTGTGGCAAGCGTTTCACTACCTACGAACGCATCGACGAGATCCCCTACATGGTGGTCAAGAAAGACGGCCGGCGGGAAAAATTTGACCGGCAGAAGGTTCTGAATGGCTTGCTGCGCGCCTGCGAAAAGCGTCCGGTGCCGATCGGCAAGCTGGAGCAGATCGTGAACGAGACCGAATCGTTCGTAATCGAATCCCAGGAGCGCGAGCGCAAGACCAGCGAATTAGGCGAGCTGATCATGAACCGGCTGCGCCGCTACGATAAGGTCGCGTACGTTAGATTCGCTTCGGTCTATCTCGATTTCAAGGACGTGAACGAGTTCATGAATGAGTTGAAGGATTTGGTTAAAAGCAAAGAAACAATTGATGTTAGACAGAAGAAGTAGATAGAGAGGATTGGGCATGTCCCGTCGTTAGTGGCTGGTGACGGCAAGTTGTAATAGCTTTCTTGTATGAGGAGCGTTCCTATAAGGCCGTGTTCCAGGACGAGTCATGAGTCATAAAGTAACTCTCATCCCGGGTGATGGAATCGGGCCAGAAGTCAGCCGGGCGACCGTGCGAATTCTCGAAGCCACGGGCGTCAAGTTTGAGTGGGAGCAGTTTTCGGTCGGCGCCGATGCCTTCGAGAAATATGGAGAGTACATTCCGACGGAAGCGCTGGAATCGATCGAGCGCACCCGGGTCGGCCTTAAAGGTCCGGTCACCACGCCGGTTGGCGGGGGATTTTCCAGCATCAATGTTGCGTTGCGCCAGAAGTTTGAGCTTTATGCCAACTTCCGTCCGATCCGCAACCTGCCCCACATTCCTACCCGCTATCCCGATGTCGATCTCATCATCGTGCGCGAAAACACGGAAAGTCTCTACTCTGGCCTGGAGCATGAAGTCGTTCCCGGCGTGGTGGAAAGCTTAAAGATCATTACCGAGAAGGCGTCGACGCGCATCGCGAAATTTGCCTTTGAATATGCGCGGAAAAATCAGCGCAAGAAAATTCATGCCGTCCACAAAGCCAACATCATGAAGCTTTCTGACGGGTTATTTTTGCGCTGCTGCCGCACCGTTGCCAAGGGATACCCGGAGATCGCTTACGCCGAGCACATCGTCGATAACACCTGCATGCAACTGGTGATGAATCCTTATCAGTACGACATGCTGGTGATGGAAAACCTTTACGGCGACATTATTTCGGATCTCTGCGCCGCATTTGTCGGCGGCCTGGGATTCGTTCCCAGTGCGAACCTCGGCGACCATTGCGCCATCTTCGAGGCAGTTCACGGCTCCGCGCCTGACATCGCCGGCAAAAACGTGGCAAACCCTACAGCGCTGCTGCGCTCTGGTCTGCTCATGCTGCGTCACCTCGGCGAGTTCGAAGCCGCCACGCAAATCCGCAATGCCCTGGAAAAGGTCTACCGCCATCGTGAAAAATTAACCCGTGACATCGGCGGGCAGGCTGGCACTTCGGAATTTGCCGATGCGGTCATCGAAGAAATGCAGAATGCCAAAGCGGACCCTGCCGCCGTTCGCTAGCAGGACCAAGCGCGTGAAAGCTTGGTCGCCATTCCCATTTCGGCCTTTAAAGTGTTTCTTTCGCCCGCAATTCCTCCCGCAAGATCGAAAAGAATTATTTCCCTGATCGAAATTTTGCATTCCGCCATTGACTCCCATCGCAGATGGTAGTAAATTCGCCCGTTCTGGGAAATGTGGGGGGATGTTGAATCGAACTCGTCGTGTGGGGGTAGTCCTCTTTCAGCTAGGCGGACCCGATACGCTGGCTGCGATAGAACCTTTTCTTTATAACCTCTTTTGCGATCCTGACATTATCGACTTCCCATTTGCCCGCATCGGACGCAGAGCCCTCGCCAAACTTATCTCAACCACGCGTGCGCACAAGGTACAGCATCACTATGCGACCATCGGCGGGGGCTCGCCGATCCGCCGGTTCACAGAACAGCAAGCCTCCGCGCTTGAGACCGAACTGAATCGCCAGGGGCTTGATGCGCGCTGCTTTGTGGCCATGCGCTACTGGCATCCTTTTACGAGCGAGGCGATCGACCGGTTGCTTGCGGCAAAATGCGACGAGGTCGTTTTGCTGCCGCTCTATCCGCAATACTCCTCAACCACTACCGGTTCGAGCCTCAACGAATGGAAGCGTCTCTTCCGCCGCGATCTTCCGGTCCATGACATCGCTCCGTTCTATGAACATCCCATTTATCTGGACGCCCTGGCTGAAAAGGTGGAAGAGGCGTTATCGCGCTTCGCGACGCCGTCGCAGCCGGAAATCGTATTCAGCGCGCACAGCATTCCGCTGTCGATCGTGGCGAAGGGCGATCCTTATCAGAAGCAGGTGGAGGAAACTGTGCGCCTTGTCATGGAGCGCGGTAGATGGCCGAATCGCCACCGGCTGTGCTATCAGAGCAAAGTGGGCGCGAGCCGGTGGCTGCAACCTTCCCTGCACCGCACGCTGCGCGATCTCGCCGGCGAGAAAGTTCGCGAGGTGTGCGTCGTCCCCGTGGCATTCGTTTCCGACCATGTGGAAACCCTCGGTGAGATCAATCACGAAGCCCGCGAAGAGGCATACCGGCTGGGCATCACCCGATTCGAAATGAGCGCTGGGCTGAACAATTCTCCAAAGTTTATTTCAGCCCTGGGGCAACTGGTGCTCGAAGCCATCAGCAACAGTTACCTGCCCACGATTCAAGTACACGGGAGGCAGGTGGCGGCGCCGGCGATGCTGGCGGCCGCCGGAGACTGAAGTACGACTTCATAGCAGGAGGGCATTCATGGCGGTTCCGGTCAACGATCCAGCCAACCCGACTCCGAATACAGACGCGGCGCAACCCGCGCGGCCCGCTGCGGCAGACGCCACGAAATATGTGGGCACGCCGGCCGTAGGAACCTCGAAAGCCGCGGCAGCGGCTGGGGTTTCCTCCAGCGGCCCTTCAAATACCGATATTGATCGCCGCAGGCGGCGATTAACCTGGGTCGGCGTCACCGCGTTTCTGACCGCGTGGTTTCTGGCTTTCTTCCGATTCTTTCTTCCCCGCACTCTTTTCGAACCCAATACAGTTTTTAAAATCGGCTATCCCTCGGAATTCTCGTTGGGGGTAGACACCAAGTTTCAGCAGAAGTACCGCATATGGGTCGATCGCACTCCCGACCGGCTGTTCGTGATTTACGCGCGGTGCACTCATCTGGGTTGCACGCCTGACTGGAAGCCGAGCGAGAACAAGTTCAAGTGTCCTTGTCACGGCAGCGGTTATGACAGTGAAGGGATCAACTTTGAGGGTCCCGCGCCGCGTCCCATGGATCGAGCGAAGGTGGAACTTGCCCCGGACGGCCAGATCATCGTCGATACTTCCCGGCTGTACCAGTGGCCGAAGGGACAGCCATCGCGTTTCAACGATCCCGGAGCTTTCTTGCCGGCATAACACCGCCACGTTCAGGACTCGCAGGCGATAAGGAAAGATTTTCAAGAGGCAATTATGGCTGAAGAGAATAACGGGAAAAACGGCAAAACAGGGCTCGTCGACCGCGTCAAAGACGACATTCAGGCGATGAAGGTCGACATCCCGGCAAAAGCGAAAGAGCAGATCGAGGGACTGAAAGATCCGACCAAGACCCAGGTTTACACCTCGATCTTCCGCCACAAGCACGACGATACGCCTCGCAACCGCGCGCTGGGCGTACTCTCGAACGTCTTCCTGCATCTGCATCCGGCCAAAATCAACCGCGATGCGGTGCGCTACAGCTACACCTGGGGCATGGGCGGAATCACTTTTCTTCTCTTTATCATTCTGACTTACACCGGCGTACTGCTGATGTTTTATTACCATCCGACGAAGGTGCAGGCGTTCCGCGACGTGCTGTACCTTGAGCACGACGTGCCTTTTGGAAAACTTCTGCGCAATATGCATCGCTGGGCCGCGCACTTGATGGTGATCGCCGTCGAACTGCACATGTTCCGCGTTTTTCTAACTGGTTCATACAAGAAGCCGCGGGAATTCAACTGGAATATTGGCGTGCTGCTTCTGGTGTTCACTTTGTTGTTGTCATTTACTGGCTATCTGCTGCCGGACGATCAACTAGGGTTCTGGGCCGTCACCGTCGGAACAAATATGGCGCGCGCTACGCCGCTGCTTGGGCATGAGGGGCCGTTTGGCGCGCAACTGGGTATGACTCCGTATAACGATGTGCGCTTCGGACTGCTCGGCGGATCGATTGTCGACGCGAATGCGTTGCTGCGTTCCTACATCTGGCATTGCATCGGGATTCCGATTGTCGCCTCGGTGTTGATGATTGTGCACTTCTGGCGCGTCCGGAAAGACGGTGGAATTTCCGGGCCTGCGCCAGTGATGCTCGAAGCCGAAGCCGACAAGCCGCGCCGGGGGCCGAAAGCCGCCGGGGAATGATGTATGGGCGGGCACTCCTGCCCGCGTTGATGCAATCGTAACCGCGGTTAGAGATTGGTGTACGCGTTTCGCGGGCAATAGTGCCCGCGCCACACGAGGACTTTATGGACTGGCGACAAGTTTGGGAAATCTGCTCGGCTCCGGACAACGTGCCGATCGTCGGCATGGTACCGCTGCTTATTTTCTACATTTATCTTGCGTTCAAGCAGGCGCACGCCAACGATCAGCTCATCGCGCAACTCGAGACCGATCCGGCGATGGCCAAGACCCATCATCGCAAAACCTGGCCATTCAAGCAGGGCTGGCAAAAAGAAGTCCATGTCTGGCCGTTTTTGCTGCGCATTGAATTTCTCGCGGCCATCATCGTCACCATCATTCTGATGGTCTGGTCGATCACTCTGAACGCGCCGCTCGAAGAGCCCGCCAATCCCAACCTGACGATGAACCCGGCAAAAGCTCCCTGGTACTTCCTCGGTTTGCAGGAGATGCTCGTCTACTTCGATCCCTGGATCGCAGGCGTCGTGATGCCGACAATGATCATCGTCGGCCTGATGGTCATTCCCTACATCGATACCAACCCGCTCGGCAGCGGCTACTACACGTGGAAGCAGCGTAGGTTTTCCATCTCAACATTCTTATTTGGCTTCGTCATTCTTTGGGTCGCGATGATCATCATTGGGACGTTCATCCGTGGCCCTGGTTGGCAGTGGTTCTGGCCGGGGCAGACGTGGGATCACAACCGGCTGATCTATGAAGTGAATCGCGACTTGCCGGATATTTTCGGTATCACGTCGAATCTCGCCAAGGCGATTTTCGGCGCCATCGTGGTCGGCGGTTATTACCTGCTCGGCGGACTCCTGGTCTATTCGCTGTTCCGCCGTTATATGGCGAAAGATTTCAAGCGGATGAGCCTGCTGCAATTCGGGCTCACGCAATTTCTTTTGCTGACGATGGTCGCTTTGCCCCTGAAGATGGGGCTGCGGCTGCTGTGGCATATCAAGTATGTGTGGATTACACCCTGGTTCAACATTTAGTGCTCGAGATGTCATTCCGAACCGGTCTGAAAGACCAGTGAGGAACCTGCTTTTGCTCAGCGCCGGCAAAACTCAGGCTCCACAGATTTTCAGAATGAAAAATCTTCGAGAAAGAAGCTCAGATCGCCGCAGTTTCGGAGGACGGAGTGCCTGAACAACCTGAGCAGGACCCGATCACCAGTAAATCGTACGCCGCGTATTACCTGATCGCGGTTTTGATTCTGATGGCCACTTTATTCTGGGCTTTGTGGGACGAGGCCTGGGGCCAGCGCCCATGGAAGGCGTTTCAGGAGCAGTGGAAAGATCGCTATCCTGCCTTCCTCGACACCGCGCGCTCGAAGTCGGTGACTTCTGAGAACGGCATCGAGAAGAATCCTGACTACGTAGCGTTGACGCAAGCCTTCGACAAAGCCAATCAGGATACAAAGGCGCAGGCTGCAGACGTGCGCCGTCAGTTGGACGACACCAACGCCCGCCTGCTCGCCGTGCAGAGCGTGTTTACCGACCGGCGCGCCTACGTCAACGCGCTCACCTACGAATTCGAAACCAGCACCAGCGCCTCAGCCAAAGCCGGCAAGCAAAAAGAAATCGACTCATACAAAGCGCAGCTTGCCACAGTCGAATTCCCCGACGGCAGCAAGAAGAAATTCAACTTCCCGCAGCTTGAAGAAAGCTACAACGAGATTCGCGTTGAAAAGACCAAGCTCAGCCTCGAACTCGGCGAGGTGTTGAAGCCGGTGACCGTAGCGCGGGCCAACATAGACGCTTACATCTCCGAGCACATGGTCGATCTCACGCCGCAGCAGATCGACGGATTAAAGCGGCGTGCCACGGAGTGGGCGCCCGCAATCGTGCAGATCAATGTTGCTGAGGCTAATATTGTCGACCGCTGCGAATCCTGCCACATGAATGCCCGCGAGCCGCTGAAGATCACGCCTGTGTCCATGGAAGCGAAGGGCGAAAAGAAACCGGATGAGTACGCCGATGCGTTTGGAAGCCATCCTCAAGCTGAGTTGTTGAGCCTTCACGATCCCGAAAAATTCGGCTGCTCGCCTTGCCATCAAGGCAATGGCCGCGCCACCACCAGCATCGAGAAGGCCCACGGAAATTACGAGCACTGGCTCTGGCCTTTGTTTCCGAAAGAAAACTCCGAAGCTGGATGCCAGAACTGCCACGCCTCCGATATGGTTCTGGCCAGTGGCGACACGCAATGGCAGACCATCAACAACGGCAAAGATCTTTTCCGCCAGCGCGGCTGCATGGGCTGCCATCGCTACGAGGGCTACGACAAGGAGCCCGACGATCTGAACTCAATCAGCCAGCAGATCAAGCAGATTGAAACCCAAAAGAAAGACAATCTAAAAGAGACAGCGTATTTGATGAAGCAGGCCGACGCCGCCGAATCGAACGAAGAAGCGAACCGGCTGAACACAAAGGCGGTCGACTTGAGGGTAGCAAACAGCAAGCTGGACGGCCGTTTGCAGCAGCTCGACTTTCAATCGCACAGCCTGATGCAGGATATGAAAAAAGTCGGACCGAATCTGAAAGATGTGCGGCTCAAGCTGAACAGGAACTGGATTCCGGTTTGGTTGAAAAAGCCTACGGATTTCCGTCCGACCACAAAGATGCCGAACTTCCGCCTCACCGATCGTCAGATCCAGGCGATCTCGGCCTATATCTGGCAATCGGGATTTACCGATTCGCTTCCTCACCAGAAGCCCGGCAACGCCGAACGCGGCAAAGAACTCTTTGAAAGCCGCGGCTGTCTGGCTTGCCACTCGATTGGCGAAGGCGATCAGTTGCAGGGAGGGACGTTTGCCGCGAACCTGACGCGCGTCGGCGAAAAAGCAAACTACGATTATCTCGTCCGCTGGATTCACAACGCACGCGAGCGCACTCGGCCCTATTGCCCTTACGAGAAGAAAGATATCGGCCCTGAAGATTATGCGAAGAAAGGCTTGCCGTATCAATTCGATCTCGAGCACAGCCGTTGCCCGAACGACGGCCACGAACTGCAAGTGCAGAACATGACGGTCATGCCGAGCCTGCGCTTGTCTCCCGAAGACGCCCAGGACATCGCAAGCTATCTGATCACGCAGAAGAAAAAAGACCCGTCATCCTATCCCGATGCGAGTTACATGGACGATCCGAATCTGAAGGCTGAAGGCAAGAAGTGGGTACAGCACTTCGGCTGCGCCGGGTGCCATGAGATCTCCGGACTCGAAGATGAAGGCCGCATCGGCACCGAACTTACGTTTGAAGGCAGCAAGCCGATTGAGCGTCTGGACTTTGCGTTGTTCACCGAAGTCGCGCAGCGCGGCGGAAAAGATGCCGAGCCGATTAAGAATCAGGAAGACCTGGCGAGATTGCCGGATGGTCCGGCGACCGAGCCCTGGTACGACCACAAGGGATTTTTCGAGCACAAGCTCGCCGAGCCGAACATTTACGATCAAGGCAAAGTCAAAGGCGAAACGGAAGCTCTTCGCATGCCGAACGTGCACCTGACTAAAGAGCAGGTGCTCGACCTCACAACTTTCCTGATGGGCAGCGAAGAGACTTCCCTGCCCGCGAGTTATCAATGCAAGCCAGGCGACGCGCGTCACGACATTCAAGAGGGCTGGTGGGTCATCAAGAAATACAACTGCATGGGATGCCACCAGTTTATTCCCGGCCAGCAGACGATTCTGATGGGATTGAAGCAATATCAGGATGTGCAGGAACAATTGCCGCCGAAGCTTTTGACCGAGGGCGCACGCGTCGATCCCGAATGGCTGAGAAAATTCTTGTCGAACCCCGCACTGAGCACAACCGATACAGATCGCAATGGCGTGCGGCCATATTTGAAAGTGCGCATGCCAACTTTTTCGTTCTCGGACAACGAACTGCGCAAGCTGGTACGCTTCTTCCAGGCATTGTCGCAACAGCCCATGCCGTACATCCCCGAGCAGGTTCCGGTGCTGACGGCCAAAGAAACGGACATGGCCCGCAGTTTATTTTCCAGTACGGCTGCTCCTTGCCTAAAGTGCCACGCGACCGGCGATCCGAATCACGACAAGATCGCGACCGCACCGAATTTCCTGCTGGCGAAAGAGCGCCTGAAGCCGGACTGGGTTGAACGCTGGATTACCGATCCGCAGGCGGTCAGCCCAGGAACGTCGATGCCCTCGGGTCTGTTTAAACAGGAAAACAACCAGTGGGTCTTTGCCGGGCCGACTCCGCCGTCTTTCCAGGGCTACCAGGGAGATCATCGCGAGCTGCTGACCGATTACATCTTCCAGCTCACGCCCGAAGAGCAAAAAAAGGTTGCGGCTTCCATGCCCCATGCGAAGATTGCAAGCACCCAACATCCGAGCGTTCGCAAGCAGGCAGCGTCCGATTCGCGTCAATCTGTCAGTGGAGGCTCGCGATAGAATGGCGGTTAAGGACAAATGCACTGCCAGGCACCCGTTTCGAAAGAGGGTTTCAGTTCTCACTACTTCCAGAAAGGGCGACATCATGAATAAGAAAACAGTTTGGATGGCAGGGGTCAGCATACTGGCACTATTTGCCTTGCTGCTGCTCGCGGCCTGCAATAAGAAGGAAAACACTGAGCAATCAAATAACGCGACCGAACAGCAGGCCGCGCCGGCAGCCACACCGATTGATCCGGCAACCGTCGCGACGGTGAACGGCACAGTCAAGTTAGACGGAGCTGCGCCGAAACCTGCGAAGATCGACATGAGTCAGGATCCGGCGTGTAAAGGCGGGAACGAAGCCGAGAACGTAGTTGTCGAAGGCGGTGATCTGGCAAACGTATTCGTCTACGTAAAAGATGGATTGGGCAATCGCACCTTCGATGTGCCGAAAGACGCAGTAGTCCTCGACCAGAGCGGCTGCAAGTATCATCCTCACGTGCTTGGAGTGATGACTGGGCAAACCGTCGAAATCAAGAATGACGATCAGACCACGCACAATATCCACCCCACGCCGAAAGACAATCGCGAGTGGAACGAATCGCAGCCGCCGTCCTCGGCCCCGCTGGAGAAGAACTTTGCCCGCGAAGAGATCATGCTGCCGGTAAAGTGCAACCAACATCCCTGGATGAAGATGTACATCAACGTGGTGAAGAGCCCGTTCTACGCGGTCACCGACAAGTCCGGCAAATACGAAATCAAGGGCTTGCCTCCGGGAACCTACACGATTGCTTTCGTGCAGGAGAAACTTGGCGAGCAGGACCAGACAGTAACGGTTGGGCCGAAAGACATGAAGACCGTCGATCAGAGCTTCAAGCCGGCCGGTGAGTGATTTGCAACTTAGAATCGGCAGATCTGCATTTGTCGCTGATTCTGCCTCTGCTAGAATTTAAGTGCTGCGCCTCTCAGGCGCAGCACTCTGTTTAATCTTACGCGCGACAATATCTCCGCCATGGGAGAGAGAGTCTGAAAGCCATTCCGGCAAGATACAATCCAGCCCACCACGCCTTCGCGGTTTTCACGGCGTGTGCAACCCTGGTTGTGATTACCGCCGGCGCCCTCGTCACCAGCAACGACGCGGGGCTTTCCGTCCCAGACTGGCCAACCTCATTCGGCTATCTGGTAAAGGTTCCTCATTTCGTTGGCGGCGTCCGCTACGAATGGAGCCATCGCATGGTGGCAGGCACGTTGCTCACGCTGACGCTGGCCATCGCAATCTGGACTTTGCTCGTCGAACGCCGCCGCTGGATGCGCTGGCTGGCAGTCGGCGCTTTTCTCACCGTAATCACACAGGCCACTCTCGGCGGGATGACGGTTCTCTTTTTTCAGCCGCCCTGGCTCTCAACCGCGCACGCCACCGTAGCTCAGACTTTTTTCTGCATCGCCGTTGCGATTGCGATCTTCACCGGGCGAAAGTGGGTAGAAGAGCGACCGCTCGTCGAATATGATTCGCAGCGCCCCAGTTTATTCACCCTGACTTTACTCTCGATTTTCGTTCTTTACGTGCAACTCATTTTAGGAGGCATGTTCCGCCATCACGGGATGAGCTGGTGGCCGCACGTGCTGAATGCGCTGACTGTCTCGTTCGTGCTGGCGTGGACTTCCATTCGAGCGCTCTCCGTATATTCGAAAATCGACGCCGTGCGCCGTCCCGCGATCATCATGCTTTCGCTGCTGATCGCGCAGCTGTGCCTGGGTTTCACAGCGTTCCTGACACGCGTAGCCTGGGGACGCGACTCAGCCCAGCCCGAGCTGCCCATGGTCGCAGCAACAGTTGCCCACGTCGCGGTAGGCGCCCTGCTCCTGGCGACCACCGTGGTCCTGGCGATCCAGGTATGGCGTCACGTTCCGGCCGCACTCGAAGAGCGCGTAGCGCAAACCCGGCAGGATGTCTCAGCCGCGTAGTATTCTTGATTCAGGGTTCATCGATTCATTTCGACAACCTGCCATCACAGACTTGGTTTAGAGCTATCTCAGGGATCTCTTTGGTTTCGAAAGTTGCCGCATTCGCCGATACTGACGCCCGACCGGCGTCCCCGCACGCTCAACCTGTCATCTCCGTTGAAAATCTGATCCACCGTTACGGAGATCGCACAGCCCTGAACGGAGTCTCGTTTGCCGTTCAGCCAGCCGAACTTTTCGGCTTGCTCGGCCCAAACGGCAGCGGCAAGACCACACTTTTTCGAATTCTTTCCACCCTGATGGTCCCCACCGCCGGACGGGCTCTCATCATGGGTTTCGATGCGGCGCGAGAACCCGCCCGCGTCCGCCGTCTGATCGGCGTAGTTTTTCAGGCACAGAGTGTCGATCTCAAGTTAACCGCCTACGAAAACCTCTGGCATCAGGGCCATCTTTACGGCCTGCGCGGCGGCGTGCTAGGTAAGCGCATTCGAGAGGTCTTATCCCGCGTCGGCCTCGCCGATCGTGCAAAAGACCTGGTGGAAACTTTCTCTGGAGGTATGCAGCGCCGCGTCGAGCTGGCGAAAGGTTTGCTGCATCATCCCGGCGTGCTGCTGCTCGATGAGCCTACCACCGGCCTCGATCCCGGCGCTCGCCGCGATCTCTGGCAGTACCTGCAAATGTTGCGCGACGAAGAACATGTTTCGGTGCTCGTGACCACGCACCTTATGGAAGAAGCGGAGCGCTGCGACCGGCTTGCCATTATGAACGAAGGCAACGTGGTTGCTCTGGGCACGCCCGCCGAGCTGAAAGGGGAAATCGGCGGAGATGTGGTAATGTTCGACGCGGCACGCGATGCCGGCCTGTTAGCCGAACGCATCCGCGCCCGCTTTCATGTCGAGACCACAGTTTTGGATAATCAAGTGCGCATCGAGCAGAAAAACGCGCACCGCTTTGTCACCGACGTTGTCGAAGCGTTCCCCGGAGAGATCGAATCGCTCTCAGTGAGCAAGCCCGCGCTGGAGGACGTGTTCATACGGCGCACGGGGCACAAGTTCTGGAGCGAACAGGAAGCAGCCGAATCCGAGTCGCAAGATCGCGCAACACTCGATCACAGAAACGAAGAAAAAAACGACGATAAGAAGCTAAAAGATCACCGGAGGTAGTGTGCGACCCATGATGCTTGCTCTTTCTCTCGCGTTTGGAATTCTGCCGTTGTTGGGAATAGCGTTGACGCTGATGAATGGAATGATCACCACGGTTGACGGCATGTTCATGATACTGATTCTGCTCACGCTCTCGGGAGTCTTCATGCTCAACGCCTATTGGGAGATGCGCGATAACGGGATGATCAAAAAGAAAGTCACAGCTTCGGTCGCGAAGTCCCCTGCGCCAAAAGCGAGTTGACGGAATGGCGACTCAGACAGCGGCATTATCGAGGCCCGCAGCGCCGATCTCCACCGGCGTGCTGCTGCCTGCATTCACGCTCTGGTGGCGCGAGATCGTAAGGTTCTATCGCCAGAAATCGCGCGTAGTAGGAGTGCTGGCATCGCCGCTGGTTTTCTGGGTAGTGATTGGCTCCGGCTTCGGCACGTCGTTCAAATCAGGTACAGGCCAGCCCCAGCAGCATTACATGGATTATTTTTACCCCGGCGCGCTGATTATGATCGTGCTCTTCACTTCGATTTTCACCATGATGTCGGTAATCGAGGATCGCAAAGAAGGCTTTTTGCTCTCGGTCCTGGTCGCTCCCGTGCCGCGCTCCGCGATTGTTCTGGGCAAAGTTCTCGGTGGCACCACCCTTTCTGCCATTCAGGGAATGATCTTCCTGGTCTTCGCTCCATTCGCGGGCATACATTTAGAAGTGGTACAGGTGCTGCTGGTTGGTGTAGTCGTGTTCCTCGTTTCCTTTGCACTGACCGCGCTCGGCTTCGCCATCGCCTGGCCCATGGATTCCACCCAGGCTTTCCACGGCATCATCAATCTTTTTCTGATCCCGCTATGGCTGCTGTCGGGCGCGCTCTTCCCCATGACCGGCGCTTCCGGCTGGATTCGGGCATTGATGTATATCAATCCGCTCACGTATGGCGTGGAGGCTCTGCGCTCTTTGCTCTATCCCTCAATCGAGACGACCTTTGCCTTGTCATCCGAAATCGCCACGTTGATCTTATTTTCGCTGGTCATGTTCGGATTAGCCTTCCTGATGGCCAATCGCCGCTCGACGAGGCCAGTTGCATGATCGCCGAACAATACGCCTACCTTCCTCCTTTGATCGCGGGTTTGAACGGAACCAGCGCCGCACTGCTGGTGACCGGACGTTACATGATCGCGCGCAACCGCATTGCCGCACACCGCGCGTGCATGCTGGCGGCAGTTGCGTCGTCGGCCTTATTCTTGGCGTGCTATCTGTATTTCCACTACCACGCAGGAAATATTCTTTTTCTCGGCCAGGGAATCTGGCGCACAATTTATTTTGCAATTCTGATCCCACACGTGACGCTCGCCATCGTAATCGTGCCTATGGTGATCATCACTTTGAGCCGTGGCTTGCGCGGCCGCTACGACCGTCATCGCGCGATCGCGCGCTGGACTTTTCCATTGTGGATGTACGTCAGCGTTACCGGCGTAATTGTTTATTTCATGCTCTACCAATGGTTTCCGCATAGCTAGGTTTTCTCTGTGTCTCTGCGACTCTGGTGGTGAAAAGGCTCGCGCACCATGGCGACGGTCAGATTAAAGATCGATGTTTCCGGCACGGCCGGCGACGAGGCCTGGCGCGGGATTCACCAGTTCGATCAGATTCAGAGCGCCGATTTCGGCCCGCAGTTCGGCAGCGGCGGACGCTGCAATCACGCTCCCGATGCGCCTCACGGCAAGGGTGAATGGATTGGCGCTGAAATCAAGCTACAGACGCCGCTTCTCGCGCAGTACGCGGTTTCGCATTATCTGGAGCAGGAGCGCGTGCTGGATGCCGACGTGGTCGAATAGCTCTCCGGCAGTCGCCGATAGACAGTGAAATATTTCTGATGCCTTACTCATCCAATGCCGAACCACTTGCCAGCGAAACTCGGGCAAGCAAACCGCGCATGTCGCGCCTTCAGAAACTATTGTTTTTCCTGACCGCGTGGCTCATTTGTCTCATGCCGTTTCTATTCTGGTGGAACACCTGGTTCGGAAGAACACTCTCTGACCCGCAACTGACCGCGTATCTTCACGACACGAAGAAGCCCCGGCACATTCAGCAGGCCTTGGTGCAAATCGGCGAGCGCATCACGCGGCATGACGCCAACGCCAGACAGTGGTACCCGGATCTGGTTCGCCTCGCAACCGATCCTGTGGCTGAAGTTCGCAACACGGATGCCTGGGTCATGGGCGAGGACACTTCCGGCTCCGGATTCCACGAAATGCTGTTGAAAATGTTATCTGATCCCGCGCAAATGGTTCGCGGAAATGCGGCCCTGTCTCTGGTGCGCTTCGGCGACGCGACCGGCCGGCCCGAAATTCTTGCGCTGTTGCAACCGGCACAAATCGCTTCTCCGCAGTCTGGCCGGATCCTCGATTCGGATCGTCCCGGAACCGCAATTCACCAGGACGGACTGATCGCGAAAATTCAATACAGCAACGGGCAAACAGCGGAGATTCGTTCGCCCATCCCCGGGCGCATTCGCACAGTAGCCGGAACCGGATCGAACCTTGCCGCTGGAGCGGAGGTTGCAATCGTGGATCCGGCAACCGAACAAGTTTGGGAAGCGCTACGCGCGCTTTATCTGATCGGGCAACTCGAGGACTTGCCGGTCGTTCGTCCCTACGAGCGCGACGTGGCCGATGTCTCGAACGATGTCCGCCATCAGGCGCTGGAAACTGAACAAGCAATACGTAAACGGGCGGGATCGTAGATCAAGCCAGTGCGCTTTTCACCGCCCGCTCAACCTCTTTCCAAGCCGCCGACCGCGGATCGACCAGATCAAAGTGTCCGGCTCCGGCGATTTCCACCAGCTCCACGCGTTCATTCTCTTTGCGCTTTGCCCTCACGTAGTCTCGGCTGAACGACGGAGGAACGATGTCGTCCGCCGAGCCGTGCACCAGCCATTGCTTCGCTTTGATCGGGAGCTTCATCGGGTCCGCTTCCTGATAATGATCTTTCACTTGCCCCGGTGTTCCCCCCAGGAATTCGGCTGCCGCGTCGTTGCTTAAGTGCAGCGCATAAGCTTGCTGCAAGTCCACCACGCCGGCAAGAGGAATCACTGCGGTCAACTTTTCATGCGCCGCCAAACAGAGGGCAAGCTGACCACCGGCCGAGTGACCGAGGGCAACGACTCGTTTCGGATCGAACCCATAACGGCCCGCATTCTGTAGCAAGAACTGAAACGCGCCACGCACGTCCGCAAAGCTGCCCGGCCATCCTCCTCCAGGATTTCCCACACGCCGGTATTCGACGTTTGCCGTTGCAAATCCCTGCACCGTGAGTGCAGCGCACAAATGGCCGCCGTATGCCAGGTCGTATCGAGCACGCCAAAACCCTCCATGAATGAAGATGGCGAGCGCATGCGGCGCTTTTCCCTGCGGCAGCCGCAAATCGATGAACTGATTCTCATCGCTTCCGTACGCCACTCTTGCGTCCGCCTTAGGCGGAGGCAAAGTCAGAATGTCTTCCGAGGAGGCCACAATCAGTTGTCCTGGTAACCGATCCGATTATAGCGTTCTGCCGAGTAGCCCTGAGTTGGCTCTGAATCCGCGTCTGTAGCCGGTTTTCAAAACTTTTTTCTCATTTTCCCAGAAAACGTTTCTTTCTTTTTCCAAACTCCGCTATTCTCTACGCGGGATGATGACTTTGCCACTCTCCGAACTGCTTGGCTCCCCGGTCTATGACCCGTCCGGCGCGGCCGCCGGCCATGTGCGCGAAGTCACCTTGTCTCCGCAAACGGATCGCGACCACGTTGCTTCGTTCATCGTGAAGACCAGGTCCGGCGATCGGCTGCTAACCTTCGCCGCCGTATCCGCCATTGACGCGAGCATCCACACCTCCACGGCCTCGTCGGAGTGGCCGGCTGCCAACGGTTCAGACGGAATGTTCCTCCTCGAGCGCGACCTGCTCGATCAGCAGGTCATCGACGTTCACGGGCGCAAAGTAGTGCGCGTTAACGATGTCGATCTGCAGATCGAGTCCATCACCGAGGGCGGAGGAACGCATCCCGTCCTTCGGGTTCAGTCCGTCGACATTGGCATGCGCGGGGCGCTGCGGCGGCTTCTTCGAGGGCTCGCCCCTCGAGCCGCAGTCGACCGCTTGGTAGGCAAACTTCCGTTGCGCGCAATTCCCTGGAGTTTCGTCGACCTGATCGAGACCGATCCCGCGCGCCGCATCAAGCTCAAGATTTCCCACGAGGGATTGTCGAAACTCCACCCAGCGGATATTGCCGACATCGTCGAAGAACTTGCTCCCGCCGAGCGTGAAGCCGTATTCCAGACTCTCGACGAAGATGTCGCCGCCGAAACCCTGGAAGAAGTTGATCCGAAAGTTCAGCGATCGATCGTCGAGTCTCTCGATTCGGAACGCGCCGCCGACATCGTCGAGGAGATGGACCCCGACGCAGCCGCCGATCTGCTCGCCGATCTTTCGGAAGATCACACCGAACAAATTCTGGTGGAGATGGAACCCGAGGCCAGCCAGGAGGTGGTCGAATTACTCGAACACCGCGAAGAGACGGCGGCCGGCCGCATGACGACCGAGTTCCTCGCCCTGCCGGTTACGGCGAACGTGGAGAATGCCATCGGCGTTCTGCGCGACTTCGAAGGCGGCGTGGAAACTGTAAATACGATTTACCTGGTTGACTCTCATGGCACGCTTGTCGGCTCGGTCCCCCTCGTCAATCTTGTGCTGGCGCAGCAAAATACGCCGCTTCTGTCGTTGACTCAGGAACCTCTTCTCTTCGCGAAGGAAGCTACCAACGAAAACGACGTCGCCGAGCTATTCGACAAGTACAACCTCATCACCCTTCCGGTGATCGATAAAGACAGCAAACTCGTCGGCGTCATCACCTCCGACGACATCATCACCATGCTGCGCTCCAAACTGTAACCAGCCATCCCCGGTATAATCATTCGTTCCCAAGGAGAAAGCTTTGCCCTTTGATGACCTCCGCCAGTGGATCGCGGCGCTCGACCGAGCCGGCGAACTCAAGCGCATCAAGACCGAAGTCGATCCCATTCTCGAAATTACGGAAATCACCGACCGCGTTAGCAAGTCGAAAACAGGCAAACCCGGCGGCCCCGCTATTCTTTTCGAAAACGTAAAAGGGTATCGCGGCTCACCGGTGCTCATTAATCAGTTCGGCTCCGCAGACCGCATGAAGCTCGCCCTCGGCGTGAAATCATTCGATGAATTCGGCGAGCGCATCCGCATGTTCATGGACGTGAAATCGCCCCAGGGCTTCCTCGACAAACTAAAGATGCTTCCGCTGCTAACCGAGGCGGCGAAGTTCTTCCCCAAGACGGTCGCGACCGGCCCCTGCAAAGAAGTAATCGAGCGCGATAATTTCTCCCTACTCGACTTTCCTATCCTCCAATGCTGGCCAAAAGACGCCGGACGTTTCATCACGCTTCCCTGTGTCACCACCCGCGATCCAAAATCCGGCAAGCGCAATCTCGGCATGTACCGCCTGCAAGTTTTTGACGATCACACCCTCGCTGCGCACTGGCAGAGGCAGAAGGTCGCGGCTGAGCACCATAGGCAGGCCATGCGTAACGCCTTGGCTCGTGGGAGTTCAGGCCACACTGCGCAGTTGTCAGTCGATCTTATGGCTCGCACGTCCGGCGGACAGGTGCTTGCGGAAGATGCGATGCCTTCCGGCAAAATGGAAGTCGCGGTTGCGATTGGCACGGACCCGGCTGTGACGTTCTCGGCGATCGTTCCTGCGCCGCCGGATGTTGAGGAATATCTAATCGCCGGCTTCCTGCGCGGCGCTCCTGTCGAACTCGTCAAATGCGAGACGGTTGACCTTGAAGTGCCGGCTACCAGCGAGATCGTGCTGGAGGGCTACGTTAATCTCGACGAACTTCGTACCGAAGGGCCGTTCGGCGATCACACCGGATTTTACTCACTGGAAGATCTGTACCCGGTTTTTCACATCACCTGCATCACCCACCGTAAAGACCCGATTTATGCGACTACTATCGTTGGCAACCCTCCGATGGAAGATGCGTACATGGGCAAGGCGGTCGAGCGGGTCTTTCTGCCGTTGATGAGGCTCACGATTCCTGAACTGATCGATATAAATCTACCGATCGAAGGTGTGTTTCATAACCTGATGATTGTTTCGATCCGCAAGTCTTATCCGGGGCAGGCGCGCAAGGTGATGAATGCCATCTGGTCGCTTGGCCAGGCGATGTTCACGAAGTGCATCATCGTAGTCGATGAGGATGTTGACGTGCAGAATCTTGCCGACGTCACCCTCAAAGTTCTCAACCACATCGATCCGGAGCGGGACATTCAATTCACGCTTGGACCGGTTGATTCGCTCGATCACGCATCGCGCCTGCCGAATTACGGATCGAAGATGGGCATCGACGCTACCCGCAAATGGCCCACCGAAGGCTTCACGCGACCGTGGCCGGATGAGATCGTGATGGACACGAAGACCAAGGCGCTGGTCGACAGCAAATGGAAAGCTCTGGCCAGGGAGCTTGGCATTGAGTAGGAAAGTCACGCCCAAACCACCTATGTTCGGATTTCGTAACAAATCACTTTTTCCTCTGGACAACTCCCGGTTCCTGCATTAGCCTCTCGCCAGCGTTTTCGGCCCATCTTTTGTCGTAATCCCTGGAACTGAATCCTTCACTACGGCAACCCGGGAAGATCCCAGCCCGGGCTCGGAGGCACAATGCCAACGAAAACAAAGAAACCCATCATTCTTAAGCCGACTCCTCCCGTGGTTCGAACCGGGCCGCATGGCCGCCGCTTCGGAGCAACGCGCTCGGTTCAGGCGTTCACCACCGATCCGCCGGGCTTTCAAACCGAGAAAGACCCTCGCGGCAAAGCCGATAACACCTGGTTCGATTTGCCGAAACCCACCGGCAATCCCCCCTTCCGCATGGATCTTTCTACGATTCTCTCGGCCGATGAAATCGCCACCATTAAGTCTACTGGGCGCATGGTCTTTCACTCCGTGGGCGACACTGGCGGAGTAAACACCACGACCTACCAGCAGCAGGTCGCAACTTACTTGGATCTGGATTGTGATCCCGGCCAGCCCGGCCGTCCCGCACCATCGTTCTTTTATCACCTCGGCGATGTGGTTTATTACGACGGTGAAATCGTCAACTATTATTGGGAGTTTTACGAGCCCTATATGCACTATCCAGGACCCATCGTGGCAATTCCCGGCAATCACGATGGAGACGTCGATCCCAGCGATCAGTTCAATAAGCCGTCAGATTCGCTGAAGGGATTCGTGCGCAATTTCTGCTCGCAGGCTGCGGTTCATTTGCCGGAAGCCGACGAGTCTCCCCGTGACGCGATGACCCAGCCGAACGTCTACTGGACTCTCACAACGCCGCTGGCCACGATCATCGGGCTCTACACCAACGTTCCCGAAGGGGGCAAAATTGGCCCCGATCAGATTACGTGGTTTGAGCAGGAGTTAGGCGATGCTAATCCTGACATCGCGCTGATTCTCGCGCTGCACCATCCGATTTACTCCGCTTACGGTAGCCATCCCGGCAGCCAATACCTGAAATCGATTATCGAAAACGCCGCGAAGACCTCGGGAAGAACGCCTGACCTGATTCTTACCGGGCACGTTCACAACTACCAGCGCTTCACCGGATCTCTGAATGGCAAGCCTGTGCCGGTGATCGTTGCCGGAGCCGGCGGCTATAACCTGAAGCTGCACACTCTGAAGCGTCCAACATTTGAGCCAAACAAGGGCCCGTACAAGTTTCCCGATGGACCTGAAACACTCGACAAGTTCAACGACTTCCAGCACGGCTATCTGATTCTCGACGTGACGAAAAAGCAAATCGCCGTCAGTTATATCGCGGTGCCCGATCCTGCCGCTGGAGCAGCGGTACCGGAAAAACCGCTGGCTCCTTATGACACATTCACGGTGACGTTATGAGATTGCAGAGGGTCACGCGTCCTTTGCCAGCTCGCGGCGAAAAGCCGCGAATCGTTTTTCCGACTTACCGGAACGATTGGAACGCCGTAGCTTTGCGGTCTTACTTCAAGATAACTTGAAGCCTGGGTTAGTCCCTTATGATATAAGTGCCGACGTACCATGACATATCTATTTCGAGGTCTGGGCTATGCGCTGGCTTATTACGAATCGAAATCAGATACCCCCGGCAGGCAGCGCCGGTAAGCCTTCCTTCGGCGGCGATCTTGACGATCTAAGCTATTGGACGCTCGATCCCGCAGCCAACCCAAACACCGACATCACCGACCGTTCACAATGGACCTTGCAAAACCTGAACAGCTTTCGCGATGCACTGGTCGCCGTTGCCAACACCTTCCCAGATCCGCTTACGACTCCCCCGCAAAACCAGAAGCACATCACACTTTTTATTCACGGTTATGACGATGACTTCAACGCCACCATCCAGCGCTACGATACGATTGCCAGGACGCTTTTTGATGGGCCTAACTCTCTCGGCGAACTTGTCTGCTTCGACTGGCCGTCGAAAGGGTCCCTGCTCGGTTATCTTCCCGACCGCTTGTCAGCCCGCAAAACCGGCGACGATCTTACTACCGTTCTTTCTGAACTCTATGACTGGATGGCGGCCAAGCAGGCTGCCACGATCCAGAACGTGAATAATGCCTGCAAGGCGAAAACTTCGATCATCGCTCACAGCATGGGCAACTACGCGCTCGAGTACGCGATGAACGCCTTGTGGACGCGCAAGAACCAACCGCTGCTGGTAAGCCTGATGCTGGAAGTTCTGATGGTTGCCGCGGACGTGGATAACGATCTGTTCCGCGCGGGCGAGAACGTCACTCACGGCGATGGCGAAGGACTGGCCAACCTTTCCTACCGCATCACCGCGCTCTATACCGGACGCGACGACGTGCTCGGCGCTTCAGCCGGCCTGAAGCATTTCGGAAAACGCCGCCTGGGCCGCGCCGGCCTCGATGACACCTGTCCCGTACCCGATAACGTATGGGATATCGATTGCACAAACCTGTTTATGCGCCAGGTCAACGGGATCGAGATTCACGGCGAATATTTCGACCCGAGCGAGACCCAAATCTACGGTCTGTTCCGCGAATTATTGAAAGGGTCGGATCGCAGTATTCTCATCAAGGACGGATTCGTGCCGGCCGCGATGCCGAGGGAGCAGCAGTCGGCGTAGATGGGGGCTTGTTCCGTTCTCTCTTCGCAGCGCCCACGGCTTACGCCCTTTCGGACGGGCTCACGGCAGGCTGCGGGCTGCATCGTTTTCGAAGCTGGGTTGCTGCGCTAATCTCCACGACCACATCAGGAACGATGTTGCGGTGAGATCGATTGCGGGCTCGGTGGTGCTGTAGGACTGCATGTTGTCGCGGTAGACGGCGACTTGCGACGGGTCGTAGGATCCGTTATTTCCGTTGAAGCGCTTGTAAGTATCGACTCCGTCTGCCGGGCACGGGATCATGCCATCGACGACGCCTGAGCTTGCATAGGAGGCCGGGCCTTCGACGGCCGCGCCCCACAACACGGGCGTGCCTCCCGAGGTGCCATCGAGAGCACCGGCAAGATTTGCGACCTGGTGCTGGATGCAGTTGGGAAAGATGCTGCCCTCGCCAACGATGAACGACGATCCCCACGGATTTGCGCCGAGAATGTTTGCCAGCCAGCGCTGCGAGTAAGTGTTGTAGCTCTGCGAGTGAGTCAGGTAATACGCTTCGCTGGCCATCACCGCGATGCCTGCGCCGTGCGAGGTCGTGTCGCCGTAGCTCCATACATAGCCGAATCCCCAGGCGTCGGATCGCGATTGCGTGATGGCGTCGCCTACCTGCCGCAGAAGTTGCTCGCGAATTGCGTTTTTCGAAAGAGACAAGCCGCCGGGATTTCCAGCCATTTCCAGGGCGCGGTAGAGTTCGAAGTGCGCAAGCCCGCTCACGTCGTAGAGATTCAGCGTGTCGCTGTCGCCGGCATTGTAGATATTCTTGATGTAGTTTGCCGCGTAATGGTCGGCTTGCTGCAGGTAATAAGTCGCATCGTTATGGGGGAGGTGCTGGGGTAGGTCGCTGGCGGCGAGTCGCAGGGCGAAATAAAGCTCGGTTGCGCCGAGTTCCATGTCGTCTTCCCAGACGTTTTCGGGATAGCCGTCGAATGGCGAGATGGTAAGCAGGCATTTCGGGCAAGTGCCGGAACCGGAACTGGACGCTGGATCTGGGTACGAAATGTCAGCCAGATCGAAAATGTCTTCGGCATTCTTCAGGCAGCGATTGGCGAGATCGGGACTGGTGTTTCGGTTCAGTTGATAACACAAAGCGAAATCGGCGGAGAGACGCCCAGCGAGATTTGGGCTCATTGGTGCGCCGGGCGGCGCGGCCATGTAGACCGGGCGATTGCAGATGAAGAACGTTGTGTATGGATCGCAGGGCTCGGGGTCGCCGAATTGCTGATAGCGATCGGCGGCCTGGGGCAAGGTCCAGATGTCGTACTCGGTGATGAGGCAGTAGGGGGTGGCGTAGGTGCCACCGCAGTTGCCCGTGGCCGAACCGGGATCGCCTTCGCCGTAGTAGTCAAAATCCTGCGAGTTGTCGACCTGGTAGTAAAGAATTCTGGCGTCGTCGTCCCACATCTTCAGCAGCCAGTCGATGCCGAACTTTGCTTCGTCCCGAAAGTCGGAAGATGACGGTGCGCCCGCTCCGCTGGCGCCCGCGTAGGAGACCGAGACCGGCGGCGCAGGGGGTTTGAGCGGCGCTCTCTCGCCCATCTGATCGGGGAAGTCGCGAATGCCGATTTGCATGAGCGCGGTGGTATAGCTGATGGTTTCTACATATTTCATGTAATCGCCGGCGTCCCACCAACCGCCGGAGGCGTCGATGGGCGCGAGGGGCGCGGATGCAAACGGGGGTTTGGGCGGGGCGTTGGCGTTGAAGTCGTTGCCGTCGACCAGCGGTGTTTCGTAAATCTGCGCGTGCCGATCTTTCAGATGTCCGGGAGCGGGGCGCAGGGCGTTGCGAATGAAATCGGGGCCATCGCGCTCGGTCTCGTAGAAGAACAATGTGTTCAGCAACAAGCCGGAGTAAAGAACATCGGGACAGTCGACGGCGAATTCGGGCGATTTCGCAACTGCCGGGCCGGAGACTGCGATCGTGTAGACATCGCCCGCCGGAGCATTGAAATCGAGAGCGTAGACGTAATAGCTGCCGACGTTGCTGTGACTCCAGGTACCGAGGAGATATCCGACTGGCGCGGAATACACTGTGGTTCCCTGCGAATTGATCACGCTGAAAATTTCGTTGGCTTGCGGCGCGGTCGACATCAGGTATGCGCGATATGGAGATTGGCCGGCTTCGTATCCGGCCTGACTCACGCGTATCCAGGCGGACTGCGCGAAAGCCTGGGCGCATACAAGGAAAATTAGAGCTGGAGCCAGCTTTGTGGTTCGGAAGAGGAAACTGCGGCTGGGGCTCGACATAATCCCTCGCGGAGAGGCACAATCACCCATATTAAATGCGTTTAATATGGGGAAACGATCATCCCCTATTTCTTGTGAGACGTCAAGGAAAACGTGGATTATCCGCGGTCGAGGGTGCGCAATTATTTGCGCAGGTTCCGCCGTTGCATGTCGCTCTTTAATTAGGCGCGCCTGCGTGCCATGCGGAGCGCACCCAGGACGGGCTCTACGATTTCTTCATGGAGCGCGACGCGTTGGCGCAGCATGCGAACTTGATTGCAGAAAACTGCGCGCACCAGGGATGAGTGACGAAAGACGCCCCCTGCCGTCGCCAGCGGCACGGGGGTATCGCTTGCGAAGAGCTTGCTCATGACGATTTCAGCGAGACTTGCGAGTTCAGCGCCAGCATCGGCGAGGACTTGCCTTGCGATAGGATCGCCAGCTTCGGCCATTATTATTACGGCGGGAAAGAATGCGGCAAAATCCGGGTCGGAGTTGGCGGCGCGGACGAATTCGTCGAAGGAGTGGGCGCGGCGAACCTGCATCAGCGGCTCGAGGATCGGCGGCGGCGTGGTGCTTTTGTCTGCGGCGCGCAGGGCTTCACGCACGGCCCGCAGACCGATCCAGTGGGCTGAGCCTTCGTCGGAGATGGCAAAACCCCAGCCTCCGGCGCGGGCTGTCCTTCCCTGCCTGTCGCGGCCGTAGGCGAAAGAACCGGTGCCTGCGATCACGATTACGCCGTGGTCTTCGCCGAAGGCCGCCTCGAGTGCGATTGGCAGGTCGCCAACTACTTCGATTTTGCCCGGTATCAATTCGGCAACGATAGCGTGGATGATGGCTGCTACGCTTTCGCGGCCGGCTCCGGCTACGCCGATGCAGGAGCGGTGCAGTTGGGAGGGCGCAATCTTCGCCGCGTTGCAGGCTTCATGGATGGCCTTGTGCAGGGATTCCCGAGCAATAGATTCGCCTACGCGCGTGATGTTGCTGGGGCCGCTCGCCACCGTTGCGAGCGTGGAGACTTCGTCTCCGATGGCACAGGTGGTCTTGCTCCCGCCGCCGTCGATGCCAAGGAAATAGGCCACGAGACGGTTTTACCACACAGCGTGTGCATTTCAGATTGCTGCTGCTGACGCGTGGGCAGGGACTATAAGCCTGGATCGGACAGCGGTGTGCGGGCCGAGATCCCTCGCCCCGCCGGTGAAAGCCCGGTTCTTCGGGATGACGCCGCCGGAGAGTGTGGTCTCGTCCGATTCGGGCGTCTATAAAGACTCACTCGTGTGGTTTGAGGATTGCCGCGATAATTGAAGGCGGCTTCTACATGAACATCCAAATCTCCCAACTCGATAATCACGGCGACGCCCGCGGCTTCAGCTTTGCGCTGCCCTCCCAAGTGCTAGCTTTTCTCGAACGAGTTGGCGATCTGCATCTGGCTTCGACGGGTCCCGGCGCGGTGCGCGGCAATCATTATCACCTGCACAAGCGCGAGGCTATCGTCTTTTTGCCGGGCGCGGCATGGTCGCTGCACTGGGACGAAGGCCCGGACACAGCTGTGCAGCGGCGCAGTTTCGATGGCAGTTGCGCGGTGATGGTGCTGATTTCTCCGGGCTGCTCGCATGCAGTGCGCAATGACGGTGCGGGGCTTTTGTGGCTGGTGGCGTGCTCCTCGGAGGCGTACGATCCGGCAACCGTAGTGGCGCGGAAAGTGGTGTAGTCCCCTCTTCTATAAACGCATGGGCCTGGACAAACTCGATTTAGCGATTATCGCGCTTTATCTGGTTGGCATCACTCTGTTCGGGCTGCGTTTTCGCAAGCGGCATCGCTCGTTGCGCGACTACTTTCTCGCGGGACGCGATATTCCCTGGTGGGCGATTGCGCTCTCGATTGTCGCAGCGGAAACCAGCACGCTGACGATTATCAGCATTCCCGGGCTCGCCTACGACACGAACTTCACGTTCCTGCAGGTGGTGATGGGATACGTTGCCGGCCGGGTGGTGATCAGCTTCGTGCTGTTGCCGCATTATTTTCGCGGCGATCTTTATACAGCTTATGAACTGATCCAGCGGCGCTTCGGGCGCGGATTACGGTCGCTGACTGCGGGGCTTTTTCTGCTCACGCGCGCGGCGGCAGAAGGCGTGCGAGTTTACGCGGTCGCCATCGTTGTGGCGATTGCGCTGGGGACGGGCGAAGTGGCGTCGATTGCGATCATCACGACTTTGACGTTGGTCTATACGTTTGAAGGCGGATTGGCAGCGGTGATATGGACTGACGTGGTGCAGACCTTTATTTATGTCGGCGGCACGCTTGTGGGGCTGTACACGATCCTTCAGCTGGTTCCCGGCGGATGGAGCGCGATTCACTTTGCGGCGGCAGGTGCGGGCAAGCTGCAGGTTTTCGATTTTCGACCGACTCTCTGGATTCCTTACACATTCTGGGCGGGCGTAATTGGCGGAACTTTCTTTACGGTGGCGAGTCACGGAACCGATCAGCTCATTGTGCAGCGCCTGCTCGCGGCTCGCAGCCAAAGACAATCGGCGGTTGCTCTGATTTCGAGCGGCGTCGCGGTCCTGTTTCAGTTTGCATTGTTTCTGATCGTGGGAGTTATGCTGTGGGCTTACTATCGCGTGCCGTCGGCGAGTTTCGGGAAGGCGGATCGAATTTATCCCACATTTATTGTGAGCCGGATGCCACATGGGGTTTCGGGTTTGCTGATTGCGGCGATTCTGGCGGCGGCGATGTCGAATCTGAGCGCCGCTTTGAATGCTTTGTCGTCGAGTTCGATCGTCGATTTTTATCTGCATTTCCGGCCGCAGACGGATGAACGACGGCGGATGCAGTTGTCGCGATCGGCAACCTTCATTTGGGCGCTGATTTTGTTTGCGCTCGCAGTGCTCTCTTTGCACAAAGTCGGACGCGTGGTGGAAGTAGGATTGCAAATTGCTTCGGTCGCATACGGGGCCTTGCTTGGGGTTTTCCTGCTGGGTGTGCTGACGCGGAGAGCGAATCAGCGCGGGGCCATGGTTGGAATGTTGTTTGGATTCTGTGTGGGGTTGTATCTGTGGCTCGGAACGCATGTTCCGTGGACCTGGTGGGTGATGGTTGGGACGACGGCGACCTTTGTGACTGGATACGTGGCCAGCCTTGCGATAACGGATTAGGTTTTTTTGTGTGACGTATACTGACTCACTCCGCCGATGGCTGAACTAGCTCAACCCAATGTGACGCGTCCCGAGCTTTCTCGCGAGCTCGGCGTTAGCCATGCCTCCGCTGTGGTTGTGGGCACGATTATCGGCAGCGGAATTTTTCTGGTTCCGGCGGAGATGATGCAGGCAGTCGGTTCGGCCCGGCTGGTTTATCTGGCGTGGCTGGCCGGTGGGATGCTGTCTTTTTTTGGCGCGCTCACTTATGCCGAACTGGGCGCGATGAAGCCGCAGGCTGGAGGCGAATATGTTTACGTGCGGGACGCTTACGGCCCGCTCGCCGGGTTTTTATACGCCTGGACCTGGTTTGTGATTGCGAAGCCGGCTTCGATTGCGACGATTGCGACCGGACTGGTGCGCATTCTCGAAACGTTCCCGGCTTTCTCGTTCTTTTCCACGAATGCCGTTTCTATCCCTTTTTCTGTGAGTTGGGGTCAGCTTGTCGCGATCGCGGCTGCAATTCTGATCTCTTTTCTCAACTATCTGGGCGTGAAGAAGGCCGGCGAATTCCAACTGGTGTTCACGCTGCTGAAGGTTGCGATCATACTCGGCATCGTGATTGTTTGCTTTGTTGGCGGCAGCCATGTTGCGAACCATGGTTGGAGAAACTTCGCCGGCGTTTTCACGGGAGCGCGCGGCGGAATCGCCGGGTTTATGGCCGCGCTGGTTGCGGCGTTGTGGGCTTACGACGGATGGAATGACCTGAACATGGTCGCGGGCGAGGTGAAGCAGCCGGAGAGAAATATTCCGATTGCGCTGATCGCGGGAGTAGCTACCGTCGGGCTGCTTTACGTTTTGATGAATGCCGCCGTGCAGTATGTGCTGCCCGCGAGCGTTATCGCTCATTCACTGCGTCCAGCTTCCGATGCGCTGGCATTAGTCATGGGGCACGCAGGAGCCAGCATGGTCTCAGCCGGCATGGCAACTTCGATGCTGGTTACGTTGAACGGCACCATCATGAGCGGCGCGCGCATTCCTTACGCTGTCGCTCGCGACGGATATTTTTTCCCGGCTTTGGCTGCGGTGCATCCGCGCTTTCACACGCCGTCGATGGCGATCGTGGTGCAGGCTGGGCTCTCGATTATCTTGCTGCTGCTGGGAGGAAATTTCCGTCAGCTTTTTTCGCTCACGATTTTCGCGGAGTGGCTTTTCTATATGATCGCCGGCAGCACGGTGTTTGTCTTTCGCCGGAGCGACCCTGAGGCGCCTCGGCCTTATCGCATGTTCGGATATCCGATCGTTCCCCTGCTTTTCGTTTCGGTGGCCGCCGCTCTGCTTTATTACACCTTCCGGGACGAGTGGCCGAACTCGTTTTATGGATTGCTGGTTATTCTGAGTGGAGTCCCGATTTTTGCCTGGTTTCGCCAGAGAAATCGCGCGGCCGCGAAGCTTGTAATCCGCTAATCGCACGGTACTTTCCTACCTGCAACGGGGTTTAGACCGTTTTGGGCGGAGGCTTAGAACCGGCGTGCGTTGGTTACTTTGGTTCAAGAGCCGTGGACACGTTTTCCCGTTAGACTTTCTCCCGTAATCTAAGCTTCCATCGTGGTCCGCTCCCTCGGCCAGGATCCCATTGGAGCTTAAGGCATGTCTGCGTCTCCACAGGTTTTTCAGCTCGCTTTGTTGCCCGAGCGCAAGATCGACCGGCGTGCGGTCGCCGTGGGCTATACGTTTCTCGTGCTGATGTTGCTGATGGTGGTCAACATCAGCCTTCTATTTCCTGGGCGGATTGAGCTTAAGGAGTACCGCGTAACCTCATTGATTCCGCTTCCGGCGATGAAGCCTGAGCCTCCGCCCGAGCCGGTGAAAGTGGAGCCGGTCAAGGCGAAGGTAATTCAGCCGATGCTGGTGGTCGAGCAGCCGAAATTGGTAGTGCCAAAGGAAGTGCATCTGGTTCCCAAGCCGGAGCCGGTGGAAGCTCCGAAGGTCGTGATCAATCCAGTTGCCGCGCCGGAACTCAAGCTGGCTGCTGACACGGCAAAGCCGCGCTTGTTGCATACCGGAGACTTTGCGGGCAGCTCGGTGGCCCCGACGGTGAAGGCTGCGGTGCAGGATGTACAGACCGGAGGCTTTGGCGATCCTAATGGTTTGAAAGGCACGGGCAAGGAAGCGGCGAAGTTATATGCGGCGCAGACCGGCTCGTTCGATATGCCGGTAGGCCCGGGACAAGGCAACGGGTCTGGCGGAGCGAAGGGCATCAAAGGCACGGTGGCAAGCGCCGATTTTGGCAGCGGCATCGCTACGGCATCCGGCGGAAATCGCGGAACGGTTGCGACGGGCGGGTTCGGAACTGAACAATTCGCTCACGGCACAAAAATCGCGCAGGGGCAGTCCGGCCCCGCGACCGTGCCGGTGGAAATCACTTTCAAGCCGAGTCCGGTTTATACCGATGAAGCGCGCAGCCTGAAGCTGGAAGGCGAAGTATTACTGGAAGTGCTGTTCAGTACCGATGGAACTCTGCACGTGAATCGCGTGGTACGCGGCCTGGGTCACGGATTGGATGAAGCGGCGGTCGCGGCAGCTGACAAGATGCGATTTAAACCCGCTCTGCGCATGGGACAACCGGTGGATTCGACTGCGATTGTGCACGTGATGTTTCAGATGGCGTACTAAAGTTTGGTTTCGTTAGGCCAGGATTTTGTTTTCTGGCGCGATGCTTGCGGGACAAATTGAGCTGGGTGGCAACCGAGTGGGTGTTTAGAGACGGATTGCGCAGGAAAGCAGGAAAAGAGAAGGAATCATGCCGAACTGGAAAAGGACGATTACCGCGGCCGCGTTGCTGATTTCAGCCGGCGCAATGGCACAGCAGACGGCCGACTCACAAGCGCAGGGCAATGCGGCGCCGAGCGCGCAAGCACCGACTTCGTCCGGATCTCCTTCTGGTGCGAATTCCGCCGTGAGTTCCAACACTCCGCAAGCGCCCTCTCAAGCGGCCAGACTTACCGTGCAGGCTGCCGCGCCAGAGCCAGCGCCCACGACTACGGATCAGGTGGTGGATCGTTTTCTTGAGCGCGAGCACGGGCTTATCAAGTTTCTCGCGAACCGCACACCGGTAGTTGAAACTTATCTGCAGAATCTGACCGCCGATCCGAAGCTGGGCCCGGTGCCGAGCGAAGACCATTATTTTCTTGGGCGCATTGACATGGGCGAGACCATCGACCGCAAAGATTATTTGAAAGACGACGATCACGGCATGCAGGCGCGGCTGCTCGGCGGCTTTCACAAACTCTTCACACTTCAGTATCAGCCGATGGGTTTTGCCTGGATGGTCTATGCCGACCGCACGGATTTCGACCGCGAGCACTACGATTTCCGTTTTGTGCGCCGGGAATTTCTCGGTGAGATCCGCTGCCTCGTGTTCGACGTGACGCCGAAGAAAACCGCGGGCAAAGGCCGATTCCTGGGCCGCGTCTGGGTAGAAGATCACGCCTACAATATTGTGCGGATGAACGGCACGTATTCTTCCGCTCCGAAGAATTCCTACTTCTTCCACATGGATAGCTGGCGGTTGAATCTCACTCCCGGCTACTGGATTCCCTCTTACATTTACAGCGAAGAGGGCGACTTTAGCGCGGGTGCGAAGAACCGGCTGGCCTTCAAGGCGCAGACGCGCATCTGGGGCTACGACCTGAAGAAAGAAAGCAGAGACGACGAACTCACGCAGATCAGCGTCGAGAGCGTGAAGGATGAGAGCGCGGCGGCGCAGGATGCATCCCCGCTGCAGGCGGAGCGGGAGTGGCAGCAGCAGGCGGAGGACAACGTTATCGACCGGCTGACCAACGGCGGCCTGGTGGCGCCGGAAGGCGACGTCGATCACGTTCTACAGACCGTCGTAAATAATCTGATCGTCACCAACAATATCGAGCTGTCTCGGCCGGTGCGGGTTCGCGTGTTGCTTACTTCTCCGCTGGAGACTTTCAGTGTGGGCAACACCATCGTGATTAGCCGCGGATTGGTCGACGTCCTGCCCGACGAGGCCAGCCTTGCCGCGGTGCTCTCGCACGAACTGGCGCACATCGTTTTGGGCCACAATCTGGGCAGCAAATACGCTTTCAACGATCGCATGCTGTTTTCGGACGACTCGACTTACGCGAATCTGGGATTCAAGCACATTCCGCAGGAAGAAGCCGCTGCCGACATCAAGGCGGTGGAGTTGCTTACCAATTCTCCCTATGCGGCGAAACTCGATAATGTGGGACTTTTCCTGAAGGCCTTGCAGAGCCGCGCTAAGCAGCTCAATGCTTTATTGATCACGCATCTCGGAAATCCGCTGGGCGAAAATGGGACTATTACGCGCCTGGCGGCGCTTTCGACCAAGGGTCCGGCGCTCGACAACAGCAAGCTTGACCAGGTCGCGGCTCTGCCGCTCGGCGGGCGTGTGAAGATCAATCCGTGGAATGACAGGGCGGAGATGATCAAGACCGCCCCGGTGGCGATTACTTCGGCACGCGACAAGATGCCGTTCGAGGTGACGCCGTTCTATCCGCGGCTGACTCGCTGGAGTGACCAGAGCGGGCAGAATCCTTCGGCGACGACGGCGGCAAACTCGCCCACCTCAAACTAAGAAAACCAACAAGTTGACGTAAGACGGCGGCCGGGATCCGGAATTAACCTTCCGGGATGCCCGGCCTTCGTTCGTGTGGTCAGCAACAGAACCGTATTTGCCTCTAGTCTGATTCCGAACTCGACTTCCCTTTTCCCGGCAGCCCGGCTGGATTCTCATGGGTGCGCTCGCGGAAGGTGCCGCGCATCCCGGTCGCGAGCTTTACGCTGGATTCACCGAATTTGTCGCGGAGACGATCGGCGGCAGCTAATGCATTCCTCCACCGTTGCTGGCGATTGTCTACCGGCAGATCGATTTGCTCTGCCTGCGTCTCGAATGAAGAAGTTTGCACTCCTAGCAGCCGAACCTGTACTCCCGGCTTCCAGTTCTTGCGAAACAGGGTCCTGACCTCTTCGAAGATTTCGCCGTCGAGCTGAGTGGGCTGCCGCCGGGAGTGCGCGCGCGTGATCGTAGTGAAATCTTTGTAGCGCAGCTTGAGCTGGATGGTGCGCGCATGCAGGTTTGCTTCCCGCAGGCGCCGGCCCACCATCTCAGAGAGGCGCATCAGTGTGGCTTCGAGTTGGTTTGCGTCGGCGGTGTCTTCGTTGTAAGTGTGCTCGTGGCTGATCGACTTGGTCTCATCGCGTTCTCCCACTTCGGCGTCGAACCATCCTCCGGCATCTTCTCCGCGCGCCTTGCCTGCCAGCGCCAGGCCCCATTTTCCGAAGCGTTCTTCCAGTTCCGATTCTTCCAGGCGCGCCAGGTCTCCTACTTTCCTGATGCCAATCTCGTGGAGATGTTTTTCCATCACCTTGCCGACACCGGGGATCTCGCGCACGTCGAGGGGCGCGAGGAATTTGGTTTCTTCTCCCGGGACAATCCACAGCACGCCGTTGGGTTTGGCTTGCGCGGAAGAGACTTTCGCTATGAGCCGCGACGCGCCGATGCCGATTGAGCAGTTCAGCATCGTCTCTTCTTTCATACGCCGGTGCAGCTTGTGCGCAGCTCGCAATGGAGGCCCGTGCAGCCGCGACGTTCCCGTCATGTCGAGATAGGCTTCGTCGATTGAGGCCATCTCTACCTGAGGCGAGAATGATTGCAGCACTTTATAGACTTTCTCTGAACACTCGCGGTAGCGCTCGGGATGGCCATCGACAAAAATCGCCTGGGGACAGAGCTTTGCGGCAGTGCGCAGAGGCATGGCTGAATGCACGCCAAATTTGCGTGCGGCGTAAGATGCCGCCGAGACAACGCCGCGTTCGTTGCGCTGCCCTCCCACGACTACGGGCTTGCCTTTGAGAGACGGGTCGAAGAGTTCTTCCACGGAGACGAAGAAGGCGTCCATATCGACGTGAAAGATGGTGCGGGCGAGAGCCGGCAACTGAGAGGTGACGGCCATTTGCGGATTGTAACAGCCCGCCGCGGAAACGATCAGAAAGCGAAGCGAGTTCCGATTGTCGGAGCGCAGTTGTTGGTGTCGTTGTAGGGGACGCCGGGTTTATGAGGAATGGCAATAGCCAGACCGCCGTTCACGTAGGAATACGCAATTCCGGCAAAACCGTCCCAACGCTTGGTGAAGTGATGGTCCACATAGAACGACCCCTCGTTGAGGGTGCCGGCGCAGGAACTGCGGAATCCGGCCGAGACCGAACAGGTCGGCGGCGAACGGAAGTCATTCTGCCGCTGTTGATACCAGGCAAAAGTGAAGTCGGTCTTGCTGCGGTAAGTGTACTTCGCTCCCGTCCACCAGATATTCACCAGTTTCTCGTTATCAAGATTATTGTCTTCGACCCCGCTCATGATGTAACCGCCCTGGTCTGCGGCTCCAATTCCCAACGGGTTGTGCGGGTTGTTCTGCCAGATGTATTCGTAGCCGGCGAAAAACTTGACCGGATCCCAGGCATACTTGGCAGCGACGATAACTCCATAGTTGTCGGTGACGATGCCGTATACGGTGTTGTTCGGGTCGATCAGGTTGGTCCCAGTGATGGGAGTTGTATCGATGCTGTCGGTCGTCGACTGAAATGACTGCCCTGAAGCCTGACTCTGAGGCCCAAGCAAGGGGTTCAATACGCTGATCGCCTGGTTGTAATGTTGGGGAACGATGTCGGCGGAAAACTTGCCGTAGTTTGCGCCAACGTCGAATCCATAGGCGTTGTTATGCGCCGACTCCGGCGTACAGTTGGTGGCATTCCAGGGGTTGCCCGCGGCCGCCGCGGCTGAGTAGCAGCCGGCAGAACCGTCGGCGAACTTGTACATCGCGCCGAAATGGACCGGGCCAAAGACGAGGCGATACTTCACGGCGTCGTCCCATCGGCTGTTCTCGGTGTCGCCGCCCCCAGCCATGGTGCCGTTATACCCGATGTACGAAAAGGCATAGCTGCCCCCGGCGGGATCGTAAAGCAGCATCCCGTCGGTACCGAGAGAGCGCTGACGACCGAAGGTCAGCGTGCCGTAATGCGTCGACGATATGCCAGCATAAATTTCGTCATTGAAGGGTTGGCCGGCGCGCGCGCCGTCGATGGTGTACGAATAGCTCTTCCTGGGAAGGCCGTTGTTGATGGTCTGGGTGGCCGACGCGTTGGCGAGCAGGCCGGACTGCGGATTGATGCCAGTTGAAGCGTTGAACACAACCGACCAGCCAGGCAGAAATTCTTCCTTGCCCCTGATGCCCAGACCCGTCTGCTGCAGGTTGTTGGGTGCGATGAGGAATCGATGTTCAGAGCCGTTTCGGTTCACCAGAGACGCGCCTTCATAGTTGTAGCCGTTCTCTGGTAAGCCGTGGCTGACCCAGCCGACGCCGATGTCATACGCACCGTACAGCGTGATGCCGTGCCAAGTCAGCGTGCAATCGGTGGTGGCGAACTCGTGGCCGCTCGCGCAGACGTCGGGAGTGTTCCGGTGCATCTGAATGTCGACCATCGCGTTATCGCCAACCGCCAAGCTGATTCCGGTGCGCGTTTCATCTGCGAACCCTTGCTTCGAAACACGAATCTCGAAGCGCCCCAGAGGCAGCCCAGACGCTTGATAGCGCCCCCCGCCGTCGGTTGTGATCGTGCGCGTTGCACCTGTATCGACGTTTTTGAGCGTCACCGCGACATTGCGAAGGGCTGCGCCGTTTTGGTCGGTTATCACGCCGGAAACGCTCGCTCCCGTTTGGGCCCATGCCGGGAACGCCCCCATCGCAAGCCACAAAAGCATGAACAAATTAGCGCGACGCATTCTGCCTCCTCATGATCACTTGTGTTAAAGAAGCAGAAGTGTATATCAAATATGTTTATGATGTCTAATAGTACGCAGTTATATCCGTTATAGATTGGACTTTGGGGTTATACTAACGGGGAATTGTGCAACGGCTAAAGCGTATTGACCGTCGCGGGCGTTGACGGTACGATTCGTTCCCATGCAAAGGGACGGAAAATCCGGACGAAAGACGGAAGAGTTGCTGAAGCTGCGCGATGCAGCTCTGCAACTGGGCATCAGCTTTCCCACCATTAAGCAGTGGATTTACAAGAAGAAGATTCGGAGTGTCCGAACGGCAGGAGGGCATCATCGCATTCCCGAGAGTGAGGTGGACCGGCTGCTTTTCCGGACGCGCGGAAAAACCGAGAAGGAACGGAAGTTGGTGATCCGCCGCGTCAGTGGACGGAACCAACTCGTGGGACGAATCGATGCAGTTCGCATCAGTGGTCTGATGGCGGAAATCGCGATTTCAATTGGGGGTCAGCAAATTACGTCGATCATCACTTCTCGTTCCGCACGCGAGATGCAACTAAAGCCGGGACAGACTGCAGCCGCTTTGATCAAGGCCACCGAGGTGATGATCCTGCGTGTTTGAGATGAAAGATCGCCTGCCTTTTCTCGCCGTGCTGTTCGCTCTGCTGTTGCAGGCTGGGGCGGCGTTCTGTCAGCAGCTAACTGTACAAAATGGGGACGGAAAACCGACCGTCTTAACACGTGCCGACATCGAGGCCTTGCCGCACGTCAAGGTCTCGACCAGTGCCTCAGGCGCGACTGCAACATTTGAGGGGGTCGCGCTTGAGGCCGTGCTGGAAAAAGCTGGAGTTGAGTTTGGACCGAGTCTAAAGGGAAAGCGACTCGCGTCCTATCTATTGGTCGAAGCGGCAGACGATTATCGCGTCGTGATTGCCCTGCCTGAGCTGGACCCGGCCTTCACAGATAAGCAGGTTGTTCTGGCTTTCCTGAAAGACGGAAAGCCCTTGGATGAAAAAGAAGGGCCGTACCGCATCGTGATACCAGATGAAAAAAGGATGGCGCGATGGGTGCGGCAGGTGACAACACTAAAGATCGTCGATGTGCAATGAGTCGGGTTAATCTTTCTGAATCATGACCTCGGTCGCTTTGACCACGGCGCTGACGGTGTCACCCTTCTTGAGCTTGAGTTCGTCGGCGCTCCGCCGGGTGATGGCGCTCTCGATGAGGTTGTCCCCGACCCGAACGACCACATGGGCCATGATATCGCCCAGTTGAATTTCTT
>CAZGXY010000015.1:0-10939 GCA_964530145.1 uncultured Acidobacteriaceae bacterium | reverse complement strand
AGCACGTGCTCGCGCGTCTGCGGCATTGGACCGTCCGTCGCGGCAACAACCAAGATCGCGCCGTCCATCTGCGCCGCGCCCGTAATCATGTTCTTGATGTAGTCGGCGTGGCCCGGGCAATCGACGTGCGCGTAGTGCCGGTTCGCCGTCTCATACTCCACGTGCGCCGTGGCGATAGTGATGCCGCGCGCCTTTTCTTCCGGCGCGTTGTCGATTGAATCAAACGACCGGAACAAAATCTTCGGGTTGTGCTTGGACAACACCTTGGTGATGGCCGCCGTCAACGTGGTCTTGCCATGGTCAATGTGACCAATCGTCCCTACGTTGCAGTGCGGCTTGGTTCTGTCAAATTTCTCTTTCGCCATATTCTTTCCTCAACCTTTACTTGTCATCCCGAGGCGCCGACATTTGGCGCCAAAGGATGTCTAATCTGCACACGCTCACGCGAGCGCCTCTACTTCGCCGTCCCCTGCACTTTTGCGATGATCTCCTCCGCAACCGAGCGCGGGGCTTCCTCATACCGGGCAAAGTGCATCGAGTACTCGGCGCGCCCCTGCGTCGACGAACGCATGTGGGTCGCGTAACCAAACATCTCCGCCAGCGGCACGATCGCCTTGATCACCTGCGAACCCGCGCGGTGCTCCATGCCTTCGATGCGTCCGCGGCGCGAACTCAGGTCACCCATGATCACGCCGGCGTAATCTTCCGGCGTGACAACTTCTACCGACATCACCGGCTCCAGCAATACCGGAGATGCCTTGCGCGCAGCCTCTTTGAACGCCATCGACCCGGCAATCTTGAACGCCATTTCGTTCGAATCGACATCGTGATAGCTGCCGTCGTAAAGCGTCGCCTTCACATCGACCATAGGATAGCCGGCGAGAATTCCGCCTTCGAGGGCCTCCTGAATTCCCTGATCGATCGGCTTGATAAATTCCTTCGGGACCGAACCGCCAATAATGTCGTTGACGAATTCGTAACCGGTGCCGGCCGGCTGGGGATCGAGCTTGATCTTCGCATGCCCGTACTGGCCGCGTCCGCCGGTCTGACGAATGTATTTGCCTTCGGCCTCGGCGTGCTTTCGGATAGTTTCGCGATATGCCACCTGCGGCTTGCCGACATTGGCTTCGACTTTGTACTCGCGCATCATGCGGTCGACGATGATTTCCAGGTGCAACTCGCCCATGCCGCTAATGATGGTCTGTCCGCTATCGGGGTCGGTATGAACCTTGAACGTCGGGTCTTCCTGCGCCAGGCGGCCCAGCGCCATGCCCATTTTTTCCTGGTCGGCTTTCGTTTTCGGCTCAACCGCAACCGAAATCACGGGGACGGCAAACGTGATCGATTCGAGCGCGATCGGATGCCGGTCGTCGCAAATGGTGTCGCCCGTGCCGACGTTTTTCAGCCCGACGACGGCGCAAATGTCGCCCGCCAGAATCTCACTGATCTCCTCCCGCTTGTTGGCGTGCATCTTGAGCAGACGGCCAATGCGCTCGGTCTTGGTGGTGCGAACGTTTAATACCGATTCACCCGACTTCAATTGCCCGGAGTAGACGCGAATAAACGTCAGCTGGCCCACAAACGGATCAGCCATAATCTTAAAAGCCAGCGCGGAGAAAGGTTCTTTGTCATCGGCTTTGCGGGTGATTTCTGCGCCATTATCCGGGTTCTTCCCGTGCGTCTCCGGAACATCGAGCGGCGAAGGAAGATAATCCACCACCGCATCGAGCAGCGGCTGCACACCTTTGTTCTTAAACGCGGTTCCAACCACAACCGGAAACACCTTCAACGCAATCGTCGACTTACGCAGCGACGCGCGCAGTTCGTCGGCAGTAATTTCTTCGCCTTCCAGAAACTTATGCAGAATTTCGTCGTCGTTTTCCGCGATGGTTTCAACCAGCTGCGCGTGGAACGCTTCCGCTTTCTTCTTCAGCTCGGCGGGAATCTCTTCGGTGACGTATTCCGCGCCCATGGTGTCATCGACCCACACAATCGCCTTCATGCCGATCAGATCGACGACTCCCTTGAATTTATCTTCCTGGCCGATGGGAATCTGAATGGCAACCGGCTTCGCGCTCAGGCGCTTGCGGATGGTATCGACCGCATGCTCGAAATCTGCGCCCATCTTGTCGATCTTATTAATGAAGCAAATGCGCGGAACGCCGTACTTATCGGCCTGCCGCCAGACTTTTTCCGACTGCGGCTGCACGCCGTGAACCGCGTCAAACACCGCCACGGCGCCATCCAGCACGCGCAGAGAACGTTCGACTTCCGCCGTGAAATCGACGTGGCCGGGAGTATCGATAATGTTGATGCGAATGTCTCGCCAGGTGCAGGTCGTGGCGGCCGATGTAATCGTGATGCCGCGCTCCTGCTCCTGCTCCATCCAGTCCATGGTCGCAGTGCCTTCGTGGACCTCTCCGATACGGTGCGTGCGTCCGGTATAAAACAGGATGCGCTCCGTCGTAGTGGTCTTACCGGCATCGATGTGGGCCATGATGCCGATGTTCCTGCAACGCTCTAATGGGACTGTTCTAGGCACGACAATTAACTCTTTCTGGGCTCCAACTCATTCTCAATACTTCTCACCACCGGTAATGCGCAAACGCCTTATTGGCCTCCGCCATGCGGTGTACATCTTCTTTTTTCTTGATGGCTGCGCCTTTTCCGTTGGCGGCGTCCAGCAACTCGTTGCTCAACTTGTCGATCATGCCCTTTTCCGCTCGGCCGCGCGCATAAGTCAAAATCCAGCGGATCGCCAGCGAGGTGCGCCGATCCGCATTCACTTCCACCGGAACCTGATAGTTCGCTCCGCCCACCCGCCGCGTCTTCACTTCGAGCAGAGGCTTGGTGTTCTCGACGGCTTTCTTGAACAGCACCAGCGCTTCAGCGCCGCCCTTTTCCTGCACCTTGGTTAGCGCCGTATAGAAGATGCGTTCGGAGGTGCTGCGCTTGCCCTGCCACATCATCGAGTTGATGAACTTCGTCACCAGATCCGAGCCATAAACGGCGTCGGCCGGCACGGTTCGTTTAACGGTATGTCCTTTACGTGGCATTCAGCTTTTGCTCCTGTTAGCCCTTCTTCGCTCTCTTGGCGCCGTACTTCGATCTTCCCTGCTGGCGGCCCGCAACTCCCACCGCATCCAACGTTCCACGGATCACGTGATAGCGCACACCCGGCAGATCCTTCACGCGGCCGCCGCGGATCAGCACAATCGAGTGCTCCTGCAAATTGTGGCCAACGCCGGGAATATAAGTCGTAACCTCGATCCCGTTCGTCAAGCGAACGCGCGCCACTTTGCGCAAGGCCGAGTTCGGCTTCTTCGGCGTCTGCGTGTACACGCGGGTGCAAACTCCGCGCTTTTGCGGACACCCCTCCAGCGCCGGACTGGCCGTTTTGTATCGCGGCCGCTTGCGGCCCTTCGCTACCAGCTGATTGAATGTAGGCACTCTTCGCCGCTCCTTCTTCCACCACCGCTACGGCACATTGCACATCGACCAAACAACGCGCAGCGCTCAAGCTCACCGGTGCCAACTTCACGCTCCGGGCTGGCAAACCAATCGGTCAGCCATCCTTCTCGCCGCACACAAATCGCAGCGAGAGATTCTGGGATACCCAACTTGATTTACGCTGCCGACGGTGGCGCCCGGCCAAACTGCGGGGGCACTCCGTATCGCCAGCTTGGTCCCGCATATCCTTTCGCAGGCAACTGCCGCACCTGAATCAGGAGCGCCAGAAAACCCTGTTGATAGGGCGAAAGGCAGCGCGGGACGTTTCAGCGAGGAAGCTTCCGATAATTCCTTCTATTCATCGGAAACGCATTTCTCAAACTCTACCGTCACTCCACACACTTTCCCAGAGCGACGGCTTACAGCAAGCCTGGATTAACTCGCGGAACCTTACAAATATAGCAACTCAATCGAAACATCGTCAACCCATCTTTTTGCATCCCACGGTCACAGCGGAGAAATCAGCGATGACTCGCGAGTTCGGCGCACTGTTCTCAGGAAAACGCGCTCAGGAAAACTCTCGCAGCCATCTTGCTGAATTCATCGTGCTTCTCTAAACTACAAGTTTTCCATTCCATTGAGGGCGCGCCCGCGGATTATCCGCGAGGCGACGAGAGGGTGCATGGGAAGATTGCGTTCGAGTCGATCTTTATCGTTGGTGTGTGCGCTCTTCCTGATCATGCTGCTTCCGGCATGCGGCGGCCACAAACCGGCCGGCGCCTTGCCCAATCCCGTACGAGTCACGCTAAACCCGTCCGTTAGTTATTCGATGCAGGTTGGGTCGGTCATCCAACTGACTGCCAGCGCCGCGAACGCTTCGAACACTGTGATTTCGCCGGCATTCAGCTATAACTCCACTAATCCAGATATCGTTGACGTGGCCCCGAGCGGGGCCGCTTGCGCCGGCAAGTGGAACGCCCCTCTTTATTCCACATGCACACCGAATGGGATCGGCACTGCATACGTCACGGCCACTGCCGTTGGCGTGACAAGCCCTTCCACGCTGATCTTTGTACATGCGCCGATTGACACGATTCTGGTCAGCGTCGTCCCCCAAGTAAATTCTGCGCCCCCTGCATGTCCCGGCCAGCAGCCTTTACCGGCTGCCTGCGCTCTGACCTTCACTCCCACGAATGCCTGCCTTTCTCAAAATCAGGTTGAAACATTGCAGGCCACCGCTTACAGCAGCGGCTCGGATATCACCAGTTCCGTGGGTCCATTCACCTGGACAGAGCTCACTTCCAGCGTCACAACAATTACTCCCATCATCACCAGCTCTTATCACGTCGCTACCAATCAGGCGACCGCTGTGCCCAGCGCCCCCGGGCAAACACAAGTAATTGCATCCGCTTCCGGAGTTTCCAGCCAACCTTATTATTTCGAAACCTGCCCGGTGCAATGTATCGTGATGCAACTTGGGGTCTCAGGCTCGCAAAACAGTACGGCTACCAACTTCGTGACGACGAAGGGGACGTCCGAAACGATTACAGCGACCGCCGTTGACGTTCAGGGGTGCGTCGTGCCGAAGCCGCCCCTGACCTGGATTTCATCTTCGCCGGCCGCTCTCTCGGCTGGTGGCGCCAGCGGATGCGCCGCAGGCACGACCTGCAGCGTCTCCGCCACGCAGACAGGCTCAGCGGCAATTACCGCCAGTTGTTCCCCTCCAACTTGCAATATCGGATGGCCTCTGAATCCGACTGGACTGCCCGCAAACTCGATCTACATCCCCGAGCCGGTATATCCAGTTACTACTATTACGGGCTTGGTCACGCCAGCCACCAGTTCATCTTCTGGAGGCGGGTCATCCGGAAGCGGTTCTTCGGGGAGCGGTTCTTCGGGGAGTGGCTCATCCGGAAGCGGTTCGTCGGGAAGTGGTTCGTCGGGGAGCGGCTCTTCCGGAAGTGGTTCGTCAGGAAGCGGTTCGTCAGGAAGTGGTTCCGGTGGCAGTTCTTCGGGCTCTTCCACCGCTACCACCAGCGTTCTGGTAAGCAGCCAGGATTGCTACACCCAGCCCCTATGTATTGTTGGTCTGTACAACATTTCGACCACGAGCGACGTTTCGGGGGGAGCAAGTCCCATGTCTGCTCCTCCGAATTCTTTGATCTTCGACGCTGCCGGAGACCACGCTTTCATGGGCAGCCAATTCGGCGCCGTCCTTGTCTCCCCGGCGAATCTCGGAAGCTCTACCGGCGCATTCACCGGCCTCGCAGCGCCTGGCACCGAGAGAGGAGTGATAGCCGGAAAGGTGATTGGAGTTTCACCCAACGGCGGAATGGCTATCTTTTCAGACACCATTGATACTCCCAATCAGGTATACGTCGCCACCGTTACGACCACTACTTCCGCGGCGTCGGGATCTTCGTCCTCATCTTCATCCACGTCATCGACCCAGACCACCTCCAGCACCGTGGCCTTGAACATCAATAATGCCACGGCGGCGACATTCTCTCCCGACGGACTCAAAGCTTTCATCCTGGCCAACGGCGGCACTTCGCTCTATATCTATTCATCTCTCGAGGCGCTGCAGCCACCGATCACCTTGACCGGGCCCGCCAGTTCCGTAGTGTTCTCTTCCAGCGGATCGTTTGCCATGCTCTCGGGTGGAATCGCGCCCGCAACCTACCCCGGCGCCTTCTCGATTTACAACACCTGCGACAATTCCTCGGTCACTCTGACCCCGCCCACTCCCTTGCCCACGCTGCTCCCATCCCCGCCTCTTTTTTTAAGGATGGTGCCCGCAGGCAACGTTTCCACGGGAAGCAAGGCCGTTATCCCCACACCTCTCGATACCGCGGGCCTCGACTTCTTCTTTGGGATCGACAACACTGGCATCGACGTCATCGCCACCAATACTTCTATGCCGCCGCTCAACACTCTTTGTCCGCAGCCCGTCGCGCTCGCTGTTTCAGCTCCAAACGCTCCGACTCCGAACGCGCCAATCATGCTCCACGTCAATATCGGCCAGGGAACGTTTACCCCAATCAATTTCTTCATGTCTCCCAGTACAACCCAGGCTTACATCGTTGCCAGCGACCGCAATAGCATCCTCGTTTACAACTTCAGCACTGGAGCCACCACGGGCATCCCGCTAGTGAATAATGCAACTCCCACTGCCGCAGATATCACCGCCGATGGAACCTTAATCTATGTTGCGGGCTCCGACGGATTGTTACACCAGGTCAGCACCGTTTTGGCGATCGATCAAAATCAGATCTCGTTTCAGCCGCTGCCAAACTCCACAAACGGCTTCTGCTTCAATGCTAATAACTGCCAGCTGGACCTATTGGCGGTTCGGCCATAAATGCTGATTTCGGGGAAAGTTCCCGTGGAGCTGAAGCAATGCAGCGCGACGGGAAAGATCTGAAAACTGCGGAGGACTATTCCTGCAGAATGATGCCCGCTAAACAGCCTTAGTCAAATCTTTGGCGACGCTATCGAGAACGCCATTAACAAACTGTACCGATTCCGGGCTGGAAAACTTTCTGGCGATTTCAAGCGCCTCATTGATCACTACCGCGCGCGGCGTGTCCGGATAGGCCAGAAACTCCGCAACTCCGGCCCGAAGCAGATTGCGGTCCACCGCTGCCATGCGCTCCATGCGCCAGTGCTGCGCGTGGCCTTCAATTAGCTTATCGATTTCCGCAACGCGGTCCGTCGCCACGCGAAACAGATCCTCGGCAAATCCGCGAACCTCCGCGCTCGCCGCCGCATGTTCAGCCCAGAACGTTCTCTGCACCTGGTCGACGCTCTGCTTGCCCATGTCGGCCTGGAAGAGCATCTGCAACACCATCTCGCGGGATTTGCGGCGTGTACCCATAGAAACATTGGGAGGTAGTGGATTCAGTTTACTGCACTGAAGGGACTATTTGCGCTTCGCCTTCGCGCTTTGAGTGATCTTCGTGGGTTTGTTATTTCGCCTTCTCTTAGGTTCCTCACTTGCGGTCTTCTTAGGTTCGTCACTCCGAAGACGCGCGGTGCGCGAGTGAGGAACCTGCTTTTTGCTGACAGCTGGCGGCTGACGGCTGATAGCTTCCGTAAGCGACACCATCTCCACCGCCGCCAGCGCCGCTTCAAATCCCTTGTTCCCCATTTTCAGCCCTGCACGATCGATGGCTTGCTCCAAATTCTCGCAGGTGAGCACGCCGAACGAATGAGGCACCCCGGTCTCCTGCGCCGACTGGCCAATCCCGCGCGTGACCTCATTCACGATCACGTCATAATGAGCCGTATCTCCACGCAGCAGGCAGCCGAGGCAGATGATGGCGTCGTACTTCTTCGTCTCGGCCAACTTGCGCGCCGCCAGCGGAATCTCAAACGCCCCCGGTACGCGCACCAGATCAATATGCTCTCTCTCCGCGCCGGAGCGTAGCAATCCGTCAACGGCGCTCAGCAACAGGCGGTCGGTAATAAAAGCATTGAATCGGGAAACGACAATTGCAAAACACAGGCCGGAAGCAGTAAGAGCCCCTTCCATGGCGGGAAGAGTGGACTCGGGAGGAGACTCTACCCGAAAACCCGTCTTGTTTTTCTTCTGGACTTCGTAACCTCGTGGCGAATTGGCGCGCAATACCCTGTGCTCCTCTGTGTTCCCTGTGGTGAGGCTTTTGATTTTACTTTCCCTTGAACACCGCCGCGCGTTTCTCCAAAAACGCCGAAGTCCCTTCCTTCTTATCCTCAGTGGCGCAGGCCACGGCGAACAGCACCGCTTCCAGATACAAGCCTTCGCTCAAAGTCATCTCCATGCCCTTGTTCACGGCTTCCATGGTGTATTGCACGGCCAGTGGAGCATTCGCAATGATCTTCGCGGCAATCGCTTCGGCGCGCGGAATCAACTCCGCCGCCACCGTAACTTCATTCACCAATCCGATGCGATGCGCTTCCTGCGCCGTAATCATTTCACCCGCCAGCAGCATCTGCATGGCAAGCCCCTTGCCCACAAGCCGCGGCAGCCGCTGCGTCCCGCCATACCCCGGAATAATCCCCAACTTCACCTCGGGTTGGCCCAGCTTGGCATTCTCGCTCGCCAACCGCATCGTGCAAGCGAGGGCAATCTCGCATCCGCCGCCCAGTGCGAATCCATTGATGCACGCGATTACAGGCTTGCCTAAGTTTTCAATCAGATTCAAAACGTTCTGCCCGCGATGGGTATACTCTTTCGCCGCAACCGCATCGTTCCTGGATAGCTCGCCAATATCCGCCCCGGCAATAAACGCCTTCTCGCCTGCCCCGGTGAAAATAACGATGCGAATCGCCGTATCATTCTTAATGTCATGAAACGCTGCCCGCAACTCTTCCATAGTGGCCATGTTCAGCGCATTGAGCACCTTCGGCCGGTTCACGGTGACGTAAGCGATGGAATTTTTCTTTTCGAGGATTATGTTTTCAAAATTCATAGATTCTTCTGTTTCTTTTGAGAAGAGGGCTTTATCGAGGATGGTAACTGCTCTGCGTGACTCGGTGCTGAAGAATTCCAAATCCGCGCCAGCCCGCGGCAAGAAAGTTCTACTTCCCGCTCGCCACTTTCGCCACTTCTTCTTTACTCAGATCGCAACTGATGCAGCGCTCCGTCCAAAGGCGGTTTGCAAAAACTTTCCCGCATCGCGGACACTTCCAATCCGTGAGCCACCATCCGCCGGCAAGGTAAACGCCGATCCACAGCAATAGGATCGCGAAATCGGCCGGCTCTCCCAGCTTCAACTTCCCCATCATGACGCCGAGAAAAATAAAGCTGAGAAACAAAACGACCACCAGATTTCGTCGGGCCACATAACTGCGCCATGCGCGGCGATACCGCTCTGCCTCGTCGGGACCGCCTTCGCCTGGCGGCTGATCGGTTTTTCTCCGCCTTTGCAGGATGTTCAAGCTCTTATTAGCTCCGATCTACAGTTTATTCGCCCGCGGCTGATTCGGGTCGGAATAATCGTAGAACCCTTTACCACTTTTGCGACCGTACCAGCCGGCCATCACCAATCGCTTCAGCAGCGGAGGCGACGCAAAACGCCGCTCCTTGAACTCGTCATACATCACGTGCGTGATGTAATATGTCGTATCGAGACCCACAAAATCGAGCAAGGTAAAGGGTCCCATTGGGTAACCGCAGCCCAGCTTCATCGCGTTATCGATATCTTCAATCGACCCCACTCCTTCTTCATAGGCGCGGATCGCATCCAGCAGATACGGCACCAGCAGCCGGTTCACGATGAATCCGGTTTTATCCGATGTACGCACCGGAACCTTGCCCAGTTTCTTGCCGAACTCGTAAGCCGACTCATACACATCATCGGCGGTCGCGATCGTGCGCACGACTTCCACCAGCTTCATCAGCGGCACGGGATTGAAGAAGTGCAGCCCGATAAACCGCTCCGGGCGTTTCACGGAAGTCAGAAGCTCCGTTACAGAAATCGAAGACGTGTTCGAAGCGAAGATCGCGTCTTTCTTCACGATGCCGTCAATCGACGCATACATTTTTTTCTTCTCTTCCACGTTCTCGATGATGGCTTCGATGACGATGTCGCACTCGGCGAGACCTTGTCGGTTGGTTGTGCCCTTGAGCCGCGCCCGGACCGCATCTTTCTGCTGCGCTGTGATTCCGCCCTTCTCGACCGGCCGCTCGGCAAACTTCGCCAGCGATTTCTCAATGCCTGCAAAACCTTTGTCGAGATATTTCTGTTCCACTTCGAGCACCGTAACGTCAAATCCAGCAGTCGCCGCGACTTGGGCAATGCCGGAACCCATCAGCCCGCAACCGAGAACCCCAACTTTTTTAATTTCCATTGCGCCTCTGCCTTAAGGTTAATCCGGATTCTTCCATATTTATGGCACACATGGGATAATAACCTCAATGAAGCAGGATTGCATTCGCACCACGGTCGATATCCCCGCGCCGCTCTACCGCAGGCTCAAGGCGCAAGCGGCCGCGAACGGACGCTCGGTGCGCGAACTGGTTCTCGCCGGGGTGCAGAGCGTCCTTCTTCAGGCGCGGCGGCCGCGGCGGAAACGAGTCCAATTCCCGCTTATTGCTTCGCCGGGTCCCAAGGTCGACCTCACCAACGAACAGATCTATGAACACGTTGAATTTCCTTGATTCGAACGTGTGGCTGGCCCTGATTTGGAACCGGCACATTCATTCCGAAAGGGCCCGTTCCTGGTTCGCGGAATCCGCGGAGCAACAATTCTTCTTCTGCCGTTTCACTCAGCTCACCGTTCTTCGCCTGCTTACTACTGAATCGGTCATGGCAAAAGAAACCAAAACTATGTCCGAAGCCTGGGCCTTGTGGGACCGCGTGTGGGCCGACCCGCGCATCGCCTTTCTGCCCGAGCCCGACCATCTCGAAAAGGAATTTCGTTCGCGTTCCAAGCTTTCGAGCCGATCTCCCAAGCTCTGGGCCGACGCCTACCTTCTCGCCTTCGCAACCACCTCAGGCTTGAA
>CAZGXY010000014.1:0-103626 GCA_964530145.1 uncultured Acidobacteriaceae bacterium | reverse complement strand
AGGAGTGCGGTCATCGCCGCGGGTTCATCTGCATTTCGCCCGCAGATTTCGAGCTGGCCGCCGGCCGGCATGGCACGCAGCGCGTTGAGCACCAGATTTAGAAGCACCTGCTCGAGACAATGACGATCGGCGGCAAACCACACGCCCTCCAGCCGGTTGTGAAGCCGCAATTTCACCCCGGCCTGACGCGCCATGGGCAGCAGGAATTCGCCGGCCCAGTCCAGCAACCTTGCCAGATCGCACGGCACCCTGGCCGGCGGCGGCAAGCTGTGGAAGTGCAAAACATTGTTGACGGTTGCGGCCAGAGTTCGCAGCCCGGCCTGCACCTGATCGATCCAGCGGCGCGCCTCGGAGCCAAGTTCGGCCCCGGCCAGCAACCCGGCAAACAGCTCCAGACTGCCCAGCGGATTGCGGATTTCATGCGCCAGAATGGCCGACATCTCCGCCAGCGCCTGTTGCCGGCGCAATTTGTCGCGTTCGACCGCCAGCCGCTTGGATTCGGTCACATCGCGCAAGATGAAAATCAGGACGGTGTCCGCTCCGCCCGCTTCGCCCTCGATGGCGGCGTGGCGCGCCGCAAGCCAGCGTGGCTCGCTGCCTTCGCCGGCAAAGCATTGCTCCTGCTCCTCCGGCTTCGACTGCGCCCGCCCGAGAAGATCGCGCAGTTCGCCGGGCATACGCGACAGCGAATCGAAGTCGCAAACTCCGTGCAAAGCCAGCAGGCGCCGCCCTTCAGGATTCAACAGAGAAACCTCGCCATCCGCTTTCAGGGCCAGGATCCCGGACGGAATGCCTTCGAGGATCCGGTCGAGATGCTGCCGCATCCTGCGGTTCTCTGCCAGGCTGCGTTCGAGCCCGGCATTGGTGTGTTCGAGTTCGCCGCGCAGTCTCGCGACTTCGGCGCGCAGCATGCCGTAGGAGCGCTCCAGCGAATCGGCCGCCTCGGCAAATGAGTGGAACGCCTGGAGCAGGAATTTCTCGCTCTCCTCCCGCGAGCCTTCCGGCAAGTTCGGGAAAGGGAACGCTTCGGTGCTTGAGAAGCATGCCGGCATGGGCAAAGAGGTCATAGCTACAGGCAACATTTGCACGGTGACTGCCAAGGGGCGCGGTCGGCGGCTAAGATTTCTCTCAACTGGCGCGGCTGGCGCACGAAAGGGTCCGGGCAGGCGGGTGTGAGAGCGAACTCTGAAAGGGGAAATACAGGTGCCCGCCGAGCACCGTGTCGCAATTTTCCGACAGAATCGATGCCCGCTCGATCACGTGCTGCAGTTCGCGCACATTGCCTCTCCAGGGATGGGCCTCCAGAATCCGCGCCGCTTCGCCGCTCAATTGCGGGCATGGCACGCTCATGGCGGCCGACATGCACGCGAGGAAGTGCTCGGCCAGGGGCACGATATCGGAGCGGCGCTCGCTGAGCGGCGGCAATTCCAGGGGAAAGGCCGCCAGCCGGTAAAAGAGGTCCTCGCGAAACTCGCCCCGGCCGGCGCGCGCTGCCATGTCGACATTGCTGGCCGCAATGACCCTGACATCCACCCGCATCGCCTCCGACGAGCCCAGCCGCTGCACCTCCTTCTCTTCGAGAAAGCGCAGCAGCTTGGCCTGCATGGAGAGCGGCAGTTCGCCGACCTCGTCCAGAAAAAGCGTGCCCCCGTGCGCCGCCGGAATACGGCCGACCTGCGCCTGCACCGCGCCGGTAAACGCGCCCCGCGCGTGGCCGAACAGCTCCGACTCCAGCAGCGCTTCAGGAATCGCCGCGCAGTTAACCGCCACGAACGGCTTGGCAGCCCGCGGACTCAGCGCGTGCAGCGCTCGCGCCACCAATTCCTTTCCGCTGCCAGTCGGCCCTACGATGAGCACGGTTGTGGTCCGCGGAGCGACCAGCTGCGCGAGCCGGTAGACCTGCTGCATGGCTTCGCTCTTCCCGATCATGCCGGGAAGCGGCAGACAATCTCCCGGTTGAGCGTCGCCATTTTCCCTTGGAGCCTTGCCCGTCCTGGCCTCGATCGCTGGCCGGTCTTGCTGGCGTGACCGGGCTGGGGTTTCAGCCCGGTCTTCATCGGTCTTCGAATTCGTCGAATTCGTCGCAAGGGCACTGCCAGGCAGCGCCGCATCGGAGTCCAATACCACCACCTGTATACCGGGAAAACGCCTCTGGACCGTGGCGATGAGTTCCTCGCAGTCCAGGTCCTGGAGCCGGCGGTCGAGGAACAAAACCTGCCAGCTGCCCTGCTCCAGCTTGGCTAACGCATCGGCGCCCCCGAGCACATGCTGCACCCGCTGCCAGCGGCCATCGATGCGGTCCAGAACCTGTTCGCGAAGCAGGCTGCTGGGGCTGGCGATCAGTGCGCCCGCATTTTCGACGGCGATTGGAAAATTTGTTGTGGCGCCCATTCTGTTCCCCCAGATGAAACCTGTTCAGAAATCCCCACCGCATCGACTTGTGGCCGTCAGATTTGGCTGCTCTCAGACAAGCCGGGTAGCTGAATGGTGATGGTTCGCCGATTTTCGTTCCGGCGGTCTTGCCAAGCCACACCAGTCCGGACGATCACCGCCTGCGCCACCAACAATCCCAGCTCAGGAATGGAGAATTGATCGTGCACCCTGCCGTTTTTCCAATGCAACCGGAGGGTCGAGCCGGTGGCTTCCGCCCGAATCGCGCTTTCCTGTTCCGCTAAACTGACGACGGATTCGACAAGGCGGAAACACGCGGCTTTCATCCTCGAAGGAGCCGCCTTAATTTCCCTAGTCGGGACTTCCGCGGAAAACTCGACCGCAAAGCGAACCTGCTTCGCAGCGGCGACCGGGGCGAGTTCCTCCATGGCTTCTTGCAGGAAATTCTCGAGGGCAAGAATTCCGCCGCCATCGCGTCCCTCTTCGCGAACCCCTTCGGGGTGGTTTTGCGCGTCGACCACTTCCCGGATCGCTCCCACCAGGCTGCGCATCCGCCCGGTCAACTCAAGCCCCTCCCTTAGCGTTCGTACATAATGTTCCGGGCTGCGCGGCGCAACCAGCGCCACCTCCATCGAGCACTGCAACCCGGTCAGCGGCTGATTCAGCGCGTGCAGCAATTGTTCCAGCATGCTGCGCGCATCGTCCGGCTTGGCACCGGCGGCTGAGTCGCGGGTCCCCAGTCTGCTGACTGCTGTCCCTACGGAGGTCATATAAGATCATAATTAAGAACTACGAAGAGGAGTTACACCGACGCTTCCGTGTTCGCACTCAGCGCATAGCCCACTCCGCGCACCGTATGGATCAGCTTGTTCGGATGCCCGTCGTCCACTTTGCGGCGAAGATAGTTGATATAAACATCGACTACATTCGTCGTCGTATCGAACGTCAGGTTCCACACGTGTTCAATGATCATGGCCCGCGAAACCTGCCTGCCGGCATTGCGCATCAAGTACTCGAGCAGGGAGAATTCCTTCGACGTCAGGTCGATGCGCCGCCCCGACCGCTCCGCCCGGTGCTCCACGCGGTCGAGTTTGAGATCGTCCACGACCAGCACAGACTCTGAGGGCAGATGGCTGCGCCGCAGCAGCGCCCGGATGCGCGCCGAGAGTTCGCTAAAGGAGAACGGCTTGGGCAGATAATCGTCTGCACCAGTGTCCAGGCATTGCACCCGGTCTTCCACCCGGCTGCGCTGCGTCAGCACCAGCACCGGCAGGCTGGGACGCTTCAGGCGCAGATGGCGTAGCACGCTCACCCCATCCAGCTTTGGCAGGTTCAAATCCAGAATGACGAGGTCGTAGTCAAACTCGCTGCCCATGGCGCGCGCCTGCTCGCCATCCTCGACCACATCCACGGTGTAGTGCTCCCCTTGCAGCCCCTGGCGAATGAACCCGGCCAGTGCCGCGTCGTCTTCTGCGATCAGAATCCTCATAAGTGGGCCTTAATTACATTGCGATTCTAGTTAGAAAGCGCTCAAACGTAGCCAAAACCGCGTCGCACGAAAGTGTGTGCTTCCGGGAACGGGTGCCGATTCCAGAAGAGGAAAGCCCCGCCTCCTCGACTCACCGCCCCGAACCCCTCCCGTCAATTACTCCCAGCCTTTCGCCCCGATAATCTAGGTCATAAAACTGAACCAGCCTGTGTCACGCAAGACGGTAGCTTTCTCTTTCGGAGCCGAGTTCGATGAAGCCGCTGCTGATGCCCGCCGCCTTATTACTACTGCTCGCAGCGTCGATGCACGGCGGCCTGTTTGTGCCCAGCGCCGCCCTCGGAAGTTACGCGTTTTACGGTGCCCTCATCGCGGGCCTTCTGCTCTCATGGAGATTCCACTCCAGCCGCATCTTCTGTACGTTGCTGCTGCTATGTCTCGCCCAGCAGGGAATGTCTTATCTCGCGGGCAGCCATCTCGCCAACGAATCCCGAAACATGGCGTTCGTCACGGTGGGCACGTTCTTGCCGCTCGACTTCGTCGTCGTGTCGTTTCTAGAAAAAAAAGGATTTACTCTCCCAGTTCTTGCGTCCCCGGCTATTCTCTTATTCGTGCAATCGGTCGCGGCAATTGTGCTTTGCCGGCCTGAGACGTTACGTAGCGTTCATGCTCTTGCCCATCGCAGCCGTACATTGGTATCACTCCCCTTCGGCGTGCAACTCTGCTTTGCAGCCGCCGCAATGTTCTTCCTGTTTCGCTACTTTGCGTTTCATATGCCCGCCGAAGCGGGATCGCTTTGGGCTGTGATCGCCTGCTTTCTTGGGCTGCGCTTCGGAGGAGTGGGGCGTATACCGCAGGCGTATTTCGCCGCTGCCGCTTTTATTCTCGCGGCCACGGTGGTCGAAACGTCCTATCTGCTCGCCTACCACGATGAGCTGACAGCTCTGCCCTCACGCCGAGCCTTCAACGATGCGCTTCAGCACTTGCAAGTGCCCTATTCCATCGCCATGGTCGATATCGACCATTTCAAGCGCTGCAACGATACCTACGGCCACGATACTGGCGATCAGGTGCTCCGCATGGTGGCGTCGAAGCTGGCGAGAGTCTCCGGGAGCGGCCAGGCTTACCGCTGCGGTGGAGAGGAATTTGCCATTTTGTTTCCCGGCAATACAACGGCAGACGTGCTCGAACATCTTGAGGATTTGCGCGCCGGCATCGAAGCCAGCAGCATGCGCCTGCGCGGTCCCGATCGACGGGAGCAGGCGCGTGGTCCCGATCGCCGCAATCCCGCAGCTCGAAGCCGGGTTCAAAAAAGCCGGAGCATTCCGACAATCGCGCGAACCAGGGATCTTTCCGAAATTTCTGTGACTGTAAGCATCGGCGTGGCCACGGCAAAACTCGAAGCCGCCAAGCCGGAAGACATCATTCAGGCAGCCGACAAAGCTCTCTATCGCGCCAAAGGCGGAGGACGCAACCGCATCGAAATCGCTTCGGGAACGCAGGGCCGCATGCGAACCAGGGCTGCTGGTATTGCCTGACGGGCACTATCCATGTTCACGGCTGAGCCTAAGGAGCGCCGCAAGAAGAGACGAGTCGGTGAATTTCACGTCCGGACCCGACGCCGCTTTTGGGCGCGACGTCCGGGTCCGTACGTTTTCGCAAGCACCACAGGCCGTGCGGTCAGCCCGCGGTGGATGGGGGAATCGAATCCTTCCGTCCGCTGCCTCGGCACGCTGGACACTGAACGCGAATAAATGCAACCCCCTCGGACCTACCACTAATGTCCACGGATTGCGCAATGTATCCGCTTCCGCCGCAGCGTGGGCAGCTTTCCGGATCCACTCCTCCCCCTCAGTTGTTAGGAGTTTTTCATTAATCTCGGAGGTCTCATTAGAAAACTGATTCTTGTTACGAAAACCGAACAAGATTGTCCGGAGGAGGGAGTTTTGGTCTCGGCATCGAGCCTCCAGTCGCTACTGCCGAGCCGTGGGCGCAGACTTGACGCAGAGTTCGCCGATAAATGCCCCAAACGCCGGGAGCGACAGCTTGCCCGTTCTGGGGGCGGCAACTCCGGTACTGATGAGGTTCCGGGCGGAAGAAAAACCATTGGCTTTTAACGGCAGCGTAACATTGCGGGGCACATTCGACATGTTCAAGACAACGACAACCCCCTGCCCGTTGTAAACCCGCAAATAAGACAGCACGTTCGGGTCGTCTTCGTTAATTGCGGTGTAAGTCCCGTAAAGAAGAGCTTGATTCGTGTGCCGCAATTTGAGCACCTGTTTGTAAAACTGCAGGACTGAATTCGGATCCTTTGATTCCGCGGCCACATTGTGAGTCTTATAAGTAGGTGGAATCGGGAGCCAAGGCGTCCCGGTCGTGAAACCGGCATTCTTCGAACGATCCCACTGCATGGGAGTGCGTTCGCCGTCCCGTCCTTTTTCCTTTGGCCATCCTTTGCGCCCGATGGGGTCCTTCACGTCTTCGACCCGCGCCGGAGGCGTCGTCTTCATTCCGATTTCTTCACCGTAATAAAGAATCGGAGTTCCCCGCAAAGTAAGGTAAAGAACCGCCATCAGCTTCGCAATCTGATCGTTGTGCTCGCCGTCTCCATAACGATCGTACGAGCGCACGATGTCGTGGTTGCTGATCACAAAGGTCGGCCATCCGGAAGCTGTATTCACTTCTGCTATCTGCTTGCGGAAGTCCGCAGCAGAAAGCTTGTTGACCGTGGTGAACAGAAAATCCATGGGCAGTTGAAGTTCATTGTGGTCTGCCCCGTAGTAATGGTTCAACTCGTGGACGTCGGCTGTCCAGGTTTCGCCAATCAGAACCGCGCCGTATTCGTCGGCGATCTTGCGCAGTCCTTGGAGAACGTCGTGAACTTCCGGCAATTTAGTGTTGTACTTGTTCTCTTCGAAGGGATCGCCGAAAGCGTTCGTCCCCGGATGAGCAATCGGATTATCGTGAAGCTCTGGATCTTCAAATAATGTGTCGACAGCATCGAGCCTGAACCCCGAAACGCCGCGCTTGTACCACCAGCGGGTCACATCGAACATGGCCCCCCTAACGGCGGGGTTGCGCCAGTTCAAGTCCGGCTGCTCGGGATAAAAATAGTGGTAATAATATTGACCGGTCGCAGGATCGAGCTTCCACGCCGATCCGCCGAACGTTGACACCCAATTATTCGGCGGCTGTCCCGGACCTCTTCCGTCGCGCCAAATGTACCAGTCACGATGCTCCGACGTACGCGAAGATTTCGAGTCCAGAAACCATTTGTGCCGATCGGAGGTGTGGTTGACAACCAGATCCAGAATGATCCGAATACTTCTTTTTTCTGCCTCGCGCGCGAGTTCGTCGAAGTCGGCCAGCGTGCCGTACATGGGATCGATATTTTCGTAGTCGGAAACGTCGTAGCCGAAATCGACTTGTGGCGAGGGGAAGCAGGGCGTAATCCAGATCGCGTCGACGCCCAAATTCTTTAAGTAATCCAGCTTCGACGCGATGCCTTTCAAATCGCCAACACCGTCACCATTACTATCCGCGAAGCTGCGGGGATAAATCTCGTAAAACACCGCGCGTTGCCACCATGGATGGTCTTCCGCTGCAAGTTGTGTCGATGTTTGAGCAACAGCATTGAAACCCATAGAACAGGCGCAGATGGAGAGCATCGTCAGAACGGTTCTCTTCATCCCCGCAAGATCCCATTCGAGTCGTCAAAATTCATTTCTTCAGTTGAACCGTTTCGCGGACTTCCGTCAAACATTGGACGGCGATTCACGGGTATGATCTTGAGGCTGAACTGACGAGGACACGCCGGCGAGACACGCATTTCTTGAACCAACACCCGGCGGACGGATGAAAGAAACAAAGCACGTCGTGGTTGGAATCGGCGAGTTGCTCTGGGATTTTCTTCCCTCCGGCAAGCAGCTTGGCGGCGCGCCTGCCAATTTTGCCTACATCACGAGTCTGCTTGGAGACAGGGGAATCGTAGCCAGCCGCTCCGGCGATGATCCTCTGGGAGAGGAAGCACTGCAACGGCTGAGGCAACTCGGAGTAACCACAGAGTTCGTGCAGAAAGATAATCCTCACCCGACCGGAACGGTAAAGATCGAACTGGACAACGGCCAGCCCCGCTTTGAAATTCTTCAGCCGGTCGCGTGGGACTTTCTGGAGTGGACGCCCACGTGGAAGCGACTGGCTTCTGAAACGCACGCCGTCTGCTTCGGATCGTTGGCGCAGCGCTCGGCGCGCAGTCGAATCACCATCCGCCGCTTCCTGCGCGCGACGCGGCCCGATGCGGTACGCATCTTCGATGTCAACCTGCGACAGGATTTCTATTCGAAGGAAGTGCTGGAGGAATCGTTAAAGCTGGCAACCATCGTTAAGCTGAACCACGAGGAACTGCCGGTAGTCACAAGTTTGCTTGCATTGGAAAGCCAGAGCATGCGAGAGTCCGCGCGCCACTTACTCGCGTCATTTCACCTGAAGCTCGTCTGCATCACGCGCGGAAGTTCCGGCAGCATCCTCATTTCAGCAGGTGAATTTTGCGAGCATGCGGGGTTCAAAGTCAAAATAGCCGATGCTATCGGCGCTGGCGACGCTTTCACTGCCGCGCTCGTCCATGGATATCTCAGTAAACAGCCGCTCCGTGAGATCAATGAAAAAGCAAACCGCGTCGGGGCTTGGGTGGCCAGCCAGCACGGTGGAATGCCCTTGCCGGGGGAACGTGGGCTGGAACAAATCCTCGCGACAATTACATGACGTCGGTGCCACTTGTTGTGGAAGGGCGTACTCGCTCATCTCGATTCGGCGGGCAGAGGCTGGTCCTGTTCTCTCTCCAGACGCTCTTTCATGTTTCTTGGCAAGCCGTCCAGCAATTCCAGGAACGCCGCATTCGTCCAGCCAAACCCCACAACATTCATTTGGTAGCCAAGCTCCGCATGAACTTCGGAAGATCGCGTCACTACGTTGTATTTTTCCCGCAGGGTACCATCGCGCCGGAAATTCTCCGCCACCATCGACAGAAACTCGAAGGAGATTCGATCGGCATCGGCATCGAAGCCGTAACGCCGCAGCCCCTCGACCGCCAACATCTGAATATTGCCCCAGCCATAAGGCAGGTCCCATTGCGCGCCCGAGTCATTGGCGCTCGTCGCCAGACCGCCCGGCTTCTCAAAGATCGAAACATTCTTAGCGACGGCCTTCGCCTGCTCCGGCGTCGCAACTCCCGCCCACAATGGGTAGAAAGTCGTCGCGAAGTTGTAAGTCGAGCGATGCCCAGTGCGCAAATCAAAGTCGAAAAACATCCCGGCTTTTTCATCCCACAAATAACGCGCGATCAATATTTTTCGTTCTTCGGCGCGGTTGGCCCATCGCTCGGCGTCGCCGCTTCGGCCGAGCCAGCGGCTGATCCGCTCGAGATCCTTTTCATTTTTATAAAGCAAGCTGTTCAAGCACACTGGTGCAAAGTGATGCGTGGCCGCGCCGAACGGGGCAAAACGGAAAGTGACGTCGAACCCCGACTCCCGCATTGAACGGTCGCCCTTGTAGAAGTCAGAGCTGAGCTGGAACTCCTGTGCCGGTTCGCATCCCCCGGCATCCGATTTAGAAGAAAGATCACAAACCCGCAACGTAAAATCTTTTCCCGCCGTCGAAAGCGCCCCCGAAGACGAAGTCCCACTTTCCGAAGAATTCCTTGCGACGTAGTCATCGGCCTCGGCCGGATGGAAAAAGAAATAAGCAGCGATCTTGCGGTAGGAGCCAGCTTCATCCTGCGCTGCTTCCGCTGGTGGGCCTTCGCCGAAATCGTAGTAACGCGAGAGCCCGGTAGTGCCCGCGAGATGCGGCTCGCTCGTCCACATTGTGTAGTCTTTTTCGAGATCGGCATAAGCTCGTGCAAGCCACTCACGGTCGGCGCCGCCTGATTTTTGCAGCGCATCGTATAGCTCGACAACCATCGAACTCATAAACGGAGGCTGCGAACGGGTCAGATAGTAAGTTCGATTGGCATTCAGCATCGCGCCGTAATTCTCGATCTCGAATAAAAAGTTGTCGACCATTCCCTTTGCCAGGTCAACTCGTCCCGATTGCAGAAGGCCGCGAATAATGAAGTAGCTGTCCCATCCATACATCTCGTTGAAGCGTCCTCCCGGAACAACATATTTGTTCGGCAGATACAGCAGGCCATTCGGCTGAATCTTGCCACTATCGATTTCGCCGAGGTGATGGATCGCTACCGGCAAATGCTTGATCCGCACGCCGCAATCTGATGCCAGCTTCTCAACTGCGCCGGGTTCAGCCATTCCGGCTGGCAAATACAAAACCGGAGCCACCTTAATTTTCGGGTCGGCGACGCTCTCGCAATCGGTCATCGATCGAGTAAGAGTGACCCATGCCTGTGAAATGTAATCGAGTATCGGCTGAACGCCGCGCCCGCTTGTTGCGGCAGCCTGTCCGCCGGCGGGACTCCGCGCTTCAGTCAATACGAAAACAGCCAGCAGCAACGCCTGCGAAATCAGTCTTCGGTACCGACGCGTCAGTTTTCTACTTTGAGGACGCATGATGGGAAAGCCCGTTCCTGCATTTTATCTATGCTCATGCCCTTCACGCGCTTTACGGCGAGCCTCTCATCACGAATTACCATTGTTCACGGCGACATTTTCTGAAAACCCAACTTCGAAACCCCCCCGCTCCCTCTTGCCCGATTTTTGGGGTATTCTCTTTTGTTTGGTTTTCTTGCTTTTATTTGTTTTTTACCGTGGGGGCCTAAGTGAAAACATCTCCAACATCTCTTTGTCTTTCTTTTTGTCTTGCGCTCTTACCGCTCGCCGCTCCGGCTGCAGCTCAGGAAATCCCTGCTAAAACCTATCAGGAACTCCAATGGCGCATGATTGGCCCATTTCGCGGAGGCCGAACACGCGCGGCCACCGGCGTTCCCAACCAGCCGAATGTTTTCTACATCGGCCAGGTGAATGGCGGAGTCTGGAAGTCCAACGACTATGGCCGCACCTGGAATCCGATCTTCGATCACGAGCCAACGCAATCCATTGGCGCGATTGCCGTTGCTGCCTCAGACCCCAACATTATTTATGTCGGCAGTGGCGAAGGCCTGCATCGTCCCGATCTCTCGATCGGCAATGGAATCTATAGATCGACCGACGCCGGCAAGACCTGGACGCACCTTGGCCTGCAAGATGGCTATCAAATTCCGGCGCTCGCCGTTGATCCCCGCGATCCCAATCGAGTGTTCGCTGCAGTTCTCGGACACCCCTACGGTCCAAACGACGAGCGCGGCCTCTTTCGCTCGACCGACGGAGGCCAATCCTGGCAGAAGGTGATTTATAAGGACGAAAACACCGGCGCCTCCGATGTAGAAATCGATCCTTCGAATCCCGACGTTATTTATGCCTCGATGTGGGAAGTTCGCGAAGGCCCGTGGGAAGACGGCAACGAAGTCAACGGCACCGGCGGCGGACTATTCAAATCCACCGATGGCGGCAATAACTGGCGCCCTCTCACCAACGGCTTGCCTAAAGATCTTTCGCAGATTTATGTCGCCGTTGCCCCTGGTGACACCAAACGCCTCTACGCGACCGTTGCCACCGCCGCAGGCCCTCTCGGCGTCTACCGGTCTGACGATGCCGGAGAAAATTGGTCCAAAATCACTGACGATCCCCGGCCATCCGGCCGCATCGGCGGCGGCGATCTCTCGATCCCGAGAGTCGATTCGAAAAATCCTGATACCGTCTATTGCGCCAGCACGGTAACCATGCGTTCGACGGATGGCGGCAAAACCTGGTCAGGATTTCGCGGCGCACCGGGCGGCGACGATTACCAGAATCTCTGGATCAATCCCAACGATCCCAACATCATTCTCCTCGTCAGCGATCAGGGCGCTCTCGTTACCGTAAATAAGGGCGAGACCTGGAGTTCGTGGTACAACCAACCGACGGCGCAGATTTATCACGTCTCGGTCACTCCCACATTTCCCTATCGCGTGTGCGGAGGCCAGCAGGAAAGTGGTTCGGTCTGCATCCTGACCCGCGGCAACGATGGTGAGATTACATTTCGCGATTGGCATCCCGTCGGCGTAATCGAGTACGGCTATGTGGCGCCCGATCCGCTCGATCCCGATATTATTTACGGAGGCGGCAGAAGCGAAGTTTCAAAATTCTATTTCTCCACCGGCCAGGTGCAGAATGTGACGCCGATTCCGCTGCGCAATCCGAAATACCGCACTGACCGCAGCGAGCCAACAATGTTTTCTCCTGTCGATCCGCACATTCTCTATTACGCAAGCAATGTGCTCTTTAAAACCACCGACGGCGGAAACAGCTGGCAAACAATCAGCTCCGATCTGACTCGCGAGAGTCCCGCGGTTCCATCCAGCGTCGGCAAGTTCGTCCCAAAAGACGCGGATAAAAAGCGTGGAGTGATTTACGCATTGGCCCCGTCTTTCAAAAACACCAACACCCTCTGGGCCGGCACCGACGATGGCCTGCTCTGGATCACGCGTGACGGCGGTAAGAAATGGAACGACATTACTCCTAAGGAGCTGACTTCCTGGACCAAGGTCACGCAGATCAGTGCCTCACACTTCGACGAAGACACTGCCTACGCCTCTGTGAGCGGCTTCCGCATCAATGACGAGCATCCTTATATCTATCGCACGCACGACGGCGGGAAGAACTGGACGCTGATCACAGCCGGACTTCCAGACATCGGACCCGTAGATACGGTGCGCGAAGATTCTGTGCGCAAGGGGCTTTTATTTGCCGGAACGGAGAATGCGGTCTGGATGTCTCTCGACGACGGCGATCATTGGCAATCGCTGCAATTGAATCTCCCGCATACGTCCATGCGCGATCTCTGGATTCACGAGAACGATCTGATCGTGGCCACACACGGCCGCGGCTTCTGGATTCTGGATGACATCGCGCCGCTGCGCGAACTCACCGCTTCCGTCTCCGACGAAGATCATCTTTTCACTCCAGTTCCCGCATTTCGAATCCAGCGCGATACCTATTCCGATACCCCTCTGCCGCCGGACGAGCCCGCAGCGGCCAATCCACCCGATGGCGCAATCGTCGACTACTATCTTGCGCAGAACCAGACTTCTCCTGTGACTCTCGAAATCCTCGATGCTCACGGGCAACTCGTTCGAAAATATTCGAGCGATGACAAGGCGCCGGTCAGCGAAGACGATCTGAGCAAACAACTCATTCCGCTTTACTGGTTGAAGCCGTTCCGCATGCTTCCCGCCGATGCCGGCATGCACCGCTGGGTTTGGGATCTGCATTATTCCATTCCCGATTCAACCCGCCACGACTATCCCATTTCTGCGGTTCCGGGCGACACGCCTCGTTTCCCGCTTGGCCCGAGCGCATTGCCGGGATCGTATACGGCTCGGCTCACCGTGAATGGAAAGAGTTCAACCACTCCATTCACGGTCAGATTGGACCCGCGCATAAAGACCTCCGCTGCCGATCTGGAAAAGAAATTTCAGCTTGAGCGGAAGCTGGCATCGATGCTCGATCAAACCTCGAAAGCCGTGGCGCAAGCGGCATCCATTCGCGAGCAATTGCGGAAAATCACTCAACAAAGTTCCAGCGCTTCACGCGATGCGGTCAAGAATTTCGAAAATAAGCTGGCTGAAGTTTCGGGCGCGCCGGGTGGTTCTCCGGCGCCTCCCTCGCAAGCTCCTGCGCTCAGCCGAGTGAATGGCGATGCGGAGACTCTCTACGGCCAGGTGTGGCAGGTTGACGCCGCGCCGACCACTGCGCAAACGCAAGCAACCGCGTCTTCCGAGCACGACGTATCGCAGGCAATGCAACGTTGGGAGTCTCTGAAGAGCACAGACCTTGCCACACTCAATCGCGCACTGCACGATGCGAATTTGCCCGAAGTAAAAATCGAATCCGATCCGCATTACGCCGAGACTGGGATGGACGAAGAATAATCCTCGGTCGTCCCACGATCGGAGAATTTGATCTCTGGACGAAAGTAACTATTTCCAATCGCTACCTGCCGCGTGTGTGCAAGATCTTGCAAACTTCGCCGCCTTTTTTTTGTCGCATCGAAATTAATTGTCAAATCTGAGTCACAACTTGATAGTAATCGCGTTGGATCGGGGTATAATCCAGCGGCCTTGAAGGTTAAAGGCTGGCATGCAATTCGAATTACTTCTCCCTGCGGCGGTCAAATGTGGAACGCCGCAACTGACTCAAGTAAGACAAAAAAACCAGATGATTCTCCCGAGGGCAAAAATGAAATTTTCGCGTACGCTCGCATCCACGTTGCTACTGCTATGCTCGGTGGGCATAGCAAACTCCCAGACCTGGACACCACTCAACAACCCCGCGCCCGTTTCCATGGGTGCAATGGTTCTTCTTACCGATGGCCGCGTGCTGGTGCACGAAGAGCCGAATTGCAACCCCGGTGCGGGCTGCGTCGGCAAGAACTACGGCGTTTGGTACACATTAACTCCCGACAACACGGGCAGCTACATCAACGGCACCTGGACGCAGGTCGCTACGCTTCCCAGTGGCTATGAACCGCTCTTCTTTGCATCCGCTGTACTGCCCGATGGCAAAGTCGCGGTTACGGGCGGGGAGTACAACTGCCCCAGCGGCAGCTGCAGTCCCGATTGGCAAAGCTTGGGTGCACTTTACGACCCGGTTGCCAACACCTGGACGAGCACCAATCCTCCGATTCCGGATTCGTGGGGAGCGGAAGGAGACGCCGAGTCCGTCGTCCTGCCAAATGGAACCTGGATGCTGTCTGCCTGCTGCGCGGAGATCGCCGGTAAGAGCAGCTTCCCGCTCTATTTCAACTTTGACGAAAGCACGCTGAGCTTCACCACCGAAGCAACTGCCACCGACGGACAGTTCGACGATTTCGATGAGCAGGGCTTCACGCTTCTGCCGAACGGAAACATTCTTACGGTCGACGCCTATGTGGGCTTCTACAACAAAAATGGCATGAACTCCGAAATCTACAACCCGACAACCAATACCTGGACCACCGCGGGCAGCACCCTGGTTCAGCTCTGGGATGCGGACTGCGGAGATGAGAGTCTGGCCAGCTACGAACTCGGACCTGCGGTTTTGATGCCCAACGGCACCGTTTTCTACACCGGCGCCGCAAGCCACGCTTGCAAGCGCGGAGGCAACACCGCAACTTACAACTGGAGCACAGGCGTCTGGACAGCGCTGTCGCCATTTCCGAATAATGACGCGGCCAACGATGCGCCGGCCTCGATCGAGACCAATGGCAACGTGATCGTGATGACGAGCCCGCCGAGCGCCAGCTCCGCATTCGCCCCGCCTGCCCAGTTCTACGAATGGAACGGCAGCACCTTGAACACGTTCCCCAACCCCAGCAATGCGTCCAAGGATGCATCCTATGTTGGACATCTTCTCGTCCTGCCCACCGGACAGATCATGTTTACCGACTTCAGCACCACCGTCGAAATCCTGACCACCGCGGGCACCTACGAGCCGGCGTGGCAGCCCACCATCACCAGCTACACCAAGAGCCTCGTCCCGGGAACGACTTATTCGATCACCGGCACGCAGTTCAATGGCTTAACCCAGGGCGCTGCTTATGGCGACGATTTCCAGGACGCCACCAACTATCCCTTGGTGCAGCTCGTAAACACCGCCACCGGAAATGTTTTCTACGCCAAGACCCACGGACACAGCACCATGGCCGTGGCCACTGGCTCGACTCCGGTATCCACCAACTTTGACGTTCCGGCCACCATGGAAACTGGCCCATGCACCTTGTCTGTAATCGCAAACGGAATCCCGTCGGCGCCTGCAACTTGCAGCGTTGTGGCCAGCACAAAAGCAACCTTGACCTCTACTCCCGATCCTTCACAGGTTGGGCAGCAGGTCACGTTCACAGCTACGATCTCGTCTTCAGGCGGAACGCCGACAGGCAAAGTCCTCTTTAAAGACGGAACCACGAAACTTGGTCAAGTTGCTCTCTCCGGCGGCGTGGCAGTCTTCCAGACGTCATCGCTGGCCAAGGGCAACCACAAAATCAGCGCACAGTATGGTGGCAACACCAGCTTTTCGCCGAGCACCGCAACCGTGCCGCAGAAGGTCGAGTAGACCGGCTGCAGTTAAGCATGGCGAGGCGGCTCAGCTGAGCCGCCTCATATGTTCTGACAACCGATTTGGAACGGGACAATTTTTTGCCCCGTTTCCGACTCGCGTTATTCTTGCAGGGCAGCGTGCACACTTCCAGCCATTTCTCTTTTTCTGCGTTCGCTGTGGGACGCAGATTCACTCGGCATCGTCAGGAATTCAGTCAACAAGAGAGGGAACCAATGAAGGCTTTGCGTACACTTGCGATTGCATCGTTCACTCTGCTGGCGTGCTCCTTTATCGCCGGCGCACAGGCCCCCGCTGCTTCACCCAAGTGGGAAAATCTGAAAAACAAACCCACGTTCGATGTCGATACCGCGCTGCAGTTGACCGACGGCACTGTCATGGTGCACCAATATCTCAGTCCCAACTGGTGGCGTCTGACTCCCGATGACACTGGCAGCTACGTCAATGGCACATGGTCCGAACTCGCTCCTATGCCGTCAGACTACGGTCCGCTTTATTTCGCCTCTGCAGTGTTGGCCGATGGCAACGTCATCGTCCAGGGCGGCGAATATAACCTCTCACAAGGCGGCGTAGAAACCGATCTGGGAGCTTATTACAACAGCACCACCAATACGTGGACCGCAGTTTCCGCGCCTTCTGGCTGGACTTCGGTCGGCGACGCGCAAAGCGCTGTGTTACCCAACGGAACCTTCATGCTGGGAAACTGTGGAGCCTGCGAATCCAAAATCGAGAAGGAACAGGCTCTGCTCGATGAAACCACATTGACTTGGACCATCACCGGAAGCGGTAAGGCCGATCAAAACTCGGAAGAGGGATGGACGCTCGTGCCCTCGGGCGATGTGCTCACGGTCGATATGGTCAACGGCACGCAGTCTGAGCTCTACAATCCGACCAGCGGAACCTGGTCGCTCGCGGGCAGCACAATTTCTTCTCTGCCGAATTCCGGTTGCTACGAAATCGGTCCCGCTGTGTTGCGCCCTGACGGCACCGTGTTCGCCACGGGCGCCGACAACAATACAGCAATTTACGACACCCTCACCGCCGCATGGTCAGCTGGCCCGAAAATGCCCAATGGTGACGGAATCGTAGACGGCCCGGCAGCGCTTTTGCCGGACGGTAACGTTCTGCTCTCAGTGGCCCCTACCAGTCCTTGTTATGCCGCTGGAGCCGCATTCTATGAATTCAATGGCACCACCTTTATCTCCGTGCCCGGACCTGCGGGTGCGAGCAGTCAGCCTACTTATGTGGGACGCCTTCTTGTACTCCCGACCGGACAGGTCCTCTACACCCAATCAAACCAGGTGAAGACCACACAGATCTATCAACCAGTCGGCACGTACGAGGCCGCATGGCAGCCGACGGTCACATCGGTAGCCGGCAAGCTAACGGCGGGCAGTACCAATAATCCGATCCAGGGCACGCAATTCAACGGGCTTTCGCAGGGCGCGATGTACGGTGATGATCAGCAGATGGCCACCAACTACCCGCTGGTGCGCATCGTCAACGCGGCAACGAAGAATGTTGTCTATTGCCGCACCCACAACCACAGCACGATGGGCGTTGCCACCGGCAGCACCGTCGTCTCCACCGAGTTCGACATTCCCTCAACCATCGGAACCGGATTGAGCGAATTGTTCGTCGTGGCCAACGGCATTCCGTCGAAGCCGGTGAAGGTCATGATTAAACCCTAATCTTGGATCTTCCTCCAGTCGTTACCTGAGATAGAAATCAAAGAATAAAAAAGGCGCCGTGATTCAATACGAATCGCGGCGCTTTTTTCTTGAATAGATCCAGCCTTACACATTTGCAGCTACAAAGTCTCGACCGCGCTCTGCAAGGCTCGCGCAATCTGCGCGGCATCGCAGCCCTGAGAAAAAGCAACCGGTTTCCCGATGCGCACGCGAATCTTTCCCGGAGCGGCAATCTTCTTTCCCGCCTGTTTCAGCTCGAATAGTCCGTGAATGCGCATCGGCAGAACGGGAATACCAAGATTATTTGCCAGCAATCCAATTCCCGGCCGGAACGGATTCATCTTTCCATCGGTGGTGTGCCGCCCTTCGGGAAACACGAGTACGCTGTATCCAAGATCGACGGCGCGGCCTGCATAAGCAAAGCTCTGCCGGAATCCGGCTTCGCGCGGCAGAGGAAATAAATTCAGGAGGGAAACACCAAGGGTCCATCGAATCCTGTCGCAGGCTCTTCCGAACCAGTTTCTGTCCGCTGCCGGCGAGCGCAATTTTTCCAATGCTTCGCCGCCAGTCGCGATCGCCATTCGATTGCGCAACCGGGCCGGCAAAGCGGTTTGCACAAACCCGGGGTCCACATCGCCAAGGTGATTGCAGATGACGAGCAGTGGCCCGTTGATGCCGCGCAGATTCTCGCGGCCCTCGACCCGCGGCCACCCCAGCAGAAACACCGCAGGCCTGATTAGCAGATACTGCGCCAGCCAACGCAACCAGGTCACGGGCCACTTCAACACCCAGCCCGGATAGTGATATCCCACGCGCTCGCTGCTTTGGCCGCTCAACATCCTTTCCAGATCGCCGATTGTACGCGTAGAGCTGAAACTGCTTTCGCCCAGATCCACGTGATATCGATCCTCCAGCGCGCTGATTAGCTCTACACGATCCAGCGAGCTTAGTCCGAGATCGGAACCCAGATCGGAAGCCAGATCAGGGCGATGATCGGAGTGACCTCGTTCGATCTTTCTCCCGCTCCGCTCTGAAATTTGCTGAATCAATTGCCGCACCGGGCTCAATTGCGAAACGTCCGCATTCCCGGCCTGCAAAAGCTGCGCCGCAGCAACCTCGGCAATCACGTTCCGCTTCGGTTTCTGCGTATTCGTTCGCGGAAAATCGGGCTCGGGCCATTCCAGCCAATTGCGCATGCGCTGGAAATCGGCCAACTTCTTATTAGCGCTGGCCACTACTGCTTGCGGCTCCGCATCATCCCGCAAAATGAGAACTGCACACGGCTCCGCGTTTCCTCCACGATCAATCCCAACCACCACGCAATCTCTGACTTCGGATTGAAGGCGCAACGCGGCTTCCAAGTCTGCGGGAAAAATATTCAAGCCTGCTGGAGTGACGATCACTTCTTTCTTGCGGCCTTTGAAATAAACATTCCCAGCTTCATCCACTTCGCCGATGTCGCCCGTGTGATACCAACCCCCGTCGTCAACGACCCTGTTGACTCCACCACCTTCCCAATAACCGGCCGCCACGCCACCGCCGCGCACCAGGATCTCGCCATCCTCAGCGAGCTTAATGTCGCGTCCCGGTAGCACCTTCCCAATCGATCCCTTGCCCAGTTTGAAAGGATGGTTCACCGTAATCAACGACGTCGTTTCCGTAAGCCCATAACCCTGGATTGCCGCGTATCCCAATTGGCCCCAAAATTCTTCGGTCTCGCGATCCAGAGATGCCCCGCCAGAAATCAGCGCCCAAAACTTCCAGCCAAAGCGCCGCCGGATGTCGCGAAAAATCCACCAGCGATGAAGGAAATGTTTTCCCTCGGCTTCGCGGCAGCGGCGCTGAAAGTCTTCCAAGCCGCCTTCATCCCCAAGATCGCGTTCGATTTTCTCTTTCAACGATTGCAGGACTTTCGGCACGCTCACCAGCACCGAAACGCGCTCGCGCCGGATGGTATTAACAATCTCAGAAGGTTTCATTTCCTCCTGAAAAATCACCGTCCCCCCAAGGATGGGCGGCAAGAGCATTCCCAGAAATTGTCCGAATACATGGCTCAGGGGCAACAGATTCAAGAACCGCACCGGATGCACCCAGCGTTCATATTTCAGATAGCGGCGCATCTCCCGCTCTAGCGGTTCAATATTGGCCAGCACATTGCCGTGCGTCAGCACTACGCCCTTGGGCTCGGCGGTAGTTCCCGAAGTAAACACAATCTGAAGGATATCGTCCCGGCCAATCGCGACATCCGGTTCGGAGCGGATGGCCCGCCCAGGCTCTGCTTCGGCGGTGATTTTGACTTCCTCAAGAAGCAGCACGGGAACCGCATTTGAGATGTTTTCTGCCGCATGCCTCCGCGAACAAACCCAAAGCTTCGCATCGACCTGCTTCGAAACCCGCTCCGCGAAATCCACAGATGCGCCATCATCCATCGGAACCACAATCACGCCGCGCACAACGCATCCAAAAAACGCCGCGACCCATTGAGCGCAATTCTCGCCCCAGAGCACGATGCGATCGCCTTTGGCAATTCCTCTTGACTGCAACTCCTGACTGAAATGAACAGCCATCGCCATCACCTGTCCGTAGGTGAGCCACTCCATGCGGTAGCCGCGCCGCTGACCGTACGCGCGCTCATCGGAGTGTTGTGGGAACGCCGTTAGGAAGAATTCTGCTAAAGACTCCGCCATGGCTTGAGAACGGACAGCCAGAAACCACAATCCTGCTAACTGTTGAAGCTCCGGTACTTATCTGGGGCAACCGATCTGCAACGGGCTACGCAAAATTTGGTTCCGTTCGTAACCCAATCGTACACTCCCTTTCGGTAACCCTTGGTAACCATGCGATTCCACACCTCCAGCCGTACAATTGCCCTTGTCCAACCGGCCACCTCGAAACAGGAGTCTGGCCAGTCGGCATTTTCCCGGGAAGCAGTTCCCAGGACCCGTCGTCAGTTCTAAATGCAGAAGCAGCAGCAGTCGGTTCTGTAAGACCAGGGTCTGGAGTTCGTGCTCATATGGCGTTTGGTTTCGGCTTCAACAAACAAAAGACGCTCAGCGCTGCGGAGAAGTACATCCAGCAGGGCAAGTTGCAGAATGCCATTGCTGAGTACGAAAAGATCCTGAAGGCCGATCCCAAGGATCTCACGGTTACCAATACCGTCGGCGATCTCTACTCGCGCCTGGGCGACGCAGACAAAGCTACCGAATGTTTCAAATCTGTCGGTGATGCCTATGCCACGCAGGGGTTCACGGTCAAAGCCATCGCGATGTACAAGAAAATCAGCAAGCTCAAGCCCTCGCTTGAGAGCGTGCTGAAGCTGGCCGAACTCTACACCCAGCAAGGTTTATTCAACGACGCCCGCGCGCAATATCTGCAAGTCGCCGAAGAATTCCTGAAGTCCGGCGAACTCGAAAACGCCGTTCGCATCTTCCAGAAAATTCTGGAAATGGATCCCGAAAACACCAACATGCGCATCCGCCTGGCGGAAGTGTATGTTCGGCTCGGCAAGAAAACTGAGGCTTGGCAGATTTTCTCGGCTGCCGCTGAAACGCTCCGCTCCAAAGGTTCGCTGCCTGCCGCGGAAGAAGTGTTGCAGCGGATGCTCACGCTCGACCCCGGCAACAGCTACGCGCTGCTCATGCAGGGGCGCAATCTACTTGAGGCCGGTGATGCCGAAGCCGCCATCGAGGCTCTGCAAAAAGTCCCGGATATCGATTCCAATCCCGACGGTCTTCGCGACCTGCTCAAAGCTTATCTGAAGACCGGACGGCTTTCGGATGCCGGCACGCTCGCGACCAAGCTGCAATCGGTCCACAACGATCTCACCGCGATTTCCACGCTGGCAGACGCTCTCATGCAAGCCGGCCAATACGAGAATGCGCTCCAGGTTTACGATCAACATGCCGACCGGCTTCTCGCGGAAGATTCCGAGCGAGTTCTAAAGAACCTTCATTCGATCATCGGGCACGTGCGTGAGAACCCCGCATCGCTCGAAAAGCTTCTCGATCTTTTCCAGAAGGCTGGCGAGACCACGCACATCACAGAAGTGATCGAGCTGCTGGCCCATGCCTCGGTGCAATCCGGGGACCTGCTTCGCGCCCGCGATCTCTATCAGAAACTCACGACGATGGAGCCTGGCAACCCCCTGCACATGACGAATTATCAGCAGGTGGCCAGCCAGCTCGGCGGCGCTTCCGGAACCAAGCTGATCTCAGCCGAAGAAGCGGCCGTGATCGTCGACGAACTCGAAGCCGCAGCTCCTGCCATTCATCAGCACTACTCAGATGCAGCTGCACTGGCGGTTCGTTCTGCTCTGACCGACGCTGAACTTTTCATCTCTTACAACATGCCCGCGAAGGCGCTTGGGCCGCTGCTGGCTGCGTTGCCGCAGGCCCCGTCCGATTTGCGTTTGAATCAGCGACTTGCTGCGCTGCACACCCGCGCGTCGCGCTTCGCCGAGGCGGGAGTTTGTTGCCGCACTCTCGAGACGGTTTACTCTGAAGCGGGATATCCCGAAGAAGCGTCGCGGTACGGCGATCTGGCGGCCCGCTACGAGCAGCGCTCAGCGTCAGCTGTCGATGAAACCTCAGTCGCCGAAATCGAACTCCCGGTCGTCGAAGTAGAAGCGGCAGTGTCCCAGGCTGCAGAATCTCCATGGCCCACGGCTCCCGAACCTTCTACCGAGGCAGCGGAATTCTCGGTGGTCGCCGATCCGTCTCCAGTCGAAGCGGATTCCGTTTCGCCTGTGACGGAGCCGGAAGCTGCTCCCGCGGAAATCGATCTGTCCTCCGAGTGGGACGATGCGATCACCATCGAGGCCGAGCCTGCAGAAGCCGCCGAAATCGAGATCACAGAAGTCGGCGATCACGACGTACCTTCGGCAATTCCCGAGCAGGCTGAAAACGAGGAAGACTCTGGCGAAGCCGACAAGATCAAAGAGAGCCTCGAAGAGATTCGTTTCTTCCTCGATCACGGCATGCCCCAGCAGGCGCAAGCCGCCTTCGACAAGCTGCGATCGTCCGCCGTTGATCAATCGCTGTTATCGAAGCTGGAAGCCGAAATCCGTGCTGCCTCTCAAGCGCCTGCCACCGAGCCTGAGCCAACCGTCGAAGACGTTCCAGAATTCTCAGTCGCAGAGTCACCCGCTGAATTCGCTGTTGAAGACGCACCTTCCGCTTATGACGAGGCTTTGCCAGTCGAAGCGTCGGTTCAAGGGCCGCAGGCTGCGATGGCTGGAATGCACGCCGAGCCTGAGCCACAGGCTGAAGTCGCCGCCGTCCCCGAGGCCACCAGCGAGACAACCGCGCCGCAACCCGGCGTTTTGCAGGAGTTCGTCTCAGATCTCGAATCCACCCTGGGTGACAATTTCCTCAGCGCCGCGCCCAAAGCCGAACCGGCGTCGGCAGCGTCATCCCGGCCCGGGGAAAAATCCGAACTCGAACCGATTGGGAACGCAGCCCCCACCCGCTTCGGCACACCTGAAGAACCGATGGGGGTCTTCGTTGCCGATCTGGAAGCGTCCCTGGGAGATGACTTCCTCAAAGGCGCCCCGGTCGCCGAGCCCGAATCCGTTCCTCAAGCCGAACCGTCCGCTGTCGCGATTCCTGCGCCTCCGGCGCCGCCAAAGGCCGAGCCACCCATCCCTCCGGTCGTTCCTCCGATCGTTCCTCCGATTATAGCTCCTCCAATCGCCGCGGCCGCCGCCGCAGCTTCTGGAACGCCAGCCGCCTCTGCAGTCTCAAAGCCGCAAGCTCCGAAAGCGCCTGCTCCTAACGCTTCCCCGTTTGCCGAAGAAGCCGGAGTCGATCTGGCAGAAATGTTCGGCGAACTGAAGCACGATCTCGAAGTCGGCGCGACTACCACAGAGGAAGATCCCGAGACCCATTACAATCTCGGCATCGCCTTCCGCGAAATGGGATTGCTCGACGAAGCCATCGGCGAATTGCAGAAGACCTGCCAGGCCGTCGACCGCGGTCATGCCTTCCCGCAGGTCATGCAAACTTACACCTGGCTGGCCCAGTGCTTTCTCGATAAGGGTGTGCCCCAGGCCGCAATTCGCTGGTATGACAAAGCGCTTACCGCTCCCGGAGTCGACGAAGATACGCGTACCGCTCTCCACTACGAACTCGCCGCCGCCTACGAAACAGCGGGCGATAAGCCGGCCGCACTCAAACACTTCATGGAAGTCTACGGCCGCAATATCGACTATCGCGATGTCGCCGAGCGCATTAAGCCTCTGAAGTCGTAAAATAAGCGGATGCTTTTTGCCCGCACCTGTTTCCGCCGTCGACTAACCATGATGGACCGCATAAGTTCCCTCCGCTACCGGCCGCTTAGCGCATCCCAGCGGAGAATTCAGTGACCGCAGATCCTAAAGCACCAGTTGAAAGCACTCCTGATGTGCCTCCGCCCCTTACTCCAGCGCAATTTGCGGCTGCGGCCGGATTGGTGGATAGGCCGGATGATCCAAAAGCACCGACCGGCGGCGGCGTGCAGCGCTGGCTGCATCGGAGCTCGGTATTTCTGATCGTTCTTTTGAGTGCGATTGCCGGCGTGCTGCTGGTGATTCTGCCCTGGACGCCCGAGTGGACCGACAACTATCTTCTGCTGTCGTTTCCCTGGCTACGCGACATCATTTCTAATGGGTTTTTTCGCGGCCTGTGCAGCGGCTTGGGGCTGCTCGACATCTGGATAGGTTTTTGGGAAGCCCTGCATTATCACGAGCGTCATTAAGTCCGATCGAACCATCCGGGGCGGGCTCCAGCATAAACTCTTCGAAACGAGTCGCAGAAAATCTGATTGTGAGTGAAAGATGACCGATAAGCTGAAACCCGCGCCGCTAGCCTACGAAAACGAAAGCTTCATCAACAGTCCAGACGGCCGCATTTTGCGCATCCTCGCTGAATACCAGGAGCCGCTCGTCCGCTTTCGCCGGGAGCAGATCCAGGATACCGTCGTCTTTTTCGGCTCCGCCCGCTTCCAGGGAGGCGCCGCTGCCCAGAAAAACCTGGCCACGATAGAAGGAAACGAGAAAAACTCCCCGGTGACGCAGCTGGAGACCGAACTGAAAAGCGCCCGCGCCGCCGTCGACATGGCCCGCTATTACGAAGACGCCCGCCGTCTGGCGTTCCTTCTGACCAAGTGGTCGATTCAGATTCCCGCTCGCCGTCATCGCTTCGTCGTCACCACCGGCGGAGGCCCGGGCATCATGGAGGCAGCCAATCTCGGCGCTCACGAAGCCGGAGGCAAAACTATCGGGCTCAACATCAATTTGCCTTTCGAGCAGTTTCCCAATCCCTACATCACGCCCGCGCTGAATTTTGAATTCCATTACTTCTTCATGCGCAAGTTCTGGTTCGCGTATCTGGCCAAAGCGCTCGTAATTTTTCCGGGCGGATTCGGCACCATCGATGAACTTTTCGAAATCCTGACCCTCGCCCAAACAGACAAGCTCGCCAAGAAAATTCTTGTCGTGATTTACGGCAGCGAGTACTGGCACCGCATCATGAATTTCCAGGCCTTCGTCGACGCCGGTACAATTTCTCCCGAAGACCTAAACTTATTCAAATTCGTCGATACTCCTGAAGACGCCTTTGCATTCCTGCGCGACGGCCTGACCGAATACCATCTCGGAGGCCCTGCCAAGAAGGAAAAAGAACAGGAAGTGCTTCCGGAAATCGCTAAGACTCGACCTTAGGATTTGACACAAAGCTGCATCGACGGCGATTTCCCAATGCCTTCGCTCTTCCTCAGCCCCATCAGAAGCCAAGCTGCTTCTTCGTTATCGAGGGATCACCTGGCCTGTTCTAAACTGGTAACAGAGAAAGAATGCACGGCCAACCGCTTCTCTACTACATAACCGACCGCCGCGCCTTCCCCGGCGATGAGCGGGCACGCCGTTCGCGTTTGCTCGATAAGATCGCCGAAGCCGCAGCGAATCGAGTCGACTACATCCAACTCCGCGAAAAGGATTTATCCGCCCGCGAATTGGAATCATTGGCGCGCGAGGCGGTGCGTCTGATCGGTGAGAGCCAAGTATCAACCGGCAACCGGCAGCTGACAACCCTTCTAATCAACTCGCGCGCCGACATAGCGCTTGCCGTGGGTGCCGCGGGCGTTCATCTTCGCGCCAATGACATCACCCCCGGAGACGTCCAAACTGCATGGAAACGCTCGCCGGCAAAGTCGCCGGTCATAATCGGCGTCTCATGTCACACTTCGGACGAAGTCTTCCAAGCCACCGCACACGCGGCCAGCCTCGCAGTGTTTGGACCGGTATTCGAGAAAAAAGATGCGCCAGAGACACCGGCCACAGGACTCGACGCTCTGCGTAAGGCATGCGGCGCAAACATACCTGTATTTGCCTTAGGGGGAATAACGCTTGAGAATGCCGGATCCTGTCTCAGTGCTGGAGCCAGCGGTATCGCCGCTATCAGGCTGTTCCAGGAAAACGATATTTCAGCGATCGTAGGCACATTCCGCAGCTTTCAAAAATAAGCCGCGCTGCCAAAGCAGCGCGGCGATTTCACATTCCAACCTACTGTGCGGGACTGGCCGGAGCAGCCACCGGCGCGCTGGCCGCTTCCTTCTCCATTGTTAGCGGATTAATCTTCACCGTGGCCAGAACCCTCTCCAGCCGCTTGAAGACCTCGTCCCGATTCACCGCTTTGCCGCCCTCATCAGGCTCGACACCGGTGGTCGCGACCTTCAACGCGAACTCATAGCACATTCCGTTCTCGAACACGTGATAGTAATTCGAAGTTTCTTTCCGGTTCTCCGCAGTACCCTCGGCTTCCGTCGATCGCAGCTCCAGGTCTCCGACAATCAAATTGGCGGGCTGCGCTACGGGTTGTGTAGTGGGCTGTGCGGCACCTGGCTCCGTTGCAGCGGCACGAGTCGTTGCGCCGTTGTCTGGCGCCGCAAGACCGGTTTGGGTGGTGGCAAATTGTCCGCACTGCTCCGCAGTCAGCGACTTGTTCATGCTGACCTCAAACAGCGCCGATGCCAGGTCGCTCTTCGGATACGCGCCTTCAGGAATTGCTACAGTCGCGATTGCGACTCCTCCAGGCTGCAGAAAATCCATCGGAACCAGCGTAGATGACATAACGTCATCCGCAGCATCGCCAGTCTTCAGCACATATTTCCGTGGATATCGGAACGCCACGCCAGACATTACGTCCGAATAAGCAACCGTCACCGGCGCTCTGCGGGCAATTTTCCTCGGCGCCGCCTTTTCGGAGGTCTGCGCCGCTGGTGCAGTTGAGGTCGGCTGAGCGGGAGTGGGAACTGGCGTTGCCTGGTTGGCCGGAGTTTGGATGTTTGAAGCTTCTTGTTTCGGTTTCTCGCTGGAGCATCCGACAGCCAGTGAACATACGATCAAAAGGCCTCCGAATACCAGCACACCTATGTTTTCGAAATTGTTCTTGCCCCATGCAACGGAACCAGGGGTTGCCGGGGTACTGCGAGTGGCGCGATTGCGCGATACGTTGATGCGGGTCATGTTTGGTCACCTCCGCTGCAGAAGCAGCACCCAGGAAGATTGCAAGGGGAAGACCGCGGCAGGCGTTACTGATTGCAGGGGATTTAGCGGGAAGAGTGAGAGTTCGGGTTGTGGCCGGGAAAATACATTGTGGACGGCGGAACACGTTCCAGCGAACCCCTGGCACCCCGTTTGTGTCCTCTGTGTTCCTGCGGTAAAAGGCTACTCGAATTGCTTCCGGAGAGCCGCCAATTGCTCCCGCATCTCCCCGATTTCTCTTCGCAACTCGGCGACTCCGCCTTCAAGGCGGGATACCCGATCTTCACCCGGCGCCCTCTCCGAAGCCGGGCCAACAGCCGGCATCCCGACGCCGACCTGCGCCTCAGGGACTCCGCTCGAGAGCAAGTGCATGTAACGCGATTCCTTGGTCCCCGGCTGCCGCGGCAACACGGTAACCAGCGTAGACTCCCGCTGGCCGAGCCGCTCGATCGTAGCGAGAATATCCTCCAAAGCCTCGAACTGATACATTCGCTCCGCCCGTCCACGCAACTCTCCCGGAGTCTGCGCCCCGCGCAGCAAAAGCACACACAGAACCGCAATTTCGCGCCGGTCGAAGTTGAACACTTCCTGCAGGCGATGTTCGTACTTGGTCACGCGGCTATCGACGCCGCCAGCAGGTCCAGCCAGCCGCTGCCTCTGTAACAAATCCAGCGCCGCGCGTACCGCCTCCTCATCGAGCGTCATCACCGGATCGCGGTTATTCTTCTGGTTGCAGGCGTTGACCAAGGCATTAAGCGATAGAGGATAGTAGTCCGGAGTAGTAATATCTTTCTCGATAAGCGAGCCCAGCACCCGCACTTCGACGTCGTTGAGCAGATCCACGCACACCACCGTTTTTGGGATTTTCGCGATTGTACTGCACCGCAGGAAGTTGACGAATCCGTTATCCTGTATCGGCTGCCCTCAGGCAGAAGTAAAAGGCAGGAAGAAGGAGCCGCATGCGACTGCTCTTGAATTGGATTCTGAGTGCATTAGCCGTATGGATCGTAGCGCACCTCGTTCCGGGCATCCACGTCAGCGGATTCGCTGCGGCTCTCATCGCCGCGCTCGTCATCGGTTTCATCAACGCTACTCTGGGGCTGTTGCTGAAGATTCTTACCTTCCCCCTGACATTGCTGACCCTGGGATTATTCTGGTTTGTAATCAACGCCCTGATGCTCGAGTTTGCGTCAGTGTTGCTCTCGCCCGGCTTTCAGGTCAGCAGTTTCCTGGCGGCATTTGTGGGTGCGGTGGTTCTGAGCCTCGTCAATGTGCTGTTGAAATGGCTCGTCCACCCGGCGCGGGAGTAAGGGCTCGGGAGTAATGAACGGATCTTAATAGCGGCCGTTCGCTATGGGCCAGCCAGCATTACGCTCGTACCGGCCGCTGGCATCGCCTACCCCGCCGAACTGGTAAAATCAAGAGAATGTCCGCAAGTTCACCACTGGTTCAGATCGACCTTTTCCCGCCGGCGCGGGTGCCAAAGCCCAACTGGCTGCGGGCGAAAGCTCCAGTGGGCGACAATTTTCACAACTTGAAGAAGTTGGCCCGCGGACTTGGCTTGCACACGGTTTGCGAATCGGCGCAATGCCCCAACATCGGCGAATGCTGGAACCACAAGACCGCGACTTTCATGCTGCTCGGCGATATCTGCACCCGCCGCTGCGGCTTTTGCGCCGTGCCCAAGGGACGCCCCGAACCGATTGACTGGGATGAACCCCGCCGCGTGGCCGAAGCGGTCGCTACCCTCGGCTTAAAACATGCGGTTATCACGAGTGTGAACCGGGACGACGACAATGCCGGCGGAGCCAAAGTTTTTGCCGAGACGATCCGCGAGATCCGCGAGCTGATTCCCGATTGCCGGATTGAAGTGTTGATCCCCGATTTTCAGGGATTAGAAGAACCTCTTAAGATCGTCCTTGACGCCAACCCCGACGTACTCAACCACAATACCGAGACCGTGCCTCGTCTATACCGCGCAGTACGCTCCGGCGCACGATACGAACGCACGCTGCGCCTGCTGGAGAACGCCAAAAAGCTGTCTCCCGGCATGGTGACGAAAAGCGGCGTAATGGTTGGCTTGGGTGAGTCTACGGATGAGCTGATCGAGGTTTTTCGCGATCTTGGAAGCCGCGGCGTCGATATTCTGACAGTTGGCCAGTATCTGCGCCCATCGCGCGATCACCTGCCCATCGCCCGTTTTTACACGCCGGAAGAATTTCGCGACCTGCGCACCGAGGCTCTGCGCTTCGGCTTCCGCCATGTGGAATCCGGCCCCATGGTGCGCTCCAGCTACCACGCGCATGAGCAGGCAGAATCAACTTCTGCGCCGCGGGCAATCTGCTGAGAACGCCGTAGCGCAGATTTAGAAGATGTGCAACTTAATGCTGAGATACTTCTTCGGATTTTCCCGGAACGCCTTCAGCAGTCCCTGAGTCTCCACCAGCATTTGATTCGCGTTATCGTAGAGCGTCGGATCCTTCAAAAGCTTTCCGACCGTCCCTTGTCCAGCTTCCATCTCTGTAGTTAAAGCCTCGAGCTTGCTGACTGTGTTCTCGAACTTGTTGGCGAGGGCCTCGTCTTGCGACAACCTGCCCAGCGTGCCTTTGCCGGCATTAATGTCGCCGGTGGTTTTCTTCAGGTTCGCGATCGTGTCATTTGCATTGTTGTAAAGCGACGGATCTTTCAGGAACTTCCCAGCCGTTCCTTTGCCGGCCTGCAAATCGTCGACCACCGCGTTGATCTTGTCGAGCGTACCCAGAAACTTGTTATAGGCGTCGTTGCTGTTGATCAGCGCACCTAGGCTGCCCTGGCCTTGGGCCACCTGGTCGACGATTCCCTGGAATTGCTTCGTAATCGCCGAAAACCGGTCGTAAAGCGTGGGATCGTAAATCAATTTTCCAAGCGAGCCTTTCCCGCTCTCCGCAAACGCGAGGATGCGGTCAGCACGCTTCAGCAGGGCATCCATGTTTTGCAGCGTGCTCTCGCTCGATCTCACTACCTCATTGAAATCGGGATGCACGTGCGTGGGCAGTGTATCCCCATTCTGCGCCGGGGCGCCGATTGCCTGCGCGCTATCGATGTCGAGATAGGTTTCGCCCAGAACGCCTGCAGTATCCAAAGAAGTGACTGAATCGCGGCGCAGGTTGAAACCGTACTTCGTACTCACCTTCATGATCACTTCGACCGGCGTTAGTTGCTTGTCTCTATCCGGTACGACGCGCATGGCCACCACGTTGCCGATATCGACGCCACTCAGCCGCACTGGCGCGCCTACACGCAACCCGCTGGCATTGTCGAAATAGGAGTACAGCGTGATCCGCTTGGTGAACAGCCCCGTAGTCCCGGACATCAGGAAGAGAAGAAGCGCCAGCACGACGCTGGCGAAAATCACCGTGAGGCCAACGCGAAGTTGCGACCACTTGAGCTGCTTCTGGCTCGGCAAATGGATTCCTTAAACGGCTGTTTGCGGCGCCGCCGGTCGCCCAGGGAACAATTTCCGGCTCGCCACCCTTCGCAGCATGATAACAAACCAGTCCAGTCCTAGGAGTGTTCCGTTCGAATCGCCGGAAGAAATAGCAGTGCCAGCAGGTAGGCCGCCGCCCCGCAGGCCAGCGTCACGGTCAACCCGAGTTCAATCGCGATCACCATCGCCAGCACTGAGCCAAGCACGCTGGCCGCCGCATTCATCGCCCAAGCCCATTCCACGGCGTTGTTTGGCTGGTCGATACGGTGCAACGGTCCACGCCGGGGCAAAATCGCTAGTGCCCGCAAACCTGCTGGAAACGGCATTCCCATCACAAATCCCAGCGGCGCGAGCAACAATGCGCTGATAGCTAGCCGGTACTCGAAAATCAGCCCGACTGACGCAGCCAGAAACTTCGGCAGAACCAAAACATACACGCACAACCCGGCAATCGCCAGCGCAATCGGCAACCCGGCCAGCCCCGGCCGGGCGAGCCACTTCCGCGAGGCAAAGCTTCCCGCCCCGCTCGACAGCATCATCAGGAATATAACCACCGTAAGCGCATACGTGGGATGCCCCAGAAACAGGACGAACCGCTGGATAAACGCAATCTCCACCAAAATGTAACCCACTCCGATAGCCACAAAATAAAGCAACGGAAGTGGAGACTGCCGGGAGCTGCCCAAGGCAAGCGGCAAAATCAGGAAGGCTCCAACCGCCGCAACCGAAATCGCCAATACCACCAGCAGAATCAATACGCCAAGATTGACCTTCCAATCGATCCCGCGCCGCAGACTCTCGTGACCCATTATTTGTGAGGGCTTCAGCGTGAAAAAGAAAAATGGTGCGTCATCGCTGACCGGCGCCACATCGTATTCGTAAGTCTGTGCGAAGCGATAAGGATCGTTGCTCGCAATCAAGCCCGCGAACGGGTTCTCGCCCCATTTCTCGGCCGTCTGTTGCGAAGGCAGATAGATAGGGCTTAACTGGCCGTATCGACGGAGATGAGCCTGTACCGCGGAAATCTCATTCGAGGTAAAAGATCTTTTCTTCGCCAGAACCACCACCGGAATTCCATCCTCATTCAGTGGTCCCTGCGAAGCGACGATAAAGTTGCCCGCCGGGTCGGAGACGCCCAGATCGTGCAAAGCCTGCATCGCCACCGCCACTACCCGCAGCGCTTCACGCGGCTGCCGGAACTCCCACCGGGTAATCGCAATCATGCCATCCGGCTTCAAGTGCTCAAAATATTCGCGAAAGGCTTCCACCGTGTACAGATTGTTTTCGCTCAAAGCGAAAGCCCCGGCGGCGGTCGAAGCCCACGTATCAACCAGCGTCATCTGGACCACATCGAAGCGCTGCACAGTCGAGCGCAGGTACGAGCGTCCATCGGTCACGTGTATATGGACCTCAGGACGTTCATAGAGATGTTGCGCATAATCAGCGTAGCGCCCGCGCATGATCGTGTCGGCGATGATCGGATTGATTTCGATCCCGGTCACGCTCGGACTGCCGTTGGCGACTGCCCGCAAGACATCCACGCCGCCTCCGGGTCCGATAATCGCGAACTCGCCACGCGGCCGAAGCGCATTCGCCAGCGCCGGCGGTGCGGACATCAAATCCCGCTCCCATTCCGTATCGTGCCAGTGGGCTAGGTCGCAATTCATGATGTAGGTTGACGCATCGGCGTCAATCACGATGGCCTTCGCTTGCCCCTGACGGTCGACCTCTACGCGCGACAACGCATTCCATCGGGAAAACTCCACCCACGCCGGATCGCGAAACATACCTTTCGCGTAGACCACATCGATCAGGCGATTCGAGTGGTTCGCCGCAATCAGCAAAACGACAGAGATCGCCAGCCCCAGAGCGATTCTGCGATCGCCCGCCATCTCGGACCATACGATCCCTGCGGCCGCCATCGCGAACGCCGCAAAAAGAACTGTATTCGGCCCCCCAATCCAGTTAAGCAGCGGAACCACCGCCAGGCATGCCAGAGCGCCGCCGGTTAGATCGGCTCCGTAAAGCCGCGAGACACGCCAGGTCTCGCGAGAGAACACGACCGAGAAAACTAATCCTGTCAGAAAGAAGGGAACCGCGGCCACAACATACAGAACGCTCAGATGCAAAGAATTCTTCCACGTGACCGTGAGCGCCACCGGCACGTGCAACACAATCTCCAGCATGAGCAAAATCAGCACAGCATTGAGCGCGCACAAGCGAGAAGCCAATTTTCGTGTCGCGCGCCCGGCTAGCTTCGCTTTGGCCAGATAGGCAAACACCCCGCCGGCTCCCAATCCAAGGAGTGCAATAGAAATCGCAAGGAAAGCAAAATGGTAGAAAAGCACAACGGAAAACAGGCGAGTCAGGGCCAGTTCAAGCAATAATGCGGCAAAGCTCGTGAGCCCCAATCCCAACAAAAGAACGCTCTCGCCAATTGGGGCTGCCGAAGAAACGGGCTTTATAGTTTCGAGAGTCGCGGACATAATCGATTGGGATGCGCCAGTCTAGCAGAGTCCGCTTGAGCAAAGCTCAGCTCTCGAGGATGACCTGCGCGAACGCCTGCTCGGCAGTATGCGAGATGGAAAGCGCCGCATTCTTGACGCCCAGCTTGGCGGCAAATTCCCCCGCCTTGCCGTGAAAAGCAATCGTCGGACGCCCCCCTGGCATGCGCGCGACCTCGCAATCGCGCCAGCGAACCCCGTGATTCCAGCCCGTTCCCAGAGCCTTCATTGCAGCTTCTTTCGCCGCGAAGCGCGCGGCATACCTCTCAACCCGATTCGCCTTCGAGTCGCAGTATTTCCTTTCGCCTTCGGTAAAAATGCGCCGCAGAAAACGCTCGCCGAAACGTTCGATCGCATGCCCGACGCGCGGAACCTCCGCAATATCGATGCCTGTGCCCACAATCATATTGTTAAAACGTCAAAGCAGCCGGTCGCCGCGGTAGATCAATTCTCCATCGATCATGCGCGCCTCCGCGGTCATGCGGTGCGGCTTCGCAGGTCCAGTGCCGTCGATGTGCACTACTTCATTTCCGTGCGCAACCAGCCAATCGGAAATCAGCATTCGATGGCAGCGAAAGTATACCCGCTCGGCGCACATGTAAGCCGCCGGCCCCTCGCCGGAAAGGGCAATCAGCTCCATCATCGCCGTTTCGAACTCGCTCGTGAGCATGTAATCGGCATAATTGCGGAACGATGCGTTGCGCAGCGCGAGGTTAGGTGAATCCTCGCGAATCTTCTTGCGGTAGCCGCCGAGGGCTTTCATCCAGACATATCGAATTCCCGCGTCGGCCAGAGTCTTTTCCAGAGATTCGCGATTGAACTGCGGCAGCCGCCTCGACATCGGGAAGGCGCGAATATCCACCAAAGTTTTTATGCCGTGCGCTCGCAACGCCTCGAGCAGATCTTCGATGGATCGAGTCGAGTGGCCGATTGTGTAAAGGCGAGCCAAGACTTTTCGATGCTGATGCTTCAGCCACAGATGCGGGCGAAATTGCCGGCCAACGCCGCATCCTGTTCCGGAAACACGGTACGCAAATCGAGCAGCACACGTCCGTCCTCCACGCGCGCCACTGTCGCAGGATCACCGGCCCGCAACTTCGCGCACAACTCCTCAGCCGCAAGCCCCTCGCAGCTCAACGCCATCAGGCGCGTTGGCAGAACACACGATGGGGCTGCCCCGCCACCCAGCAACGATTCTCCATCCACAATCTCGCACTTCAAGTTTGGTGAGACAATCTGCTTCGCCAAAGCCTCCGCGCGCCGTCCAACATCTTCCCGCGAGAGCCGCATCATCCGCACCACAGGAATCGCATCATGATCCCGCCGGACATACGCTAGCAGCGTCGACTCCAGTGCGGCGTAAGTGAGCTTATCCACGCGCAGAGCGCGAAACAGCGAATTCGATCGCATGCGCGCGACCAGTTCGGAATTACCGCTGATCAATCCAGCCTGCGGCCCGCCGAGAAGTTTATCCCCGCTGTAGGTGACGACGTCCACACCGCTGCGGAGGCTGTCGAGTACACCCGGCTCACCACTAATTCCAACCGATCGCAAGTCAAAAAGCGCGCCGCTGCCCAGGTCTTCCATCAAGGGAATGCCACGCCAGTGAGCCAGCGCCACCAAATCCGCCGTCGACGCCTCTTCCGTAAATCCGGTGATTTCAAAGTTAGAACGATGGACGCGCAGCAACAATCGCGTGCGCTCTGTCATCGCACGCTCATAATCCGAAATGCGCGTGCGGTTGGTCGTGCCAACCTCCCGCAAAATCGCGCCTGACTTTGCCATCACATCCGGAATTCGAAACGAGCCGCCGATCTCCACCAGTTCGCCGCGCGAGACAATAACTTCTCCGCCATCTGCCACAGTATTAAGTACCAGCAGAACTGCCGCCGCATTGTTATTCACGACAATTGTCGAACTATTGGTTGCGGATGCCGATCCCTCCTCATACAGCAATCGCCGGAAGAGCCTATCCACGTGCACATCGCGCTTGCTGCGCGCTCCCCGCTCAAGATCAAACTCCAGATTCGAGTATCCCGCCGCGGTTTCGCGGACATGCTCGAGGGCGGTCTCACTCAGAGGAGCGCGGCCCAAATTCGTGTGAAGAATGACGCCGGTAGCATTGATCACCGGACGCAGAGAATATTTCAATGATCGCCGCACTTCGCTTTCAATCGCGGCAGAGAGCCCCGACAGCGCAAGTTTCACAGCACTCTCATCGAGACGTCCCGATGCGATCTCCTCCCGCAGTCGGGCCAGCACAGAGCGAGCCGAGCCGATGACAACTTCGTGGCCACAGCTTTCCGCCAGCGAACGAATAGCAGGCTCGCGCACCAGTTCGTCCACGGCAGGGAGTTTGCGGTAAAGCTCTGTGGCCGGCTGTATTTTCACCAAGAGATTATCCCACGAGCTGCCTGCGGCCTTGGCACATCCAAAACTCTAAAGACTATGCAGGTAAGCTAGTAAATTCTGCAGGTCTTGCGTGCTTAAAACCTGGCTATAACCGGGCATATCAGGGCGCCCATTGCGAATAATGTCGGTGACGCGTTCGTCATTGGCCGGCAGCCCGGTCTGCGGAAGGAATTTATGCTGGAAAAGACCCTGCAATCCCGGTCCTTTTTTCCCTTTCGTGGAGTATGGGCGATGGCAGCGATCACAATAGTTGTCGTAAATCTTGCGTCCGGCAGCCTGTTGCGGGTTCAGCCCAAGCTCGGCATCGGACTTGCGCCGTTCAATATCGCAGGCGCTGAATGACATCGTGATAAAAGACAAAATCACAATCACGGCCCGATATCGGCCCATTCGCGGGGGTGTCGCTTTCGATGCCACGATTGACATCATAAAGCAAAGCGCAATTCATTCGCCGAAGCAGCCTTACAAGTCGACATTGCATAGCGAGACCGTCGCTCTCGGTTTCATTTAGAATTTTCCGAATGCGAGCCGTCTTTCAGTGGAACCTGGGTAAGCGCACGCTGGAACTCGGCAAGCGCACCCTGATCATGGGTGTCGTCAACGTCACGCCCGATTCTTTTTCCGATGGCGGCCTCTACCGGGATCCCCAGAAGGCCACAGAGCATGCTCTCCAATTACTCGACCAGGGAGCGGACATTCTCGACATCGGCGGCGAGTCAACCAGGCCCGGCTCACGAGTGGCGCTCCCTGACGAAGAAAAAATGAACGGGACGAAAACGAAGGGCGTTCCTCCTGACAGAATCCCCGTCAGCGAGGAAGAAGAGAGGCGTCGTGTGTTGCCAGTGATAACCGAAATAAAAAGGCGACGCCCCGGTGCTGTAATCTCGATCGATACCTACAGGGCCACCGTCGCCCGAGCCGCAGTCGCGGCCGGCGCCGAGATCGTAAACGACGTCAGCGGGCTGCGCTGGGACTCGCAAATGTCCAAGACCATCGCCGAAACAAAATGCGGAGCGATCCTGATGCACATGCGTGGCCGGCCGGAGGAATGGCGCACCCTTCCGCCACCCGGCGACATTGTTCTCCTCGTGAAACGCGAACTTAGAGAGTGGGCCGAAGCCGCGGTTCTGGCGGGGATTCGCCGCGAGTACATCGCGCTCGACCCGGGCCTCGGCTTCGGAAAAAATTTTGAACAAAATTATCCGCTGATCAATCGCTTTCAGGACTTGCAGACTTTGGGCTTTCCCTTAGTCGCAGGCGCCTCGCGAAAGTCGTTCGTCGGCCGCATGCTGGCGAACAACGGCAAAGATGCCGCGTCCGCAGAGCGGCTTCACGGAACCCTCGCCATACACACAACGCTGATTCTCAAGGGTGCGCACATCCTGCGAACCCACGACGTGAAAGCCGCAGTTGAGGCGGCTCGCGCTACCGACGCCATTCTCGCGGCACGATAACGAACCTTCCCATCGAGCTTCCCCATTGATCGCATCTTCTGGCATAAGTCAATTCAAGCTTCAGTCTCAAATGGCGCCGCTCACTCCTGCTTCATCGGATAGTTCCCCTCCAGCGGCCTTTTTGCCGCTCTTCGAGGGTCTAGGTCTTCCCGCAGAAAATGTGGAGAGAAGGACAGCGCAAGAACAGCGGCATACATTTTCATAGGATGTGAGTGATGTTACGGAACATTAGACGAGTGTCACAAACAAATGTCGTCAGTTGTTGCGCAGGGGATCCTGCATCTAGAAGGTCTTCGAAGAATCCAGCAAAATCGTGACTGGTCCCTCATTCACCAACTCAACTTTCATCATCGCCTGAAACCGCCCAGTCTCACAGCGCAAACCGGCAGCCCGAATCTGCTCCACGAAGAATTCATACAAGACCCGAGCCTTCTCCGGCGACGCCGCCGCATCGAACGATGGCCGCTTGCCGCGCCGTACGTCGCCGTAAAGCGTGAACTGCGAAACCGCCAGGACGCTCCCCCCAGCCTCCCCCACTCCGAGGTTCATCTTGCCGCCGTCGTCTTCAAACACCCGCAAGCCGGCAATTTTCTCAGCCAGATAAACGGCGTCACTTTCGCCATCCTCACGGCCAACCCCCAGCAAAACCAGCAGGCCCAGGCCAATCTGGCCCACAATTTCTCCGTTGACCGTAACTTGAGCGCGGCTCACCCGCTGCACGAATGCACGCATGTGGTTTGACCGTTACGAGCGGCCCGTTTAGGATGCAGAAGGTATATCACAGGCGCTGGCCCTACAAAGTTCGGCGCTTCCTTTACAGCCATTTACCGGGACCGTTACACTACACGTTCGCCTCTTTCGGTAGCAGTGGCACCTCAGAATGACGCTAAGGGCCTTACCCGCGCTTGGCAAACGAACGAAGGCGCGATCTTAATTACAGAAATTAGAAATCCCGCGGGCAAGCTTCCCACAGCGGCTTGCATCCCGGAAAAGAATTTTCAAATCAAAGTTAAGCGAGGAGAAACATGGCAGCCGTTGACGAGAAGGTTAAGCAGATTATCGTAGAACAATTAGGTGTGGATGAGGGCGAAGTCACCTCCAGCGCTTCATTCGTGGACGACCTGGGCGCCGATTCGCTCGACACCGTCGAACTCGTGATGGCTTTCGAAGAAGGCTTCGACATCGAGATTCCCGACGAGGATGCGGAGAAAATCCGCACCGTGCAGGACGCCGTCGACTACATCTCGAAGCACTCGAAAGGCGGCAAGTAGTTTGGGACGCAGGGTCGTAGTTACCGGCATCGGCCTGATCTGCGGCGTGGGCAACACCACCGGAGAAGTTTGGCAGGGTCTGCTCGCCGGCAAGAACGGTGTCGGACGAATTACTCAATTCGATTCCAGCAATTTCGCCTGCCAGATCGCCGCCGAAGTCAAGAACTTCGACCCCCTCAATTTCATCGAAAAAAAAGAAGTCAAGAAAATGGCCCGCTTCATCCACTTGGCAGTCGCCGCCTCGGATGAGGCGATGAAAATGTCGGCCCTCCAGATCACTCCCGAAAATGCCGAGCGGGTTGGCGTGCACATCGGCTCCGGCATCGGCGGGTTCGACATTATCGAGCGCGAACACAATGCCTTGCTCGAAGGGGGGCCGCGCAAGATTTCTCCTTTTTTTATTCCCTCGGCAATCGTCAATCTGGCCGCTGGGCAGGTTTCCATGCGCTTTGGCGCCAAGGGACCGAACGAAGCCACCGCGACCGCCTGCACCACGAGTGCTCACTCGATCGGCGATTCTTTCCGCATCATCCAGCACAATGATGCTGACGTGATGATCGCTGGCGGTTCCGAGGCGGCCATCACTCCGATGGGAGTCGGCGGTTTCGCCGCCATGCGCGCCCTATCCACGCGCAACGAAGATCCGCCTCACGCCAGCCGTCCCTGGGATAAAGATCGCGATGGCTTCGTCATCGGCGAGGGCGCTGGAATTCTGGTTCTGGAAGAACTCGAACACGCGAAGCAGCGCGGCGCAACCATCCTCGCGGAAGTTGCTGGCTACGGCATGTCGGGCGACGCCTACCACATGACCCAGCCCGCTCCTGAACATGAAGGCGGCTTCCGTGTCATGCGCAACGCCGTCCGCGACGCCGGCATTACGCCAGACAAAGTCGACTACGTCAACGCCCACGGCACGTCCACGCCCATCGGCGACACGCTCGAAGCCCACGCCATCAGAAATTTCTTCGGCAATCGCAAGCTCCCCGTCAGCTCGACCAAGTCAATGACCGGCCATCTTCTCGGCGGCGCCGGCGGCCTCGAAGCAGGCATCACGGTTCTCGCGCTGCGCGATCAGATCATGCCGCCCACGATCAATCTGTTCAGCCAGGACCCCGAAACCGGCGACATGGATTTCGTCCCCAATCAGGCCCGCAAAGCCGATCTCGAATACGCCATGTCGAATTCCTTCGGCTTCGGCGGCACCAATGGTGCGCTGCTATTCCGAAGGTGGTCGGAATAAGAATCGGACTGCGGCAAAACACCTGAGATCTTAATGCTTTAGACTCTTTCCACTCACCAGTTCACCCCGGGTAATGATACTTTTGTACCCAAACCTTGCCCCTTAGGGTCTTTCCATCCCTCCTCAGCCGGGCCAAAATAAACTTTCGTACTTAGAACCGGCCCCGACCCATGCAAAAAGCCTCTGGCACCGCCGTAGCTCCCGCGCCTTCAAAGAAAGCTGCCGCCCGCGTCGCCCTCGTCGATCTCAAGGAGTCTTCGCGATTCTTGCTGACCGAGTGTTTCCGTCAATTCGCAATCGAGTCCGTAGTGACGTCTGCGGCATCCGCCGAGCGTCTAGCTCAGGAGAAATTCGAAGCCTGCGTTCTCAACCTCGCCCCTGGCGCCGAGAAGGTCATGGAAGCAGCCCGATCTTCTCCTTCCAACAGCCGCATCGTTCTTTACGGTGTCGGAGGCAGCGCGAGAGACGCCATTCGCTTTTCCAAATACGGCATCAACGCCATGTTCCAGGAGCCTCTGGAGCGCCCTGCCGCGATGAAGCTCGTGCGAGCCACGCACATGCTCGTACTCCACGAATTCCGCCGCTACGCGCGCATTCCCATCATGACCGAGGTCACGGTGGCCAGCAGCGATGGTCACCGCCTTACGGCTTCCAGCATCGAAGTCAGCTCGGGCGGCATGTCGCTCAAAAGTTCAGAAGACATGCCCGGGGGCTCCAACGTCGAGATTTCCTTTTCTCTGCTCACCCTGCCCCGAGTCTGCGTCCGCTCCACTATTACCTGGCGCAAACCCAAGTCCTTCGGTATCCGCTTCGATCCCGGCGATGATCGCCGCCATAAAATCAAAGAGTGGATCGATAGCTACCTGGAAAGCTAGAAACTGCCGCAATAACTCCACCTCGCCGGCAACGCCCGGCATCCCGTCCAGCTGCACCTCCCGCTACAATAACCTCGTGCCGGATGCAGCCATCGACGAACGCTTCACCGCTACCACCGGCCCGATCTCGCGCCGCTTCACGCTGCGGCAACGGATCGTCCTACGTCTCACCATCGCGGCCGGATACTGGCTCATCCGCCTGATCGGCCCAACGCTTCGGGTATGTGTCTCCTACGAGGAAGGAGCCCAGCCGACTCTCGGCTACCGCCCGACAGTCGCCTCGTTCTGGCACTCTTGCATGATTCCCTCCACGTACACCTTCCGTGATTTCGGTATTCGCGTAATGAGTAGCAACAGTTACGATGGCGAGTACATGGGCCGCATCATCCGCAAGTTCGGCTTCATCCCCGTCAAAGGCTCAAGCAGTAGGAACGCGATCCGCGCAACGCTGGGGCTTCGCCGTGCCCTCGATGCCGGATGGACGGTGGCTTTCACTCTAGACGGCCCACGCGGCCCCCGCTACAAAGTGAAACCCGGCCCGGTCGCTCTGGCGCGCTCCTCCGGCGTCCCTATGACGATGTTTCACATGGCCGTCGACAAAGCCTGGATCCTAAATACCTGGGATCGGCTCATGATTCCAATCCCTTTTTCCCGCGTGCTCCTTAGAGTCGGGAGGCTGATTCCGGTTCCACCCGAAACTCCCGACGCGGATCTGCCCCGCTACGAAGCGGAACTGCAGGCTGCCCTCGACCGCGTCCGCGAATTCGCCGAAGCCAATATCAGCAAGGCTGGGACTGCGGAATTCCCATATTACAGACGGTGAGTTTCGACAAGCGGAGTTTGGCCCAAAAGCAAAAGCCCTCGCAGAACGCGAGGGCCTTGCTACACAAACTGAGTTACTTCTTCGCCGTTTCGCCAGCTTTGGCGTACTTGCGGCGGAAGCGCTCGACGCGTCCGGCGGTATCCATCAACTTCTGCTTGCCGGTAAAGAACGGATGGCAACTCGAGCAGATTTCAACGCTGATGTCGCCTTTGTGAGTCGACCGGGTCATAAAAACGTTGCCGCACGCGCAATGGACGCGCACGTCGTTATAAGCGGGATGAATGGCTGCCTTCATATGGTTACCTTCTTTAAGAACCATTAGATTCTACCGGAATAGCGCGGGATTCAGCAACGGCAGGCCTAAGCGTCGTCGGCCCGAAGCCCACGCTTTTGCTAGCGGGGCGAGGGATCTCCCCCTGTATCTACACCTTCCACCCGAGTCCTCACGGCCGGAACAAATACGACACCTTCACAAAAACCTGCCGGCTGTCATTCATAAACCCACTCGGCGAATAAATCCCCGCCAAACCTGCGGGATCCAGCATCAGGCTGCGGTTCAAATTCTGCAAATCGCTGTTATACCCGATATACACCGCCGTCCCCGGATGCACCAGATAAGTGATCAAAAAGTCTGCGTTGAACTCCTTTTCAGTCGGCAGATAAGTGTACGGATAAAACGTATTCCCCGGCGTATTCGCCAGCAGCGAGTTATATTGCAAAATTACCCGCAGAGAGAGCTGCGGAGTGAACTGCCAGTTCCACTTGCTGCGCACGATGTCGTTATTGAAAATGCCCTTGCCTATCGGCCCCGGCGCCTGCGTCAGTGCGGAGAGATATTCGTTGTTCGTAGCCCTCAGCCGCTCATACAAATACTCATTCTCAATCTTCAACGGCTTCGTCGGACGCAGTGTCAGCACGGCGCTCGCCGTATCCTGCCGCGACAAAAGCGCCTGCGGCAGGTCATGCGAAGCCGGCACATAGTTCGCTCCGTCGCCCCACGTATAACCCGCTCCTATAGTAAATTTCTTGAAGTAACTCGTTTGAAAGAAAGCGCTGCTCTGGTGTTCATGATAGTCAAAATTCCGGTTCGTAGCCACACCCAGGAACGCAAAGTCCTGCGGCCGCAACCGCTCCTGCAATTCGTCATACGGCGTCAGATAAATCACCGTCTGTCCCCGGCCATCAATCCTCACGTAGGGATCGTAAAAAGTATCCAGCCGGTTGCCTTCATGATCGAAAACATAGCGCTCGATCATCGACGGCCCCCACGACGTCACCCAGCCGCGCTTCGGCCGGAAGCGGTAAAGCACGGTGTTGTACATACCGCGAATATCGACGCGGTTGACAAATCCCGGCACCGTCACAAACCCGGGACTCACATCCTGATAGCTACCGACATAGGTGAAATGCAGCCCACTCCGACGTACTTCCAACTTGTCGGCCGGGCCCGCGTAATGATTTCCGTCCCCAGAATTCCCCGAGCTGAATGGATAAAGGTTGTATTCGCAAGTCGTCTCGAGATTCGCCGCATTCAGCCCCAGCAGATTGCTCGAACTCGTAACCGCCTGCCCTTCGACGGTCCAGTTGGTATGAAACTTGAATCGCGCGTCGACCCCGCCGAGGCGGTTATATTCCCCCGTCGCCGGACACTCCCAATTCGTGAACATCGCGCCCACGCTCGACTGCTTAAAAATATCGCGGCTCACCCGCGCCACCGTGAAATAAGATCGATCGCCTGCAAGCGCACTGGAACAGATTGGCGAAGTCGGCGGACAGAAGCTAGGCACCGCCAGCCCTGGCGCCCGGTCGTCCGTCGACATCACGCCCAGCGAGTATGGTCCCTCCTTTCCCGTCAATCGCACTCCGGCCGACAAATCCTGAATATTTCGCGTAAAGAACAAGTCGATCGGCGTACGGAAATAATCTTCATTCTCCAGAAAAAACGGCCGCTTTTCGGGAAAATAAACTTCAAATCGCTGGTTCACTGTAACCTGAGGATCCTCTGACTCCACCTGGCTGAAATCCGGATTCGCCGTCAGATCCAGCACAAAATGATCCTGAATCACAAATTTGGCATCCGCGCCAAACTGCCCTTGCGCCGCCGCATTCTGAAAATAGGGATTGTAGGGGTCGCGCTCATCCAACGCCCGAAACCCGCGCATAATTCCATACGGAATCAGCTCGATATCGCGCCCCGGCGAAATTCCCTCCAGGCCATAGAGCGTCGCGGCCTGCCCCAACCTGCCCTGTATCTTGAAGGAAACCTGCGGCCAGAAAGCATCTTCACTTTTCCGCACAATTCCCCGGTACAGGATGATTCCCCACTCCTGCGACTCCCGCGCCGGAAATCGCAGGCTCTTGAAGGGAATCGCCATCCAAGCCACAAATCCTTTGTTCGTAACCTTCCCACGTGAATCCCAGACCGTATCGAATGAGGTATCGAAGTTTTGATTAACCAGCTCTTGCCGGGTGGCTTCGGTCCAGATCGCGTCCCATTGCACTCCCAGCGGAGTAGTCTGGAACGCATAAGCGCGCCGGCGGTCATGAAACGTATCGAGCATGACTTCGACCGTATCGTCGTCATAAATATCTTCTCGCCGCGACATCCGCGCTCGTACTTTCTCGGGATCGTCGAAACACACGAACACCACGTAGAGGTTCTTCTGGTCATAGCCCAAGTAGGCGTCCGTCGGCTCTGAAACGGCCTCTCCGTCATGGGGATTGCGTTGCAGAAAACCCGTAACCTTTGCCATCTGCCGGGCGATCTCTCCCTCCGGCTTCATGCTGAGGAAATCTTCCAGCACAGGCCCGCGGCTGAGGCGAGGAATCGTCAAACTCGGTGGTGTGATCGGCGGCCTCGGCGCAGGCTTCGCCTCGGGATTCTTAATCACCGGTTCCGGCTCCTGCGCCGCTGGCGAGGGCACTTGCTGAGTCGGAGGAATTGTCTGACCGGGCAGCGGAGGATTGCCACCGGATGGCGGTGAAGGATTTTGCGGGACCGTCTGCTGCGTCTGAGGCGAGGAATTCTGCTGCGTCGAACCTGCCGTTTGTCCCGCTCTGCTGGCAATTTCGAACAGTCCAGCCCCATGCCCGGTCGCAGCCATACCTTGCCCTCCGCCTGCAAAGGCGAGAACCGGCAAAATCAGGCTTGCCCCAAATAGTGTTTCGACGCGACGACGACCGAGACCCAAGCGAGCTACTCCCCTACATTCCCCGGCCCCCGGCGAGGAATGAGCAAGATACACCATCTGCGCCGGGACTGAACAAAAAAAGACGTTTTGTACCGAATCTCGAAATAGGGCCGGGCTTAGTCCCGGCGGGCCTCTTCTGAAGATGAGATCTTTTCGAATGGCAGACCATAACGCCGAACGCCGCCGAGTCCATGATCGGGCTCCCGATGTGACCCGTCGCAGCCAGCGCCGCCACGGCTTGCCTTTCATAAACCCGTCATCTTCTCCAGTTTCTCCGGGGACACCACCCGAAAAGAGGAGCCTGCCATGCCCTGCTAGAATCAATGATTAGCCTGCATCTCATGGACGCCGCGCACATCCGCAACTTCGCGATCATCGCCCACATCGACCACGGAAAATCGACCTTGGCCGATCGCCTGCTGGAGCTGACCGGCTCCCTGACCGCGCGCGAGATGCAGGCCCAGGTGCTTGACTCCATGGACCTGGAACGTGAGCGCGGCATCACCATCAAAGCCCACGCCGTCCGTATGGTGTATACGGCGAACGACGGCGAGTCCTATCAGCTCAACCTGATCGACACACCCGGCCATGTGGATTTCTCTTACGAGGTTTCGCGTTCGCTCGCTTCGTGCGAAGGCGCGCTCCTCGTGGTCGACGCTTCGCAAGGCGTCGAGGCGCAAACCCTGGCGAATTCTTATCTCGCGATTAATCATGGCCTGGAAATCATTCCCGTCATCAACAAGATCGATCTGCAAAGCGCCGATATTCCACGAACGAAGGAGATGATCGAAGGCGCCGTAGGCCTCGATGCCTCAGATGCCGTTCTCATCAGCGCCAAAACCGGTCAGGGTGTGCCCGACGTTCTGGAAGCGATCGTAAAGCGTGTTCCGCCGCCGAAAGGCAATCCAGACGGGCGGCTGCAAGCCTTGATTTTCGACTCCTGGTTCGACGCCTACCGGGGCGTGATCATCCTCACCCGCGTCTTCCAGGGAACGCTGCGCAAGGGCCAGAGAATTCGCCTGTGGTCGAACGGAACCACTTTCGACGCCGAAACCCTCGGCGTTCTCACCCCAAAACCAGTCGAGATCGAAGAGCTGAAAGCCGGCGAGGTCGGATTCCTGATCGCAAACATCAAGAACGTTGCCGACACCAAGATCGGCGACACGATCACCGACGACGCCAATCCGGCCTTCGACGCGCTTCCCGGGTTTGAAGAGATCAAGCCGATGGTTTTCGCCGGCCTCTACACGGTCGACTCGCACGAGCACACCCGCCTGCGGGAAGCGTTGGAAAAACTTCGGCTGAACGATTCGTCTTTCTTCTTTGAACCGGAAAGTTCAGTCGCTCTGGGCTTCGGCTTCCGTTGCGGCTTTCTTGGGCTGCTGCATATGGAAATCATTCAGGAGCGCCTCGAGCGGGAGTTTGCCCTTGAACTCATCACTACCGCGCCCGGCGTGCGCTACAAAATCACAAAAACGGATGGCGTGCTGATTGAGGTCGACAATCCCTCGCGCTGGCCCGATCCCAGCGAAATTGCGAAAGTGGAAGAGCCGGTCATCCTCGCGACCATTCTCACCAACGAAGAATATGTTGGCGGGATTCTAAAACTCGTCGAAGAAAAACGCGGCAAGCAGAAAACTTTCGAGTACGTCAGCTCCTCACGCGTCATGTTGCACTATGAGCTGCCGCTGAACGAAATCGTGCTCGACTTTTACGACCGCCTGAAAACCGTCTCCCGCGGCTACGCCTCGCTCGACTACCACCTCGCCGGATATTGGGAATCGCCCATGGTCAAGCTCGACATTCTCGTGGCAGGCGAACCGGTCGATGCGCTTTCGATCATCGTCCACCGTGACTTCGCCTATGAGCGCGGCAAGGCGCTGGTTTCGAAAATGCGGCAATTGATTCCACGGCAGATGTTCGAAGTTCCGATTCAAGCTTCCATTGGAGCAAAAATTATCGCCCGCGAGACGGTCTCAGCCATGCGCAAAAACGTTCTCGCCAAATGCTACGGCGGTGACATTAGCCGCAAGCGCAAGCTTCTCGAAAAACAAAAAGAAGGGAAAAAACGCATGAAGCGGATCGGCCGCGTTGATATCCCGCAGGAAGCTTTCTTGGCGGTGCTCAAGGTCGGCGAGGATACGAACTAATCTATAGCGAGACACCACAGACGGAATGCCCCAGACCGGTTTCAAACCCCGAGATGTGGGGACTGGCTTTCCTTTGCCGGGCGCCTCAATAAATGTACCTGGCCCACTTCTTCGGCGCGAGCGCCGAGTATTGGTTGAACCTACAGATTCTTTACGACCTCCGGCCGGCCCAGAAGAAATCGGGAAGATCAGCCCGGGCGCTTCCGACACTCCGGAAGGGGGAACTCGTCAGCGCGTCGTGAACTGCCGCAGTCAAGGGCGTTGCTCGCGAGACCTCTCGGCAATGCGCAAGAACGTTCTCGCCGAAACAAAAAGAAGGCAAAACGAATGACGCGCATCGGCCGCGTCGATATCCCGCAGGAGGTTCTTGGCGATGCCGAAGGTTGGGGAGGGGGCGACTAACCCTAACTCGGCTCGATCACTCTCAACCCCCTCACATTCGCAAAATGCCGCTTGTTGAATGTGGCCAGCGTGCTCTCCCGTTCCAGTGCGGTTGCGGCGACGATCAGATCATAAGGGCCGATCATTCTGCCGGCGGCCTCGAGTTGCGCCCAAAGCCGGGCATGACAATAGGCGGTCTGTTCGGTGTAAGGAATGACAGGGAGAACGTCGAGCAGCGCTCGCAGATATGACTCGCGAGCCACCCGGTGCGGCTGCCCAGCCCGTTCGACGCCATGCCACAACTCAGCGACCGTAACGGCCGCGATCTCAAACTGCTCGCTGCTCTGCGATGCCAGCCAGGCGGCAAGATCGAAGCTGCCCTTTTCTCCGCCGATGATGACATCGGCATCGAGAATTATCGCCACTTGTCCGTTACCGGTTTCAGGTGGCTGCGGGCTATGCGCAGGTCGCGGCTCCAGGCCGATGCCTCTTCCCGCGCAAGACCTGCGCCCGCCAGCGCTCGGATCAGGTTGTCACCGGTGCACACTTTCTGTTCGTCCGGCACGATTCGGGCGACGGGCGATCCGCCTTTCAGTAATACAAACGTGACTTTTTGGTAATAGGCGCGGTTCACACAATCGGCGAAGTTGCGTGCCGCCTCGGTCACGCTGATGATTTTATTCATATAATCATATTATCTGATTTTACACGTGTGTCAATATGATTCGCGCTCGCTCTCCATTCAAGCCCAGGGTTGCAAGAGCCGCGAGGTTTATCGTGGGAAACAGTAGCCGGGCATGAATGAAGCAGATCGGGCCTGCGGATTTTCCCAGAGGCGTTTCTTAATGGCCAAGAAGTGGAAGAATGGGCTGACAAATGTTTACATTTCGGCGAATGGTCCAACCACCATCTATCCAACCACCATCTAAATGTGCTGCCCGAAGCGTCTTTCGCGCTGCGAAATCGGAAGCATTAAAACGGCAAAATGTGCAAAACCATGAAACGAGAACCTTGCGGCAATCGGTCACGAGGCAGGATGTTAACGGCAAGTAAATTGTATAAGTGATTACTATTCAGCGTATTAGAGAAAGAAAAACAAAAGAATGTGATCCGCCGCACCCGCTTTGCAGATAGATATTTCCGGGGCGGTCGGCAATTCCACAAGAATTTCCACAGGGAAAGCGGCAAGGATAACTTGAGTGCTCTAAGGAAGTTAGCGGCCACAACTACAGTAAACCCTGTACCAAAGTAGTTACTCCTCCGGGGCCAACCCACCCTCCACCAATGTCTCAAATCTGGTGCAGCTCTTCAGGAATGCGAGATTCACACGGCCGATCGGCCCGTTGCGTTGCTTGCCAATAATGATCTCAGCGCGCCCGTTCAGATCAGGGTCGTCCTGTTTGTAGACTTCCTCGCGAAAAATAAACATGACGAGATCGGCATCCTGTTCAATCGATCCTGACTCGCGCAAGTCGGCGAGTTGCGGACGATGATCTCCACCGCGGCTCTCTGGCGCGCGGCTCAACTGCGACAGCGCAATCACCGGTACGCCGAGTTCTTTCGCCAGCGCTTTCAGCCCGCGCGAAATCGCGGACACTTCCTGCGTGCGATTTTCATAGCGCTTGCTGCCGCCCGACATGAGTTGCAGATAATCCACAATCAGCAAATCGAGCTTGCCCTGCGACTGCTTCAGCCGCCGCGCCTTCGCCCGCATCTCGCTCAAAGAAATTCCCGGCGTGTCATCGATAAAAATCGGCGCATGCGCCAGCTGCTCCATCGCTCGAACCACCTTGCGCGTGTCATCCTGCCAAAGCGATCCGGTCCGCATCTTGTGAGCGTCGACCCGCGCCTGCGAACACAGCAACCGCATCAGCAAAGCTTCGCGCGACATTTCCAGCGAGAAAACGCCCACGACCTGCTGATCCTCAACCGCCGCATTTTCCGCAATGTTCATGGCGAACGCCGTCTTGCCCATCGAAGGCCGCGCCGCAATGATGATCAAATCCGACCGCTGCAGCCCACTCGTCATTTCATCCAGATCGGTGTAGTGCGTCGCCAGTCCAGTGATTCTCTGCCCGCGCTGCAGCAAAGCATCCACGGACCCGAATGACTCGCGCACAATTTCCTGCACACCCAGGAAGCCGCGCCCAATGCGCTTCTCCGAAAGCTGAAAGATCGCGGCCTCGGCATCGTTCAAAACTTCTTCGGCGGCATCCGATTGGTCGGCAGCCCGCGCGATCGCCGTATTCGCTGCGTGAATCAACCCGCGCAGCAAAGCCTTGTCGCGCACAATCTTCACGTAATGCTCGATGCTCGGGCGGTCGGGCACGCCATGCAGCAGGCTCGACACATACCCCACATCGCCGATCGGCTGCAGCTCCTTATGCCGCTCCAACTCCTCGATCAGCGTGATCATGTCGATCGGCCGCGAAGATTCCGCCAGATCGACCATGCGGGAATAAATTCGCCGGTGCGAGTCGAGGGAAAAATCCTCGATGCGCAAATGCTCCGCCGCCTGGTTGTAAGCAAAGTTGTCGAGCAGAATCGCGCCCAGAATCGAGCGCTCAGCTTCTACGTTCGCCGGAAGAGTGCTGATGGAATATTCGGTAGTCGCCATGATCGCGAGAATTACTTTCGCGGAATCTCGCCCTCAGCATAAGCGAAGATAAGGCGAATAGTAAAATGAATTTGTGAACAAACTGTGAAGGCCGCTGCTTTGCTGTGGAAAGAATGAGAAAAGCCGTCTGATACTGAAACACCCTCAAATCCTTGCCGAAGGCGCCACCCCAGGGCCAAGGCCGCGGCATGAAATGTCAGCTCTGATATCCGTGCACAAAAAACAAACGCGGCGCCAGGCCAGCCACCGGGCGCCGCATCGTTCGTGGTCTTTCGAAATCTGTCTTCCCGTTGCCAGGAGCAGCGGAACGAATATTACCGGTCCGACAGCTTTCCCGGAGGATCGCCACTTTTACCGGTACCGGCTGCAACGCACGATTCGGAAATCGCGCCCGCAACCACCGCAGTCCCCGGCAGCCCAACCCGCTCAAAGAGCGTGAAGTGGAGGAGGCCGCAATTGCCCGGACAGGCAGAAGCGCTCACGCGTTCCCGAATGTCCCTGGCACTCACCCTCGAGAGTGCCAGTTGCTGCCGGCGTCACCGCAATCATCGTTCAACAGACTCGAAAGCTCTCACGTAGCTGGACCCACTTTGCGGCACAACGTTGCGGACGGCAACAGAAAAGCCATCGTGTTGTGTGCGAAAACTGTGGACGCCTAAACTTCGTTGTGGAAAGCTGAGGAAAACTGTGGAGAAAATTGCGGTCCGTAAAGTGCCTTCTCCAACGTTTCAATAACTTAGACGGTGTTAAGAAAATAGAGCATGCCTCGCGACAAGAGCGCGGAATCTCGAAAACCGTTCTCATCCCGCGTTCACAGAAAGTGTCCGCCAGTCACTTACAACAACACTTACTGTTAAGCCTGCATGCCTAGCGCCGGTATTCGGAGGGAGTCCCTTTTTGCTATGCTCAATCAGCAAAAGCAGCGGGAGGGGCGCGAAATTGAATTGTTCCGATCACATGGCCCGACGAATACCAAATCCACCCGGAATGTGTGAAGGCGTGCGGGCCCTTTGATGATCTCAGCCCTCCGCGATGTGGTCCTGTTCGTTGCAGCAATCCCAGGCATCTATTATTTGCTCGCGCTCGTCAGTTCGTGGCAATTCTTTCGCCGCAAAGAACCCGATAACTCGGCCAGTCAAACATTCATGCCGCCCGCAAGCAACTTAAAGCCTATTCGCGGGCTGGATCCTGACGCCTACGAAAACTTCGCCAGCTTTTGCAGGCAGGATTATCCCGATTACGAGTTGCTTTTCTGCGTGGGCGACGAGGATGATCCAGCTGTTGCCGTACTGAAGAAACTAATCCGCGATTTTCCTGAGTGCCACATAAGAATATTGTTCGGCTCGGGCGGAACCGGTTCCAACGACAAGGTGCTCAAGTTGGCCCGGCTCGTCAGCGAAGCGCAGCATGAAGTTGTAGTAATCAGCGACAGCGACGTGCGGGTGCAGCCTGACTACTTGCGCCGGGTTGTAGCTCCGTTGGCCGACCCCAGCGTCGGAGCCGCGACCTGCTTTTATGTCGCTGCGGAAGACAAAAATTTCACTGATCGTCTCCAGTCCATCGGCATGTTCTCAGATTTCTACGCCGGCATCCTCGTCGCGCGCCAACTCGATGGAGTGAAGTTTGCCCTGGGGCCAACGATCGCGACCACTCGCCGGCGGCTGGCCGGCTTCGGCGGCTACGAGGCTATCAAGAATCGTCCTGCAGACGATCTGCTGGTAGGCCGCCTTATCGCCGAACAGGGCTGCGAAGTCCGCCTCCTGCCCTACACCATCTCGACGGTCGCGGATTACGGTTCCATGCGGGATCTTTTTCACAAACGGCTGCGCTGGATCGTAGTCATGCGCCATTTGCGCCCCTGGGGCCACCTTGGGCTAATCTTCACTTTCGGATTGCCCTGGTGCCTGGCCGCAATCGCGGTTCAACCCACCATCGGAATCGGGCTGGGATATGTCGGTACTTATCTGGCACTGCGATTTGCGATGACGTGGACGGTTGGGATCTGGGGCCTAAAGAATGATTCGCTCTGGAAAAAGTTATCCCTCATCCCAGTGTGGGACGCCTTGGCCTTCGTCATCTGGCTGACCAGCTTTTCGCGCAACAGCATTCGCTGGCGGAACGTCGAATATTACATTCGCGATGGCGAGCTGGTGCCCGTGATTCCGGCCGATCCCGTCCTCATCAGCTAAAGCCAGTCAGGACCTTTAGCTCCCCACTTTCGCATCGAGCCGGCTACGCGAGCGCTTTGCAGAGCGTCCATTTCCGTTTCCGTTCTTTTTCCCGTCCGAGCCGGCAACGATCGCAAGAGGGCTTCTGTCTACTGACGCGGGTTGTTGACTCTTTCGCGCCCGCCGCTCGTTCGAGGGTTGCCGCCAGTTGATTCGCGGCATCATTACCTCTGGATCGATGCGGTCGCGATATTTCAACGCGACATTCATCAGCGAGTCCAACAGAGAGTCAGAGAGCAGATGCGGTTCCAGGCCAAGTTCAATCAGCTTCGAATGCTTGGCGTTGTAATAGTGCTCTTCTGCCTCCACTCTTGGATCGGAAAGATGATTGACCGTGACCGTCATGCCTAACTTCTTCCCTGCGCTCTGCACCATATGCGCCAGATCCAGTACTGAAAATTGTTCCGTGAACTGGTTGAAGACGCGGCACTCCCCGCGGGAAGCGGGATTCAAGCATGCAATCTCAATGCAGCGAACGGTGTCGCGAATATCCAGAAAACCGCGAGTTTGACCTCCCTTGCCATAGACCGTCAACGGATGTCCGATCGCAGCCTGAACGCAGAAGCGATTGAGCACCGTGCCGAAAACTTCGTCGTAGTCGAAACGATTAATCAGCCCCTCGTCCAGGCTTACTTCATCGGTGACGGTCCCGTAAACAACGCCCTGGTTGAGATCGGTGGCGCGCAACCCCCAAGCCTTGCAGGCGAACATAATATTGTGGCTGTCGTGCACCTTCGAAAGATGGTAAAAAGAGCCGGGCTGCTTGGGATACGGTACGGTGTCTTTCCTGCCGTTGTGCTCGATCGTGATATAGCCTTCTTCGATATCGATATTGGGCGTGCCGTATTCACCCATCGTGCCGAGCTTGATCAGGTGACAATCCGGCTGAAACTCACGCAGCGCGAAGAGCAGGTTGAGGGTTCCGACGACATTGTTCACCTGGGTGAAGACCGCATGTTTGCGGTCGATCATCGAGTAGGGGGCGGCGCGTTGCTCGGCAAAGTGAACGACCGCTTCCGGTTCAAGATCTTTGACCACCGAGGAGAGAAAATCGTACTCGGTTACATCGCCGACCAATACTTCCATCGTGATTCCGGTCAGCTTTTGCCAAATCCGCAGGCGATCGGACAGCGGAAGGATCGGAGTCAGAGTCTGAACACCCAGTTCATGATCCCACTGCCGGCGCGCGAAGTTGTCGACAATTGAGACGGAATGTCCCTTCATCGACAGGTATAAGGCGGTTGCCCAACCGCAGTAGCCATCCCCTCCCAATACTGCAATTCTCATACTTTCTCCTTACCTTCTTTAAGAATAATCACAAAATCGAGTCTGCTTCGTAAAACAATGCAAAGTGTTTACCTTTTCGATTGGCGAAGCTGCCGCTCCCTGACCACCGGCAATTGGATGATTCGTCAGAACAACCTTGCCGCCACTTGCCGCCACCAGATCGAGATTCTCGGCGCCGACCAGGGATTTCAATTGAGGAACTACATTCTCTTTGGCGACGATGTAAGAACGCTCCGGCTTGAGCCATAGATCCTTAAATCGCGCATCGTCGATAAAAACATCGGGCGCGCCAGGAGCATAAGCGCCATACTCCAGATTGTAGAACCGGCCATTTCGCAGCAGCGCGGTGCGATTGGTGTAAAAAAATACGGAAGAGAACGTGTAATAGTGGTGATCGATGATCAGCGTCCCCGGCGGCGATTTCATGATCGCTTCGGCGAGCGGCCGCGAAGACATAAAGGGATCGAACACCGCCATGGCCATACGGGCCGCGTGAAAAAACAAAATCATCATCAGCGCGGCTGCGAGAAATGTGCGCTGGCCCACGAACTTCCAGGTCGCTAAGGCACCCAGACAGAACGCCACAGATGCCACCAGCAGGGGCAAGCGAAGATAGGCGAACGAGGCGATTGTTAGATCCTGCATGTGCCCGAGCGAGAGCTTATAGGCCCCGGGATGCTGGCTGAGCGCCTGCGAAATGTCTCCTGGTGCAGGCATTTGGCGGGTGAGAAAAAATAGAGTTAATGTCGCCAGTCCCGCGCACGCCGCAACCAGCGAGAGCACGCGCGTGCCGCGCTTTATCCAAACCTCTGCGGTGGCCATCGCTGAACCTAACAGCAATGCCAGCGCTGGATAGCAGGGCATCGAATAATATTCCTGCGTGGTCGAGAAGGTAAAGAAGATCAGCACAAAGCCGACGCAACAAAGCGCCAGAAGCCGCGCGCGTCCTGCGCGGTCTACGGGCTTGAACGAGAGCTTCGCAATCGCGGGGAAGTACACGCTCCACGGAAATAACCAAACCAGGTGGAGCAGCCAGAAGTAAAGCCGCGGAACCGTGTTGTAATCCCGTGGATAGCGCAGATTCAGAAAGCGCAGCAATTGCTCATTGATGAAGAAAAACCAAAAGAAGCCGTGATATTGTCCGGGCCCGCTGTGAAGGGTGAAGGCGAAATACGGGGGATTGCGCAAGGTCGCAAGAATGTGCCACGGCGCAGCAATCAGCAGAATGATCAGCGCTCCGCTGAACGGCCGCAACTTTCGCCAGGTAGCTGTGGAAAAGAGCTGATGAGTCATCCAGAGATAGATCACACCTGCCGCCAGCGGAAACAGAACTCCGATCAGGCTCTTTAGCAGGAGTCCCACTCCCAGGCTAGAAGCAAGCACAAAAGCCCAAAATCTCGGATGCGGCTCATCTTCGTCCAAAGCACGAAGAAAAGCCCACATGGCGAGAGCCACGGTAAAGGTCAGCATGACATCCGGAATCAGCACTCGGGTGAATAAAAATAGCCCGATGCATGTAGCTACGCATAGGCCGGCGTAGAATCCCGCTCGCTTGCCAAATGCCCAGGTACCAAACGCAGCCGTCAGCCAGCAAAGGCTCATCGCCGCCAACGCAATCGGGAAGCGAGCCGCCCAGTCGTGCGCGCCGAAAACAATGTAGCTGCCGGCCATCGCCCAATACACCAACGGAGCTTTTTCCAGGTACACCACGCCATCCAGCCGGGCCGTCACCCAGTCGCCCGAAGTCAGCATATTGCGAGCGATCTGCGCCTGCACTGCATCCACGTCATCCATCAGCGACGGAGGCGAGATGATGCAGCCCAGGTAGATCGCTCCCGCGACGAGTAGAACGATTAAATACAGGTACCGGTTTTTTCCGGTATCCAAACGTTCTTCTCTGACGATGCGCCCACTTGAATTGCCCACTTTTTCATCCACAACGACAACACCATCAGGCCCCATAGGTGGTACCCAACATTAATTTTTCTCTCCAGATGTTGGCGAATATAAGTCTCCATCACACTCCGCTGGAATAAACCCTCGTGCTCAGTAGTTCCGTCCAGCAAAACATCCAACATCAGCGAACGAAGCGGACCACGAATCCAATCGTGCGCCGGAATGTCGAATCCGATCTTCTTGCGGGAAAGAACCGAAGCGGGAAGCTTGTCTCGCATCAATTCCTTCAGAACGAGTTTCTGTCTCGAGCCGCTAATCTTTAGTGAAGCGGGCAGCGAGGCGGCAAATTCAACGATCCGGTGATCGAGAAATGGGGGACGCACCTCCAGTGAATGCGCCATGCTCATGCGGTCCGATTTGTTCAGAATGTCGTCGGCAAGATAATACTTCTGATCGAACCACAAAAATGGCGCCAGATCGTCGGGGCCGGAAGGCCGTGAACGCAGGCCGGCTAAAACATCGTTAAGTGCGGCTGGCAGCTCCGTGCGAAGCAAGGCCGTCTTTTGCGCGTCGCTGAATGTCCCGTTCCAATACACGTGCGCGCGGTCGGGAGCCATCAGGCAGCCCTCGAGAAATCTCTTGAGCTGGTATTCCAGGCTGATCTTTTCGTCGGAGACCGGCCACGCGCGGAGAGCCTCGAGCGCAAACAGAATCGACTTTCGAGGCAACCACCTCGCCACGCCTGCAATCCGGTTCGCGCGATGCGTGAGATAGCCGCCAAAAAGCTCGTCCGCGCCTTCGCCGCTCAGGCTGACGGTCGTTTTGGTTTTGCTCAGCCGGGAAAGAAACCAGACGGGAAGCGCTCCTGCGTCCGCCGAAGGTTCATCGGAGTAGTACGCGAACTGCTCGATCACATCCCGGAGATTGACCTCCGGATTCAAATCCAACTCCTCATGCTCGGTGTGATACCTCTGTACAACCTCGCGAATATATGCACTCTCGTCGAAACTGCGACCCTGAAATGAAATCGAAAAGGTCTTGAGTGGCGCGCCGGATTCGGCGGCGTAGTGCAAGATTGTCGAGGAGTCGATGCCTCCGCTCAGCCACATGCCCAGCGGCACGTCAGAGACCATGTGCTCGCGAACGGATTGCCGCAGAAGCTTGTCCAGCTCTTCTTTGGCGGATTCCAGCGTCCAGTTGCGATCAACTCCAAATGGCAGCCGCCAATAGGAATCGGAGCAGACCTCGCCGTCCCGCCACTCCAGCCACTGCCCCGGAGGAAGTTTCTCGATTCCTTCCACAAGCGTCCAGGGAGAGGGAACGTAGTTCAACGAGAGATAACAGTCGAGGCCATTCAGGCTGAGCTGCCGTTCAATCTCAGGATGGATCAGAATCGCTTTCAGTTCGGAGCCAAAGAACAAATCAGCTCCGCGCCGCGCGAAATAAAGCGGCTTAATCCCCATGCGGTCACGGGCCAGGACGAGGCGCCGCGTCGATTTCGTCCACAAGGCGATGGCGAACATGCCTTGCAAGCGCGCAAAACAACCCGTATCCCATTCCAGAAAAGCCCGCAGAACAGTTTCCGTGTCGCAGTGGGAGTGAAAATTGTGACCGAGTTCCTGCAATTCGCGGCGCAATTCCCGGTGATTGTAGATTTCGCCGTTGAACACGACGGCGACCTCGCCATCGTCAGAGAACATGGGTTGGTCGCCGCCGGCAAGGTCAATAATCTTGAGCCGCGTTGCGCCCATCGAGCACAGGCTGGATTGAAATGTACCTTGTTGGTCAGGACCGCGGTGAACCAGCGTGCCAGTGGCACGCTGAATCCGCCCCGAATCCGGTACCCAACGTTTATGCGTGAAGCCGACTATTCCACACAAGCGCTTGCGCCTCTATTGCTTTCTCTGAATCAGCTTGCGATTCCCGCAAATTGGCCCGTGGAGGTCGGAACGAACTACAGAACTGGGCACGGCGAGATTCTGCGAGCTATAACGCGAACCTGGACGATTTAACGGCGAATTAACTTAAGATGTGCGGCTCATTTTCCCGGTTGGACCATTTTACACGATACAGATTCCGTAACACCAACTAGCCCAAAGAGTTGCACCTTATCCGTCATGGGGCGCCGCAATGTGTTACCCGTGGCCAATTACCACCAGAGCGACGCCCGCACATACCAAAAGCACGCCGGCCCACCTGCGCGGTGTGACATTCTCTCCGAGAAAAAATTTACCTCCCAGCGCTCCCGCTCCGTAGCTGAGCGCGGTGACTGGAACCACTAAGCTGACGTTTTCCCGCGATAACACAGCGAGCAGCGAGAAGAACGCCGTCGCCATGAGTCCCACGCCCGCCCACATCCACGGAACTCGCAAGACGCGCGGAATCAAGCGCAGCAGGGCAGAAGGGCGAAAGTCTTTCACTTCGCCGACCGCTTTCATGGCCTTCGCCACGCACAATTCACCGCCCGTACCGGCTCCAATAATTAAAAGATAGAAGACGATGGCCAGCATCTAGCTTGGATCCGTGGTACGCGGAGGCGTGTTACCCACTACAAGAACGCCGAGGCAAATCAGCGAAACTCCAATCCAGCGCGTCGGGGTGATCACCTCGCGCAGCAAAAAATGAGCCAGCAAAGCGACCATCCCATAGGCCGCCGCAGATGCCGGTTGCACGTAACTGTAATCCGCCCAGGAGAGCACCAGCATGTAAGCCCCGAAAAAAGTAAGCAGACAGCCGATGCCAAGCCATATCGATCCCGAAGAGAACACGTGGAGAACGAGGCCAAGCATCCCAGCGGCTGTTTCAGGGCTCGCCGCCCCGACCTGTTTCATTCCCTTGCCGAGAAGTACATTGCCCAGAGGACCAAATATCACCATCAGGCAGATCAAAAGATAGGTCTTGAAGTGCAGACTGGAAGAAGATTTTATGGGCGCAATGGACATTCTGTCTGATCAAATGCGGTTCGCCGAGCAAACACATATCAACAAGGCAAAGTGGCGATATTCCGCGAACCACCAAATCGCCGCGAACTTAATGTTACTTGATTTCAGTGGAAGCCCCAAGTTGTATGCTGCTGTTCGGTTCAAGCCAGCTACTCTCACTCGTATCGCAAACTCTCCACCGGATCCAACCTCGCGGCACGAACCGCTGGCACCGTTCCGAACACAATACCCACGGTCGCGGAAGTGAGTACGGCAACGATCACCGAAATGCCGGAGATGGGGATTCGGTACTCCGTAAGGAAACGTACCGAGAAAGGGAGCGCCAATCCGATCAGCACCCCACCCAGGCTCCCGACCAGGGAGATCAGGATCGCCTCTGAGAGAAACTCAAAGCGAATCTCCGCATTCGTCGCACCCACCGCCTTGCGAATGCCGATTTCGCGAATTCGCGAAGAAACCGTGGCGAACATGATGTTCATGATTCCAACGCCGCCGACCAGCAGTGTCACCGTCGCGATCAGAAGCGACACCATCGTCAGAGCATTTGCCGAGCGGTCCGCAAGCGTGACCAGCGACGTCAGATTCTGCATCACGTACTCCGATTGTGGCCGGTGCCGCGCCACCAGCACTTTGTGAATCTGGCCCGTCAGAGGAATCACCATCGACGGGTCGGTCACCGAAAAGTAGAGCTGCCGGACATACGGCGTGCCGGTAAAATACCGGCTCACACTGTACGGAATTAGCATTGAATTGTCGGTGACTTCCGATTGCCCGTAGGTATTCACCCGCTCCCGAAACGTTCCGATGACAGTGAAGGGCAGTCCTCCCAGTGTGATGGTCTTGCCAACTGCCTCCTGCACAGATCCGTAAAGCTCCTTAGCAAGTTTCTGCTGCAGCACGCCAACTTTGTTGTGCGCCTGCTCATCTCTCGCGTCCAGGGGCCTGCCAGTGAGAACGACCAGGTTGCGCACAGAACTGTATTGCGGGAGAACTCCCAGCACGTGAATATCGCTCTCCCTGCCCGCGCCAGTTGCCGTCCGTTCATTCAGCGGGACCACAGGCGAAGCGTTTGCGATTCCGGATACCCGCTCCATCACCGCCTGCATGTCATTGATCGTCAGGAAATCCGGCACATTCTCTTCGCGCCCGCCGCCGGCATACTCAGCCTCAACCATGTTGACGCCGATCGATTGAATCTGATTTAAGACATATTGCTTGCCGGTCAATCCAATCGTGACGACGAGAATTAGGGAAGCGGTCCCAATCAGCATTCCCAGCGTGGTGAGAACAAATTGCAGTTTGTCACTGCAGAAAGCATCATAAGCAAAACTGAAAAACTCTCCGGGACACAGTTTAGGCATGCAGACAACTCTCAGGATTATCCGGCTACCTGAGTAAATGCTAGTCGGGATCGAAAAGATTCACCAGTCGCCTATGGCAACAACTCGATCCGTGACTCCACCATGCTTGAATTTCAAACTCACCGCACTAGCGACGATTCTACGGGCCAGACTTGCGAGCGTGGTGGGGTGCGGCGGAATCTTTGCTTGGAACAGGTACTAATTCGGAAGAGAAAAAAAAGGCGCGATCGAAGCCGCGCCCTCCTCAATATCGTTTCGCTGTTTCTCCGTGAATCCGTTGTGAAAAACCCTTAGTCTCTCACGCCATCCATAAACGCCCGCAGCTTTCGCGAGCGCGATGGATGGCGTAGCTTTCGTAGCGCCTTGGCCTCAATCTGCCGGATTCGCTCGCGCGTAACGGCAAACGACTGACCGACTTCTTCCAAAGTATGCTCGCTGCCGTCTTCAAGGCCGAAGCGCATCTTGATGACTTTTTCTTCGCGCGGGGTTAGCGTACGAAGGACCTGTCCTGTCTGATCTTTCAGGTTCACGTTGATCACCGCTTCCGCGGGTGAAACGACGGCTCGGTCTTCGATGAAATCGCCGAGGTGCGAATCTTCCTCTTCACCGATTGGCGTCTCCAACGAGATTGGCTCCTGCGCGATCTTCAAAACCTTGCGGACTTTCGCGACCGGGATATCCATGCGCTTGGCAATCTCTTCGCTGGTAGGTTCACGGCCGAGTTCCTGGACAAGCTGTCGAGAGGTACGGATCAGCTTGTTGATTGTCTCGATCATGTGCACTGGGATGCGAATCGTACGCGCCTGATCGGCAATCGCGCGAGTAATCGCCTGCCGAATCCACCACGTGGCGTAGGTCGAAAATTTGTAGCCACGGCGGTATTCGAATTTGTCGACCGCCTTCATCAGGCCGATATTGCCTTCCTGAATTAAGTCGAGAAACTGCAGGCCGCGGTTAGTATATTTTTTCGCAATCGACACCACGAGACGCAGGTTGGCTTCGATCAGCTCGCGCTTGGCCTGCTCGGCATCCATGTCTCCCTGGATGATTTCGCGCTGCGTGCGCTTGATCTCCTGGAATAGAAGGCCAGCTTCCTGCTCCAGCTTTTCGATTTCGCTGCGCACCGCGCGCGCCTGCCGCTTGTATTCCTTTTTTACGTCTTCGCTGCGTGTGGCGTCGGCTTTGCGCTCCAGGTTTCCAGCCTGCCGGTCAAGCGAACGCATGGCATCAACAGTTTTATTGACGCGGTCGATCAGCCGCTTGCGCTCGGCGTTGGTGAATCCCAGATTGCGGACTGCCTTTGAAACCCGCACAATACCCCGCGCGAGATTGCGGCGGCTGCGGCGATGATCCTTGGGCCGCTTTTTCTGCGACATCTCAATGTACTTTTCCTGCAGGACACCGACTTTCTTGTACAGCTTGGCCATGTCGTCGATCTTGCCAGTGAACTCGTTAAGGCGATTCTGCAGAATTTCGTCGGTGATTTCTTCTTCGTCGAAGGTGACGACTTCCTTGATCGAGCGCACGCCCTTCTTCAGGTCTTCGCCCATGGCCAGCAGATCGTGAATCACGATCGGCGAGCGGGAGAGAGCCTTCAGCACGCGGATCTGGCCGCGTTCGATGCGCTTTGCGATTTCAACTTCACCTTCGCGGGTGAGTAGGGGAACCGTTCCCATCTCGCGCAGGTACATCCGGACGGGATCGTTGGTCTTCTCCATCGCGCCAGGAGTGAGGTCGAGTTCGACATCTTCCCCCTCTTCGATGTCTTCGAATTTTTTGTCGAGCGCCGCCGAAGGCATTTTCGGGCCTTCGAGCACGTCGATACCTTGCGTGCCGATCGTAGTCAGCAGGTCGTCGAGGTCCTCGGGACTGTGCACGTCGTGCGGGATCAGTTCATTGGCCTGATCGTAGGTGAGGTATCCCTTTTCTTTTCCGGCGTCGACCAGCTTTTTTATATCGTCGTACTTGTCATCAAGAGCCAAAAGATGTGTTCCTCAAATTGTCAATTTCGCTCGCGGAGAGCGTTATGGTACTTTGTGATGGTGGGAATTCTGGGGCCGCGCGGAGTTGTGCGCCTAGCACAAACTTATAGACTCTAACATATAAGTACCGCGCTGTCTATCACTTGCCTCGCCAGAAGGCTGCCCAGCCATCGCTAACTGCAACTTCGCTAAATACTTAGATGGTTCTGAGGGCCGTTTTGTTTCATGCTGTTTGCCCCTTAACGCCGAATCTTTTCATGCGATTGTGGGCCAATTTGTGGGCGGATTCTGCCGGTTCTGCTGCCGCCGATTTTCTAGCCTGTCCTCTGCAGTCCCGCTTCGCCCAGGTTCGGATCGCGCAGGGCGCGACTTAGCCGCTCGACTTCGAGCAACAGCTCGCGCATACGTACTTTATCGTCGGCCAGCCCGGGCTGCTTCAATTGGCGGTGGGTTTCTTCGAGCCGTCGGCGCAGGTGAATGCGGCGCAGGGCGCGGACAGCACCCTCCAGGCGCTCGGCGGTTAGTTCTTCGTCTTCTTCCTTCAGCAGAATGGTGGCCAGCATTCGACGGTCAGCGTCGGATGCGGGGATCTCCATAACGTCGGCCACTTCGGCTGCGGTGTCTAAGAGGGATTTGACCAGCGATTCGGTTGCCAGGCCGCGATGCAGGCCTTCGTTCTGGAGGACGAATTGAGCTTGGCGGGCGGGGTCGAATTCTTCTTCTTTAAGAACGTTGCGCGCGCCGTCGGGTGCGGAGACTTGTTCCGCCGCGGGCTGCATTTGGCGCGAGGACGCGAGAGCGCGGACCAGAATCCTTTCGGCGTCGGTGGCCTGAGACTCGGCTTGTGGCTTCACTTTTGCCGCGGAGCGTTCGGCGGCTACGTGGCGCAGTTCCTGGCGCAGGACCGTGGAGTCAATACCGAGTTTTTGAGCGATCTCTTGCGCCAGTTCGTCGCGGGCGATGCGGTTGGGGATGCGCTGAATGTGCGGCAGCAGATAATTCACCGCCTTTACTTTGCCTTCGGGGTTGCGCACCGGAAATTGGCTGCGAGCGCGCTCGATCAGGTAGTCGAAATATTTTTGCGAGCCGCGCAGGGCCGCGCCGTAAGCTTCTTTGCCTTTGCGGCGGATGTAGAGGTCGGGGTCGAAGCCCTGCTCCAAAGTGAGCACGCGGATTTGAAATTCTTCTTCGACCAGCAAGGCCAGCGTGCGTTCGGTGGCTTTGGCGCCGGCGGTGTCGGGATCGAAGTTTACGACGACGTTCTTGCTGAATCGCGCCAGCAGCTTGGCTTGCAACTCGGTGAACGCCGTGCCGGAGCTGGCGATCACGTTGTGAAATCCCGCGGCGTAAACGGAGATGCAATCCATTTGGCCTTCGACGAGGATTGCGTAGTCGAGCTTGCGGATCGCTTCCTTGGCGTGGTCAAGGTTGAAAAGAATTTTGCTTTTTGAGTAGATCGCTGTTTCGGGCGAGTTCAGGTACTTCGGTCCGGCTTTTTCGTCGGTGGCGAGAGTGCGGCCGGTAAAGGCGATGATTTTGCCGGTGTCGCTCGCGATGGGGAACATGACGCGGTTGCGGAATTTGGAGTACATTGCTGTCAGTCTTCGGCTGTCGGTCGTCGGCACGCTGTCCGACTCTCCACCGATGTCATTCCGAACCGCGCCGGAGGCGCGGTGAGGAACCTGCTTTTCGCCGCCATGTTCGTCCTGCTTCCACGAGAACAATCCACTTTCGCGCAGAGCTTCTTCGCCGAATTCGTTGATGAGCCGATCGCGCAGCAGGAAGCCGGAATCGGGCGCGTAACCGATGCGGAAATCTGCGATGGTTTTTTCATCGAGTCCGCGGCCTGCCAGATACTCTCGCGCTCTCGCGCCTTCCGGCCGTTTCAGGCATTCCTGGAAAAATGCGGCCGCGCGTTCCTGGGCGTCGAGCAACTGCGCTCGCAGCTTCGCTTCCTTGGCCTCTATGGGATTTGAGTAGGTGGCCTTCGGCAGCGGAATTCCCAGCTTCTGCCCCACCACGCGCACCGCTTCGGGGAAGGTGATGTTCTCGATCTTCTGGACGAAGCTGAATACGTCTCCCGAGAGGCCGCAGCCGAAGCAGTGAAAGAACTGCCGCGTGGCATGGACGGAGAACGACGGAGTCTTTTCTCCATGAAACGGACAAAGCCCCGAGAAATTCTGCGCCCCGACTTTTTTCAGCTTGACGTAGTCGCCGACGATGCGGACGATATCCGCCTGCTGCTTGACCGTGTACGCGAAATCGCCGGGGTTGGCCATGTAGGAAAGTTACACTGCTCCGAGGGAATTGTGCGGGATTTGCGAGATGATTGGAATATGCCCGAGATGAGTTGCTGTGGAGAAACTGTGGAAGACGCTGGTTAGCGGTTAATAGTTGAGGGAAAGGCGATTCCTGAGGAGCTGAGCCTTATTGCGAGTCAGCGGCGAGGGTCTCTCGGGAAATAACATTCCCATGCACGAAAACGGTAGTGATGCTGTCGTAGGCGTCTACGGACTCGAGCGGGGATTTCTTCATCAGGATCAAGTTCGCAATCTTGCCAGGCTCGATGGTTCCGACTTCCGACTCCATTTTGAATTCGCGCGCATTGTTGATGGTCGCGGCTTTGAGTATTTGGGCCAGCGACAACCCCGCTTTCTGCAGTTGCTTCATTTCAAGATAACCGTTCAGCCCAGGCAGATTGCCGTAAGTGGGGCTTGACGGCGTGTCGGTGCCAAACAAGAAGTTGGCGTCTTTCGCGGCCAGATAAGCGGTCACCTGGCGCACGCGGCGCATCGGCCCTCTTTCGTAGCCCGCGATAAACCCCGCGTCGGGCATGTGGTCCTCATTCAGCTCACGGCCGAACCAACTGCCGTCGTAAGAATGAAACCAGTCGAGCAGCGGCTTGGGCACGACTTTGGTGAGCGCGTCGTGCTTCAGATATTCGGGATCGAAATACGCCATCTCGCCATACAAAACCTGCATGGTCGGCTGATAGCCAATTTGTTTCTCCACGATGCGATCGAGCAGGTGTTTGATTTCTTCGGGCACATCGGGCTGCGAGTCGAGAGATCCCCAGTGCCACATGCCGTGCGCGATCACGTCGGCGTTGCCATCGACGGCGAACTTCTGTGCTTCAAAACTGTTGGCATGGATCATGAGCACGAGCCCGTCTTGCGTCGCGGCCTTTCGAACTTCAGCGAACATTCCTGGCGTCAGAACCGGCAGGTTTTTGTCGTCGGCGAAGCCGCGCTCGAAATAAGTTTTGACGCAGATTGCGCCGGAGGCCTTGACCCGCGCCACGTCGGCGGCGGGCGTGTGATCTTCGGCCTTGAACTCCGCAGGGATGCGTCCGGCTTGCCGCGGATCATAAATAAAATTCGGAAACGGCTGGAACCGAATTTCAGGAGGAAGAAAATTCATCGGATAGCCGTTGGCGAGGGGAAGCGAGCCGCCGCAGTCGTACAGATCGGGATGCAATGGAGCGTTGCGGAAGTCTCGCAGAACCTGAGGACGGAAGACGGCGAGATCGACGAGAGTCGTGTAACCGAAGTAAAGGTACGAGCGCGGGAGTTGCCGAAAGTATTCGCGAACCATCTCGGGTGTGTTCTGGCTTTGATCGAAGCTCATGCCCGGAACGTTGGCGAGGTGTACGTGGGAGTCGATGAGCCCGGGAATCAGGTATTGTCCGTTGCCGGGGATTACCGTGGATCCACGAGAAATTCTGGGGCGATTTCGTTCGATGCGGGCGACGCGGCCGTTCTCGATCAACACACTGCCTTTGGCGATGTGATCGAGGCTCTCCGGAGAGACGATGAAGGCATCGGTAATCCAAACCTGCTTTGCAGGCTTAGAAGAATCGGAAGCGGCCAGGGGTGAAGCGGTCAGGACCAGGGTTATGCAGAAGAACAACGCGACGATTGCGGATTTTTTCATTCGATTTTGCGTGGCCGTTTACATGTTGAGCTGGACTATATATTCAGCTCGACGACCGTTGCGCCTCCGCCGCCTTCGTTTTGCCGGGCCTCGGTCACATTGGAGACGTGCGGGTGCTGTTGCAGGGATTGCCGCAGGGCTTTGCGCAAAATCCCCATGCCGCTGCCGTGAACTACGCGGACGCGGGGCAATCCGGCGAGGAAAGCCCGGTCGACGAACTTCTCCACTTCGCGGGTGGCGTCGTCGACGTTGTAGCCGATGACGTTGATTTCTGACGGAGCGTTCTCGCCCTCGCTGGCGACTGAAACGGAAATCCCGCGGGCCCGCGCCGCTTTCACCGGGGAGTCGCCGGCCGGGCGCGCGGGTACCAGAACCTGCGCGATATCGTCGCGCGGGATTTTCATCTTCATTGCGCCCATCTCGACTTCGAAATGATCGTCATCGAATTTGCGCGAGATGCGGGCCGAACGGCCAGTCGTTTTCAGTTTGACCGTGTCGCCTTCGGAGACCTGCTTCACTTTTTGCGGCTGGGCGTTTGGGTCGCCCTGGTCGGCTCCGCTCGCATGCGCCACCACGGTTGAATCGAACTGGTCGCGAAATTCCCGGCGTAATTTGGCGATGCGGCGTTCGGCATCTTTGGAGACTTTCTGCGCGGCAGCGCGATCCTGAATCGCATTCACCGATTCGCGAGCCTGGTATTCAAAATCGCGCAGAACGCTTTCGAGCTTTTTCTCCATCTCGCGAACCTTAGCCTGCTGGGCGCTCTTTTCTTCAACTGCCAGACGCTTTTTTTCTAGGTCCAGCTCTTGTTGGCCCGTCCGCAGGCGCAGGCGTTCGGCTTCCGCTGTCCGCAGCTCGGCGTGAAGCCTGTCGAGAAATTCACCGACGTCGCGGGCTTGCGTTCCCAGGCGCGAACGGGCGGCCTCAATAATCGCTGGATTCAATCCCAGGCGTTGTGCGATGTTGATGCCGGCGGATGCTCCGGGCACTCCCATTTTCAATTCGTACGTAGGCTGCAGCGTCGTTTCGTTGAAGCCAACCGAGGCATTGATCACGCCGGAGGTATTCGCCCCATAAACTTTCAAAGACGTGTGGTGGGTGGAGATCACCGTCATGCAGCCAATGCGCCCGAAGTACGAGGCGATGGCCACGGCCAGGGCTGCTCCTTCTTCGGGATCGGTGGCCGAGCCGAGTTCGTCGAGCAGGACCAACGATTGCGGCGTCGCGGTGCGCGAGATGAAATCTATGTTGGTGACGTGCGCGGAAAAAGTGGAAAGATTCTGTTCGATCGATTGGTAGTCTCCGATGTCGGCAAGGACCGCGTCGAAGACTGGAAGTTCTGCGCGGTCGGCGGGAACTGGAATGCCTGACTGCGCCATGAGCGCCAGAAGGCCGATCGTCTTGAGTGTGACGGTTTTGCCGCCGGTGTTGGGTCCGGTGATGACCAGTTGGCGGCGGTCGCCTTCGAGTTCGACGGTGATGGGGACTACTTGCTGGCCCTTGGGTTTAAGGTTGCGTTCTAGAAGAGGATGGCGGGCGTTGTGCAGAATCAGGCTCGCCGTTCCCTCGGCTCCGCTCGGGGCTTCGGCTGAGCCTGAACGGGCGAGGCCGTCCCCACATGGTTCGTGGCCGCGCCGGCTTTCTCTGTATTTTACCTGGACGCAGTTGTAGTCTTCGGCGAAGCGGGCTTTGGCGAATTGCAACTCCAACTCAGCTAGGGCCGCTGAGGATGCGAGAATCGCATCCGCCTGCTCCCCAATGCGGCGTGTCATTTCGACGAGGATGCGGTGAATCTCAGCCAGTTCTTCATCGAACAGGCGAACCAGTTCATTATTTTGCTCGATGGTTTCGATGGGTTCGATGAAGACGGTTTGACCACTGGAGCTGGCTCCGTGGACAACGCCCTGTACGCGGCGCTTCTGTTCGATCTTTACCGGAATAACGAAGCGTTCGCCGCGGATGGTGATTAATTCGTCCTGCACCGCCCCGCCTTCGGCCAGGCGACGGAGATAGCCTTGCAGCGAGTGCTGAATCTCGCGCCGTTGCTTTTCGATTTCGCGGCGAATGCGGGCGAGGTCGGGCGAGGCGTGATCTTCGAGAGTTCCATCGGGCTCGATCTTATTGCGGAAGAACCGTAGGAAGTCGCTGAAGTCCGGAATACCTGCGGAAACCGCGACCGTGCAACGCCATGGTGCTCTCATGCCCGCTGGAGCCCGCGACGCGATTTCGCGCCATTCGGCTGCGCGATCAACGATCAGCACGACGTCGCGGATCTCGGAGGTTTCGAGGGCAACGCCTGCGATTCTGGATTTTTCAACTAATTTTCTTATATCGAGCAGGCCGGAGAAATCGAACCGCCCGCCGACGCGGCGGAATTCGCGAATCTCAGCCGTAAGTTCTTGCTGTTCGGCTATCCATGACCCGTCCGTCGAGGGCGTGAGCGCGGCGATCTTTGCCTGACCGAGCGGGGATGAAGCGTATCCGCGCAGAAGATCACGCAGAGCGTCGAACTCAAGCACGCGCGCGGAGCTGTGGAGGAGCGGTTCCGGCATCGGCTAATGTTACAGGAATGCGCTGGAAATCAGGACAGATGCGGAATGCGCCACGGGTTGATTATGACGCTTGCATTATGCCGCCTTGAATTAAGGATGCGCAGCGGCCAGCGCTTGAATGCTGTTTGGGCTGGCCGTCGGCAGGCGAAGAACGAAGACCGCTCCACCCTGAGCCTTGTTGTGGCAGGTGATCTGCCCGCGGTGATCCTGCACGACTCCGTAGACTGCGCTCAGGCCGAGGCCGGTGCCCTTGCCGATGGGCTTGGTCGTATAGAAGGGATCGAAGACACGATGCGGCTCTTTGATTCCGGGGCCGCTATCGGCAAACTCGACGACGACTTGATTTCCCTGTTGAGCGGCGATCACTTGCAACGAGCCTCCGTGGCTTTCTTCGAGGGCGTCAAGAGCGTTTTCGAGGATCTGGACGAAGGCTTGAAAGAGTTGATGACCGTCTCCCCAAACCCGGGGCAGGTTCGCCTCAATCGAAGTTTCGATACGGATTTTGTGTTCGTGCGCTTGCAGTTCGCGCATCTGCACGCTGCGTTGCAGAAGCGTGCGCACGTCGACCATCGCTTTTTCGTTGGAGCTTTGCTGGGCAAAGCTCATTAGGTTGGCGATGAGGTCGCGGGTGCGTTGAGAATGACTGACGATCTTACGAACCAGAGTATCCTGTTCAGGGCTGAGGCGGTGATTCGACCACAGCTTCTCTGAGAAATTCATGATGGCGGTGAGTGGCTGGTCGATTTCCCGCGCTGCGCCGGCGACCAGTTCGCCCAGGGATGCCAGCTTCTCTCTCTGTACCAGATGAGTCTGCAGCCGCTGTTCGTTATCGAAACTGCGGCGGGATCGGTTCAGCAGGCGCATCAGAGCATAATCCTGAAGATATTGGCGCACGAAGAGGAAGGCTCCGAGGACGAGCATCGCGACTAGAACGGCGAATAGGCGGAAGGTCCGCGCCGGGGCTGGCGACTTGTCCAGCAGGAATGTCCAGAGTCCGAGCGCGGGCAAGGAGAGAATTGCCAAACTAGCCAGGCGCAGGGTGACCTCGCCCCACTTATCGTTCTCTTGCGGCGGGACGGGCTCGGACTGCCACTGGCTTGCGGTGAGCGCGGTTGCAGCCATCCAGCAGACCGTGCCTATGAGGGGGACATCGAAGATGCTGCCGGTGTAATATCTGCCGCTGTCCATCGCAAAGCTCAGACCCTGCGAGTCGAGCGCATACAAGATGCTGGCGCCCATCAGGTTGAGATAGATTAATCGCCAGCCGGCAGTAGCGCCGCGGGCGGCGATTCCCAGAACCAAAGCCAGTATGGCGGTTTCGGCCAGATACAAGGCGGCGGAGTTTTTTTCGTACAGTGCCGTATTCATCGCCACGTATTGCGGTGGAAATACGATGAATGCGTAGAGGAAAATCCACCACGCCAGCAGAAGAAGAAACTCGAGGGTTCCCCCGCGGAAGCGTGGCTCGCGCTCAGCGCGGTGCGGGCGCATGCCCACCGCTGCAATCATGGGAACGAAATGCAGGAACAGGATGACGTTCATGAACCACTCGCGGGGCACAGGCGCTTGGCGCAGGACCTCGAAGTAGGCCCAGGCGGCTGAATCGCAGGCCCAAAGAAGGCATCCTGAGCCCATGAGGAGCCAGAAACGGCGGTTTACGCCCTGTTCCGTCCGCCCATTGACCAGCATCGCCACGGCAACCGCGAGGGTAAGCAAGAAAAATCCGAGGTCGAAGACGGCCACCAGCGCGAAGCCGCGCGGGAACGTCAAAGACACCAACGCGAAAGCCAGCGTAACCGCGCCAGCCAGCGCAAACCAGCGGTGTCGTGGGAACAGACCCATCCGGTTACATTCTAGGGATTAGAAACGGAATTCCCAGATGGCTTCCGGGAACCATAGGTTACTTTGGTCACACATTGCTGCCGTCTGCCCTAAACCGGCGCAGGCGGGTGACCCTGTTAGAATCGTAGATTCAAGCAGTTAGTCTTCGATCCTGGTGGTTCGTATGGGTTTTCCGGTTACCCGGCTTCGTCGTCTCCGGCGCACGGAACAGTTGCGCAATATGGTGCGGGAGACGCGCCTTACTCCCGATGCATTTGTCTATCCCATGTTTGTTTGCCCCGGCGAGGGAGTGCGGAAGGAAGTTCGATCGATGCCGGGAGTCTTCAATCTTTCGGTGGATGAGGCGGTGAAGGAAGCTGACGCGGTTCGCTCTCTTGGCGTGCCGGCGGTAATTCTGTTCGGCCTTCCCGAAAAGAAAGATGAGGTTGCGACTGGAGCGTGGTCTGAGGACGGAATCGTGCAGCAGGCGGCGCGGGCTTTGAAACGCGAGGTGCCGGGCCTGCTTCTGATGGGCGATGTGTGCCTTTGCGAATACATGTCGCATGGGCATTGTGGAATCGTTAAATCGGCCCCGCCGCCGAAATCCCTGGGCGCGGCGGTTCGAGACACGTTGACCCCGCCGGAACGTGTTTTTGCGGCTAAGAACACGAAAGAGAAAACCAAGGCGATCGAGAAACTGGCATCCGCGGTCGAGCGCGCAGCTCAATCCGGTTTCGAAATCGAGAACGATTCGTCCCTCGAATTACTCGCGCGTACTTCGGTGTCGCTGGCAAAGGCGGGTATCGACATCATTGCGCCTTCCGACATGATGGATGGCCGGGTCGCGGCGATACGGCGCGCGCTTGATCAAGCGGGGCTGGCCAGTACTCCCATACTTTCTTACGCGGCGAAGTTTGCCTCGGGATTCTACGGGCCATTCCGCGAGGCGGCGGATTCGGCGCCGCAGTTCGGCGACCGGCGCTCTTACCAGATGGATGGAGCAAACCTTCGCGAGGCCATGCGAGAAATTGAACTCGATATCGAAGAAGGCGCGGACATGATCATGGTGAAGCCGGCGATGCCCTATCTCGATGTGATTGCCGCGGCCAGGCAACGATTCGATCTACCGCTGGCCGCTTATCAGGTTTCCGGCGAATACGCCATGATTGAAGCCGCGGCACGAAATGGCTGGATTGAGCGCGAGCGCGTGATGATGGAATCGCTGCTTAGCATACGGCGCGCGGGCGCAAACATGATACTCACCTATTACGCGAAAGACGCCGCGAAACTGCTCGCGTAAAGTCCACGCAGACAAATTGATGCAAAGCCGTTTGGCTGTCGATTGGCTTCGTACCCTGGTGTGCGTTTATCGCGGCCTTCTACAGTAAGTCCTCTAGTGTGTCCCGGATTATCCTGACGTACTCTCGAAGCAACGCTCAGTAAGCGGCAACCATCCAAGATTGGCCAGTCCGAACATCTCCCAAGGAAGTGTCCATTGGTATTTGATACGAAACAGCGCTCGATGCCTAAGTTGTGCCTCCCCGGCTTCGCCCTGGCGCTTGCAATAGCCTTATCCGGTTGCGGATCGAGTTCCTCGACGTCAAATCCGACTCCTCCTACCCCTCCTCCCACGCCGGCTGTGACGGTTTCATTGAATCAAAGCACGGTAAGCGTCGTAGTGAAATCAACCAGCCAATTTACCGCCACGGTTAAGGGCTCGAGTAATACGTCGGTCACATGGTCGGTAGACGGGGTCAGCGGTGGGAACTCTACCGTGGGAACGATAGCCAGTGCGGGTTTGTACACCGCGCCGCCCACGCCCGGTTCGCATACGGTTACGGCGACAAGTGTGGCGCAGACGACGAGTAGCGCGAAAGCCTCGGTCACGGTGATCACAGGTACGGCGATTTCGCCCATCTCGGCAACGCTTGATGGATCAACCGGACAAGGGCAACAATTCACGGCAACGGTCTCGCTCTCGAACACTGCGGTGAGCTGGTCGGTGGATGGCGTGCAGGGTGGAAACGCCAGCGTCGGCACGATTTCTTCGGGCGGCTTGTATATGCCGCCAACCACGGCGGAGACCCATACGATCACGGCGACAAGTGTGGCGGATTCGGCGAGCGCGGCCAGCGCTGCGGTGTCAGTTTTTACTTTGGGAATTTCTCCGGCGTCGGCGGCTTTGGATGGAGCGACCGGGCAGGCGCAGCAATTCACGGCTGCGATTTCCTTATCGACCGGCGTGAGCTGGTCGGTGGATGGCGTTCCCGGCGGAAGTAGCAATGTGGGGACAATTTCTATGAGCGGACTCTATACGCCGCCGAATTCGGTCGGAACACACACGATCACGGCAAGCAGTGTTGCCGATCCTGCCGGTGTTGCCAGTGCGGCCATATCGGTTTTCACGCTGTCGGTTTCACCACAGGTGACAACGATTTCTCCCTCCAGCACGCAACAATTCAGCGCGAGCGTGCAGGGGTTGAACAGCGGTGCGGTGAGTTGGTCGGTGAATGGCGTGGCGGGAGGCGGTGCCGCGACCGGCACGATCAGCGGTGCCGGGTTGTACACAGCGCCCTCGGCGCTCGGCGCCTATACGATCACCGCGAGCAGCACCGCCGATAGCGCGGCGAGCGCTTCGGCTGCGGTCACGGTCGTGAACGTCGCGCAGGCAGCGGTGCTCACCTACCACAACGACGACGCGCGGGACGGAGCCTATCTTCAAGAAGTAACGCTAACGCCCTCGAATGTGAAGTCGACTCAGTTCGGCAAGTTGCTGGCTTATCCGGTGGATGGCCAAATCTACGCGCAACCGCTGTACATGTCACAGTTGAGTATTGCGGGCGGCACGCACGATGTAGTTTTCGTTGAAACTCAGAACAATAGCGTCTACGCCTTCGATGCAGACGCAACCTCTTCGCAGAATGCCCAAACGTTCTGGCAGGACATTCAAATTGGACCTCCAGTCACCGTGGATGACACGGGAGGGGCGTACCCGAATGTCGGCATCCTTTCGACTCCGGTGATCGATGCAACAACGAACACGATGTACTTGGTCTCCGAGTCGAGCCCAAACAATCCAACCCCCTTCCGGTTGTACGGGCTTGATGTGACGACCGGTGCTGTGAAGTTAGGCCCGGTGGTGATCAATGGCACAGTCGCCGGCACCGGCGGCGATAGTTCGGGAGGCGAAATATCGCTGGAAACTTCCTGCTATCAACGCATGGCCTTGGCGCTCGATCCGGTGACGAACTGGCTCTACATCGCTTTTGGGAGTTGCCTCCATGGCTGGGTCTTTGCTTATGATAAGGAGACGCTAACCTTCCAGCAGGTCTTCAACGCTACCCCAGACGGCGATGGCGGCGGATTCTGGGCCGGTGGCGCCGCTCCGGCGATTGACGATTCGACCGGCGATGTCTACCTGTTGAGCGGAGTCGACGAACTACAGGCGGGAAACCCTGGCATCGGCGACCCGGTGACGAACGGCTACAATGATTCGTTCCTGCGCCTTCAGTCGAATACGCTGTCGATCGTTACATACTTCACCCCCGCCGATAACTTTACGCTCGCCGAGTGGGATGCTGACTTAGGCAGTGGCGGAAATGTTCTATTGCCGAGTCCTTCCACTCAACCGATGGCGATCGGTGGAGGGAAAGACGGAAACGTCTTCGTCGTCAATCAAAACGATATGGGAGGATATAACCCCGGCGGGGCAAACAACGTAGTGCAAACGGTGCCGATCTGTACCGACGGTTACAACAACATTTTCTCGACCCCGGCCTACTGGAACGGCTCAGTTTATTACCATTGTAACGATAGCGTCCTCCAGGCGTTCAGTTGGAGTTCGAGCAACACAACCGCGCCACTTTCGACAACGCCAACTTCAGTGGGAACCGTAACCTACACTTCGGCGCACGGAGCGACGCCTTCGCTCTCAGCGAACGGTAACATAAACGGCATTATCTGGGATATCGACAACTCGGCTTATACCAGTTGCGGATGCGATCCATCGCAAAGCGGACCGTCAGTTCTGCATGCCTATGATGCGAGCAACGTTGCCACGGAGCTGTACAACAGCTCACAGGCCGCGAACGGGCGAGATACGGCCGGATTGGCTCTGAAGTTTACCGTGCCCACGATAGTAAACGGGAGAGTCTTCGTTCCTACCGCGACGGAACTGGATATCTATGGATTGCTGGCGCCCTGAGTGGGTTGAGCGAGGTCAAAGATTTAAGCGCAATTGGATTGCAGGCCGCAAAGAAAACCGGGAGATCGACGGATTCAGATCCGTGGATTTCCCGGTTTTCTTGAACGTTTTGAGACTTACTTGCGCTGCTAGACTCCTTCGGTCCCGGTCGCGCTTCGCCGCTCAGACTCCGCCGAAAAGCGGTCACGAACGCGCCCGCTGATGTCCTGTACCTTTTCTCCGATCTGTCCGCGAATCTCTTCGCCGCTGGCGGGAGAGAATAACATCGCGGTTGCAATTCCAACGCCTACTCCGGCTGCAAAGGTGATGACGTTGCGCAGGGTGTGGTCTTCGCCATGATAGAGATCGTGAGCCTGGTCGCGCAGATCGGAAACCCGGTCGCTGGCGCGGTCGACGGTGTCGGAAACTCGGCCCCGCATGTCATCGGCGACGTCCTCGGCCTGATCCAGCACGTAGACTACGGTTTTTAGAACCGACTTCAACAATTTATTCATAAACTGCCCCTCTCGGTGATAGTTAGATCATACTCCCAAGGTTAGTTGCGGGAGCAGCACAAAGGGCTTGCGGAGAATTGGATTATTTGCTGAGATCGGCTGGGAAGACGCAGCGGCGAGGTTTGATCAAGCAGGCTTCGGGGCGCGACCGCCTATGCACCGGCAGCGTCCTGACGCTGGAATTTAACTTCTACCAGTTTGCGGTCTTCGTCAGAAACTCTAAACATGCTGCCCGGCTTGAGGCTCATAAAACTGGCGACGAAAACAAAGGGAATCTGGCCGATGCGGGTGTTGTAGGTGTTTACATCGTCGTTGAAGAACTCGCGCCGATCGGCGATGTGATCCTCCAATTCGGTGATGCGATTCTGCAGCTTGAGGAAATTCTGATTGGCTTTCAGCTGCGGATAATTCTCGGCCACGGCGAACAGGCCGCGCAAAGCTCCCGTCATGGCGAGATCGGCTTGGGCCTTCTGGCTGATGCTGGCCGCGTTCATGGAAGCCGTGCGCGCTTGAGTGACCGCGAGCAGGGTCTGCTGCTCGTGTTGCATATATCCCTTAACGGTCTCCACCAGGTTGGGAATCTCATCGTGGCGCTGCTTCAGCAACACGTCGATGTTAGCCCAGGCGCGGTCGTTGTCGTTGCGTAGGCGCACCAGCTCGTTGTAGAGCATGACGGTATAGACCAGAACTCCGACGACGAAGAGTGCAAAGATTGCGCCTTGGATTAAAGGAGCGTCCATTAAATTTCTCTTTCCTTCGTTATTTCCTTCCCTTTGAGTTCTGCCCCAGACCGTTCCAGTGGAACACCGCTCCAGTGGAACAAAGGGAAGGGAGAAGCGCAAGTTACCGCCGAAATAGGTACCGGCTCAATTTGAAATGAGTCGCAACTCAACGGCGTCATCTTGAGCGGAGCCGTTTTCTTCGGGCGGAGCGAAAGATCTCGCGTGGGACGCCCTTGCGCTTGGTTCCGCAAGAGATTTCTCGCCCCCCGAGACCTACCGAAAGATATTGCACATTGACAGCGTAATCCGCGGGGAAGATAATGGCTCGCTGTTCGAGCCGCCGTATGACTTCCCCCTAGCGGCTCGTCCCAGAATCCGTGTTCCGAACCCGTGGGTTTTGCCGCGACGCAAGTCGTTAATTTCGACGACGGAGGATTCCGATGATCAAGTTACAAAGTCTCAGGTTCTTTCCCATACAGCCCAAAAGAAAAGATAGCGTGCGCCTGGCCGGTTGGGGGTCGATATGCGCCGTTCTCGCGTTTTGTGCCGCCATGGCAGCCGCTTTGCGCGCGCAAACCTTCGATACTCTTCTGAGCTTTGACGGAAGCAACGGTGTTACCCCGAATGGACTTGTGCAAGGCGCAGACGGCGCCCTGTATGGAACAACCATCGGAGGCGGCGCCAACGGCCAAGGCACGGTATTTAGGATCACCACCGCGGGCGCCGTAACCACGCTTTACAGCTTTTGCTCGCAAACGAACTGCGACGATGGCCAGCTACCCCGCGCCGGATTGATGCTTGCGACCGACGGAAATTTTTATGGGACAACTACCTTCGGCGGAACCGGGGAAACTGGCACCGTCTTTAAAATTACCCCCTCGGGCACTCTGACCACACTGCACAGCTTCGTTTACCCGGAAGGCTCCTACCCTTACGCCGGGCTGCTTGAAGCAAACGGAAATTTCTATGGCACAACTTTCGGCGGTTCGAAGAATGGCTACGGTACCGTCTTCGAAATCACTCCCGCGGGCGTCCTGACCACGCTCTATCTCTTTTGCTCGTTGCCGAATTGCGCGGATGGCGAAGATCCTTATGCCGGCCTGATTCAAGCCGCGAACGGAAACTTCTACGGTACGGCTGAATATGGCGGGACCAGCAACGCCGGAACTGTCTTCGAACTCTCTCCCTCGGGCGCGTTCACCGCAGTCTACAGCTTCTGCGCGCTGAGGAACTGCTTCGATGGCGAACGGCCTGACGGTGGAGTAATTCAGGCTGCGAACGGAAATATCTATGGAACCACGGGAGAAGGCGGGGCGAAAGGCTGGGGCACAGTCTTCGAGATCGATCCGGCGGGTACGCTGACGACGGTGGGCGGCTTCGATGGCACCGATGGCGCCGGCATTGCTAGCTTGGTGCAAGGTACGAACGGCAACTTCTTTGGGGTGACCGCCGATGGCGGCCTGTACGGCGAGGGCAACGTGTTTGAAATGACTTCGGCGGGTGGGCCATCCACTCTATACAGTTTTTGCTCGGTGACAGATTGCCCCGATGGCCAACAACCTTTGGCAGCTCTAATCCAAGCCACCGATGGGAACTTCTACGGAACGGCTTCCGCCGGCGGAGCCTACACCGGCGGCACCGTCTTCAGCCTCTCCGTGGGCCTCGGTCCGTTCGTCGAAACACTACCCACCGTTGGGATGGTGGGAGAGCAAGTCGTTATCCTTGGGACCGATTTAGCGGGCGCAACCAGCGTCAGCTTTAACGGCACGGCAGCAGTGTTTACCGTCAAATCGGGTACTGAGATCACGACTTCAGTGCCTGCCGGTGCAACTACAGGAAAGTTGGAGGTAACCACTCCCGGTAGGACGCTCGAGAGCAACTTAGCCTTCCGAATAAGACCGTAGTGCCGGCTTCAAACCCATAATGGGTAAGCCCCATCCAAATCGCGCAGAGCGCGAGTAAGATGGGGCGTGCCGTCTCCGGCGATAGCTTAGAAATTCCTTACGGTTTATGCGGCGTCAGGTCGCAGGCGTGCTTCACCTCGTCCAGATTGAGTCCGGCCGGAGAAAATTCGGCAATCTGCGGCCCAGTCCGGGTTCTGACTTCGATGTTGAATACTTCCGCGCCCAGCATGCCGCGAATCGTGCCTTTATCCATAGCCAGGAAGTGGTCGCGAACCCAGTTCCAGCCTTTGTGGTCGTGGTAGCCGTCGATGCGCACCAGGACTTCCATCTTGGGCTGTCCCCAGAAGCCGGGATAATCAGGGCGTCCGAGGCGTGCGCCGGGATTGAAGTCGGAATAGGCGTATTTTCCGTTGCTGCAGACCAACTCGACGCGGGGCTTGGAATCGGGATCTTCGCGGAGATAGTTGTTCGACATCAGCTCGAAGCGAACTTTCTTCGCGCCGGTCATCTTGTCTTCGCGGCGGAAGACCATCCATTTACCGCCGCCGCTGACGCCATCCTGCTCATCCTGGTAGGGGCTCATCGCACCCTGCGAGAAGAGCGATACGGCCGAGGCGGCAATCAGAGTCAGAGTGGCGAGTCCGGCCACCCACGTGCGGTTCAAGCTTTGAAGCGAGCGCAATACGTTCAAGGGTTTCCCTCCGAATGAGAACATTCTGATACTGAATTGAACCCTCAAGCCCGGAAAAAGTTGTATGGCACCCAATTTGGCAACATTTTTACTGGGTGCTGATTTTCAGATCAATGTAAACCTGTGAGCGGTCGTCGAACTGGCTCACAGATTTCGTATCGCTCTTGTGTCCCTTGAACTGGGCGTAGACCTCGTAGTCGACGTTGGCGAGGCCCGGGAAACGGTAGGTTCCGTCGTCGCCGATGATGTAGGTTTTTACCGCGTGGGTTCGCGTGTTGGTGAGATAGACGATGGCGCTGGGGACGGGATTGTCGTGATCGTCGAGAACTTTGCCGTAGAGCAGGCGGCCTTGTTGCTGCTCTCTCTTGTCGGGTGCGGCGGAGGCCAAAGCGAATGAGACAGCCAGCAAGAATGCACAAGAAATGAGAGCGGAGTGCCTGAGCGGAATCATAGTGTGAATTCTACACTTGCCTAAATCCAGGGCTAAAGCGCCAGTTCATTTTCAAGTCATTGTGGCGAGGTTCAAACCGCTCGCTCGTTGTACAAACCGGAGTTCGGGTTCATTGCGTCAGATGCAAACTCATGTCGACCCGCTCGTCGTACTCCACGTGAACCGTGACAGGCTGGACCAGATGCACTCGCAGGCCGTCGGTGGTCTTCACGCCTTTGAGATCGGCATAGATAATATACTCGGCTTCGCCGGCGGGAACGCGTTGGGCGAACTCTCCCGCATGGTCGGAAACCGCCTCCCAGTAGGGCTTTTTGTCCGTGGCGCGGCGGATTTTGACTCTGATGCCGAAGACAGGTTGGTCGCCGGGCCCCCATATGGTGCCGAAGATGAGCGCGTAAGGGTCGGACGGCCTCAGCTTATGGGAAGACGCGGCTTGGCTCAATGGCAGCGCGCGCCGGCTAAAAGTAGAGAAGAGAAAGGCGATAAGAAAACATTGAAGATAAAGGACGGCGCGATGGGCGGTCGATCCACTGCGGATGCGGTGGGCGCTGCTACTCGTCACCGTCTTCGGTCTCCACTTCTTCTTCCTCTTCCACATAGCCGGCCTCGATCGCCTTCAGCTCAAGCGGGCTGGTGGTCACGACTTCGAAATCGGTGCCGCACTCGGGGCACGATACGATTTCGCCTTCGTCGACCTCTTCCTCTTCGACATCCAGGTGGGTTTCGCATTCGGGACAAAGAACCATGATTTCTACACTCCGTTTGGGCAACTTCGATTAGGCTGTCCGATGAACTTGTTAGATACTCCTTGTTAATATTTAGATTCTTCGCCGCTACAGGTCAAGGGCTGGGCGCGGGAGACGACGGATTTATTTATCCGACGCGGATTGCGGAGCAGCTCTTGACAATTCTAGACAAGGAGCCTAAATGATTTTCCCTCGCATGAATAGAAGCCGGCTATTGGTTGTCGGACTGGTGCTGGCGGTTGGCCGGGTAATGGCGGCGCAGGAACCGGCTGCGGATGGGCCAATGACTGCCGATCCGCAGATTACCGCCGCTTTGAAACAAGTGTCAGCCGAGCGCATTCGGGCAAATATCGAGAAGCTGGTGAGCTTCGGGACCCGGTCAACCATTTCGGCGCAGGACGAAGCTTCGCTTACGGCGGGCCGCGGCGTCGGCGCAGCGCGGGATTGGATCAAGGCGCAATTCGCAAGTTACTCGAAGGCGTGCGGCGGGTGCCTCGATGTCATGACCGACACCTTTACCGAGAAGCCGCAGGATCGCATTCCACAGCCGACGGTCATCGCCAATGTTTATGCGGTTCTTCGGGGCGCTGATCCCGAAAGCGCCAAACGCATGCTGCTGGTCACCGGTCACTACGATTCGCGCAACAGCGACACGTTCAATATAAAAGATGATGCGCCGGGCGCGAATGATGACGCAAGCGGCACGGCGGTGAGCCTTGAGTGCGCGCGGGTTTTAAGCGGCATGTCGAGCCAAATGAAGTTTCCGGCGACGATTATTTTTCTCGCCGTCGCGGGCGAGGAGCAGGGGTTAAACGGCAGCCATCACTTCGCCCAAATGGCCAAGGATCACAAATGGGATTTAGAAGTAGTTCTCAATAACGACATTGTGGGCGGCGACAAAAGTGCGGAACAGGACCATTCGGTAGTGCGGGTTTTCTCTGAGGGATTGCCGGCAGCGGCCACCGAGCAGGAGATCCAGCGGATTCGCGCTCTCGGGGGCGAAAACGATTCGGCTTCGCGCGAGCTGGCGCGGTACATCTACGACGTAGGGCGCAGCTACGACGCCGGCGTGAAGCCGGTATTGATCTTCCGGCTGGACCGTTATCTGCGCGGCGGCGACCACTATTCGTTTAACCAGGAGGGTTTTGCCGGGGTGCGCTTTACGGAGTATCGCGAGGATTTTCACCATCAGCACCAGAATGTGCGTACGGAAAATGGAACCGAGTATGGCGATGTGCTGAAGTTCGTCGACTTTGGATACGTCGCCAACGTGGCGCGGCTGAATGCCGCTACGCTGGCTTCGCTGGCGTTAGGGCCGGCGCCACCGGCGAACGTGCACTTGCTGACGAAGAACCTGGAGAACGATTCGACGCTCACATGGGATGCATCGCCGGGAGGGCAGGCGAATGAATATGAAGTTCTGTGGCGGGACACGACCAGTTCGGAATGGGCATACGTCCAAAAGGTCGGCGCGGCGACCCGCGCCACGATGAAACTTTCGAAGGATAATGTCATCTTTGCAGTGCGGGCAGTTGACTCGCAGGGGCATAGAAGCCTGCCGGTGGTTCCTGTACCGGAGCGCTGAGGGCGCCGCTGGCAAACTGGTACCATGGGGTTTGCGGCTTTTACCGCTTGCCACATACAGTCTGTGCCACTCGTATTTATGAAACTCATGATTCTGTAACTCGTTAGTAATTTAGGACGCTCACCTTGGCATTGAATCGCGGTCGAACGATTTCGTTGAGCCTGCCACCCTTCACGCGGTGGGTGAAGCGGCTGATCCTGATTTACGCCGGAATCTATCTGCTGATGGTGTTGCTGGAGGTTGCTGCTCCGGCGGCGCATTACTGGGTGCGCATTTACTTAGGCTTGATTCCCTTGCAGGTCGTGCATGGGATGGTCTGGCAACTTATCACCTATTCCTTCCTGCATTTTGGATTGCTGCACTTGTTGTTCAATGCGCTGGCCTTGTGGATGTTTGGCGCCCAACTGGAAACCGACTGGGGATCGAAGCGGTTTATCGAGTTTTATTTTTTCTGCACAGTCATGGCGGCGTTGACGACCGTTGCCGTCAGCTACATGCATTTGCCCGGTGTCACTCCGCTCACCACGACGATTGGGGCTTCCGGCGGCATTTACGGTTTGCTGGTGGCCTTCGGCGTTTTGTACGGCGAGAGCGAGATCATGATGTTCCCGCTGCCGTTCATGATCAAGGCGAAGTATTTTATATGGGGCATCGTGTTTCTGACGATGGTGGGTGCAATTCAGGAGACCGGCGGCATCGCGAACTTTGCCCACCTGGGCGGGCTGCTGTTCGGATACTTATATCTGAAGTTTATGCCGCGCAAAGGGCTGACGCTTTCCGCGTCGGAGAAATACTTCGGTATGCGCAACGAATATTACCGCTGGCGGCGTCGCAGGGCGGCGAGAAAGTTTGAAGTCTACATGCGGAAACACGACCGCGACGTGCACTTCGACGAGCACGGGAATTACGTCCCTCCGGATGACGACGCGAGCAAAGGGAACGGCGGCTCAAAATCGGGCTGGGTGAATTAGGCCTCGGCGGTCAGTCCGTTATTGTTTGCTGACATCGATCATGTTGTCGTCGGCGTTCCGGTCGATCAGTTTGTTGTAGGGGTCGATGCCGGCGAGCGTCGGCTGCTCATCGACTGTAATCACGAACGTTCTGTGGTCCTCCGTAAACTTCTCCTTTTTCAGATAGAGCGGCTTTTCCTCCAGTTTTTTCCCGCTGAAAACTCCGATCTCGATGTAGTCGGCTAACGGCATCGGCGTTTCTGCGCCGTTGCCATCGGCCTGCACTTTTCGCGCCGTGACTTCGAGGGTGACTTTGTATTTTCCATCCGGCGTCTTTTGCGATGTGGCGGAGACGGCTTTGTTGTCGTAGAGAACGATGCGGTTGAAACCGTCGTCCACCAGATATTGAAGCTCTGGCGGCGTCTGGGCGCGAATCGCGTCCACCAGCATTCGCGTATCCGGATAGTTGGCGTCGGCGGCCTTTGATGCAGGCGGATCGGCGTCGGCATCGACCTGATTATTGGCATTGGCGTAACGATACTGCATGAGGAAGTTGTGCAGCGCCAGATTGAGCTTGTCTTCGCCGATGTAGTCGGCGAGGGTATAGAAAATCTGCCCGCCCTTCTGGTACCAGACGTAAGGCTCGCGCTGCACCAACGCCAGCGGCGGTTCATGTCGGAACTCGCCGGCGCGGCCGCGCAGGTAGGTGTCGATCTCGTTGCGCAGGTAGCGGTGCATCAGGTCCCTTCCGTATTTGTGGGCCATGACCTGCAGCGCCGAATATTCGGCAAGGCTCTCCGACATCATGTTCGAACCCTCGACGTCCGCGCCGAGCAGTTGGTGGGCCCACCACTGGTGGCCGAGTTCGTGCGCCGTCACGAAGTAGGTGTAGTCGACGTCGGTCGTCTTCTTCACCCGGCCGATAAAACCCATGCCTTCAGAATAGGGAACCGTATTGGGGAACGACTGCGCGAACGCACGATAGCGCGGAAATTCGAAAATGCGAAACTGCTTGAACTGATATGGGCTGTAGACCTGCTGATAGTAATCGAGCCCGGAGCGCGCGCTCGACAGCATGTCGTCGACGTCGTAAGTGTGCGCGGGATCGTAATAAACCTCGAGAGCGACGTCGCCGTTTGGCCCGTGATAGATGTCTTTCTTCACTTCGTAGCGGGCGGAAATATAGGAGAAGAAATCGAGGATGTGAGTCGATCCCAGGCTGTATTCGAAGTAGTGGCGGCCGTTGGCTTGCCAGTCGCGCTGCAAGTATCCGGGGGCGATGGCGACCTGGTCCGGCGTCGTGCTCACCACAGTGTGATACGTGATCCAGTCGGAGTCCTGTGCGGAAAATACGTTATTCAGGGAGTGAGCAGCATCGCCGCGATGCGCCATCTCTTCGAGGGGCGGAAGCTTTTCTTCGCGGCGGCGGCGCGGGTCATCGAGTTCGACGGCGCCATTGTAGCCGACGAAGGGCAAATAGTCGGAGTCGAAAAACGTGCCGTTGTAAGCCAGTTCCGGAAGCTCGTTGCCGTCGCGAAAGCCGCGAGTCTGGTGACCGACGTTGCAGGTAATTGTGACGCTTTCGCCGGGAGCGAGCGGCGGGTCGAAGGCATAAATCGAGTAGATATTGCGCGCTGCAGAGCTTACCAGATGCACCGGCCGATCGAATTTCACGTTGGTGACCGACTGTTTCTGGTCGGTGAGATGAATTTGCGCGATCGGCTGGCCGGTCTTGTTTTCTGCAGTCATGCGAACGCTGCCCTCGAATGAGCGGCGATCGGGATAAATGTCGATCATCGCGTCGACGGCTGTAATTTTGGGCTGCGGTGCATTTTCGTATTGCTTGAACTTGCGTTCGTAATCCGCCTGAATATCGCGCCGCGCCTGGGAGTTGAGATACTCGTTGAGCACGTGAGCGTTGTAGAAATACCAGGCTCCGGAGCCTGCGGCTACGATCAGAAAAAAGAGGCCCGCTGGGACGAGGCGCGGAGCACGGCCGAGAGCGAGCCGACCGCGCACTCGCAAAGAATCTTCGGCTCCCCGGCGAGCGAAGGCAATCGAAATCACGGCCACCACGGCCATCACCGCCAGCCAATAAACGATCGACCAGAAGATGGCGGGAACGAAGTGGCCGTAGCCGTTCATGTCGGAGTAGGTGTATTGGGGGACAGTGATGATGAGGTAGAGCGAATTTTCCCAGCCGAAGCTGTAGAGAATCGGCACCAGCACAAAAATTCCGATCACGATGGCGTGGCCGACGAACTTGTTCGAGACAATAGTCTGCACGAACATCGCCAGCAGGATGAAGGCGAGAACCTGCGGAAAAGTAATCAGGTACAGCTCTTTGAAATATTGCAGAAGTTCGTAGTGGTAGTAGCCGGCGATCGTCTGCATCGCAATGCCGACGAGCATCGCGACGGTAAGCAGGATTAGTTCGACGACAATGATGGCGGTGAGGCGCGAGAGCCAGTCGGTCGATTCGCACATGGGCAAAGCATCATGGATGCCGCTGAAATTGGTGTCGCGCTCGCGCCACAGCAACTCTGCCGCATAGAGAGTCGCGACGATATAGAGAAACAACGTGGCGCTGCCTTCGACGGCCTGCACCATGAGGTAGGTGACCGGGTAGACGTCCCGGTCGGCGACACGGCCGGCGAATTGTCCGTTGTTGATGCCGAAAGCGATGAGAAGCGCAACGATGGCCCAGAAGACGACATCTTTCAGGATGTTGCGCAGGCGAAGGCGGGTGAGTGAGCGATACTGCGCAAAAGTTGTTGCGCGGTTGAACGCCTGACGGACCTGCGGGAGACGGGCGCCGAACATCGATCGCAGCGGGGTAGCTTCGTCGAGTTCCAGTTCCTTTGCCTTGGCGGCGCGGCGGCTCTGCGAGCGCGCTGTAAGCGCCTCGACTGACATCGGAAATAATGCCCAGACGGCGCCGAGAGCGGCGAAGCCAACTCCGATCCAGAGAAAACGGTTGTAAAGAAAAATTCCGCGCGAAAGAGCCGGCGACCAGGTAATGAGTTGCGTGTTTTTTTCGACGACCGTCCAGTAACGCGTGATGTCGTCGACTAGGATTACACCGATCGGATCAAAGATGCCCGACCAGAAACGCTCGAGCGACCGCGTCGCGAAAAAGATGGTGAAGCTGATCAGGTAAATCATGAACAGCGCCACCCCCTGCAGGTAGACGATGAAAATCTTGCGGGAAAGCGCGGAGACAGCAAAGAATAGGGAACCGAGAAAAAAAATCTGAACCACCAGAATCGAGAAAAACGGCTGCAGGTACGCGCTCAGGGTGTTTGGGCCGATGCGCGCGTGATCCGCCCAGGGTGCGAAAGTTCCGAGATAAGTTCCGAAAATCGTGCCGGAGAAGGCGAATACAGTGGCAACGAACGAGCCGGCCCAGCGTCCACCCAGGTAAGCGAATTTCGAGATCGGTTGGGTGAAGAGAATTTGATACGTGTCGCGCTGGAAATCGCGCAGGATCGAAGTGCCGAAGATGGCAGCGATTACGATAATGCCGAAGAGCGCGGCGAAAATATCGTTATACGTGTTGGCGTAAGGGCCGTTGAGCAGAATCTTGCCGTTGCCGCCGCCGATGGGGCCGAAGCTCTCTGATGCGACGCACAAAAATGAAAACGTCAGCCAGAGAATGAAGTAGACGTAGGTCGACAGGCTCTTGAATCGAAACTTGATCTCGAATGCAAAAAATTCCCAAAAGAGCGTCATGGCAAAATCCTCGAAGCGAACGAGCTAGTTCGGAGTATCGTCAGTTCGGGCGATCTTTATCTTTCGCCTGGCGCGCGAGGTTGAGAAAGTAAACATCCTCGAGGCCGGAATCGACTGGCCGGAAACCCTCGCCGGGCGCGGCATTTGCGAACACCCGAATTTCGTGCTGTCCGCCGACCAGGTGCGTGGAGATCACATTGAACTGAGCCTCAATGGCGCGCAGCTCATCCTCGGTCGCAACTACCTTCGACCAGATTTTCCCGGCGAGGGCAGCAAGCGCTTCATTGGGAGCGCCTTCCAGCAGCAACTCGCCGGAGGCGATAATCGCCATGCGGGGGCAGAGCTGGCGCACGTCATCGACGATGTGCGTCGAAAGTATCACCGTGCGATCGCTCCCCAGCGAGGAAAGCAGATTCAGAAACCGGTTGCGTTCCGCGGGATCAAGGCCTGCCGTCGGTTCATCGACTATGATGAGCCGCGGGTTCCCCAGCAGAGCCTGCGCGATTCCGAAGCGCTGCTTCATGCCGCCGGAAAATGTCGAGAGAGCTTTCTTGCGAACATCCCAGAGATTGGTTTGCTGCAGTAGCGCGTCGACAGTTTCTTTGCGCTCGCCTGAAGAGTTCATGCCCTTCATCACAGCGAGATGATGAAGCATGTCGAGCGCGGAAATCTTGGGATAGACGCCAAACTCCTGTGGAAGATAGCCGAGGAGTCGGCGGACCTGATCCTTTTGCTTAAGAACGTCAATTCCGTCGAGATCGATCGAACCGGAGTCCGGCTCCTGCAGCGTGGCCACGGTGCGCATCAGCGAACTTTTGCCGGCGCCGTTCGGTCCGACGAGCCCGAACATGCTGTTGCCGATGGAGAGCGAAAGATTCTTCAGCGCCTTGACGCCGTTGGGGTAGGTTTTCGAAAGACCCGCGATGGTGAGAGCCAATTGCTACCTCCCAGTTCAGAAAATCATTGGTTGGACGCGCGGAACCTGGTTTGGTACACCGCAGGGGACGGCCGAAATTGTACTATTTCCGGGGATTCTGTGGTTTCGGGCTGCGGCCTTGGCTCGCCTCGCTCAAAAAACTCTGAAACTCAGACAGCACCAGCCTGGGGACCTCTTGGTTTCTGGTTTTTCCTTTGAATCCCAAATCGTGGCCTGCACCTTCGATGGCTACAAGTTTTGTCTTCGCCGGGATCAGCTTGAGGGATTCTTCGATTTCGGCGATAGAGCCGAAAGGATCGCGCGTGCCGTGGACGAACAATGAGGGCGTACGGAGATCGGGAAAATGCTGCGTCCGGAGTTGTTGCGGTTTGCGCGGCGGATGCAGCGGATAGGAAAGCAGGAGCAAGCCGGAAATTGGCTGGGCGGACTTTTCATCTTGTTCCGCGCACAAGATGCTGGACTGACGGCCGCCGTAGGAATGGCCACCCAGAAAAATTCGGCGTGTCGCCATCGGGCGGAGCGCGGCAAGCGCGTTCTTTAGTCCGGCGCGGTCGCGCTTCGCGTCGAAGGGCCCGGGTGGTCCGTAGGGACGATCCTGGCGAAAGGGTAGATCGCAGCGCAGCGCCAGATATCCTGCGCCGGCGAAAACCTCAGCCAGCGCGATGAGAAGCGGAGCGTTGCAATTGCCTCCTGCACCGTGAGTCATTATCAGCGCATCTCCGTTGGCGTTCGCCGGACGATGCAGAAGTCCGCGCACAAATGGGTCGACGGTGACGTCGGTGAATACTTCCGGAGTGGTTGGGGAGGACATTAAGCTTCGGAATGCTTTCTCTATTTTCCGGCCGTCTGGTGTGGATCAGAGCTACTTTAAATCCCACCCATAGAGGACACGGACCTTCACAGTGCGGAGCCTTAGAATGCGCTCTCTTCTTCAGTCACAGTTTCCAGTTTTTCAAATACCTTTATGGTTTGAATCTCGTTGCCCAGGCGTGCCCAACAGCGCAACATTTCCGGATCTTCGTATGCGTCCTGGCGGGCCTGCTCGGAATTCCAGTAGCGAAGCAAGACGTAAGAGCCGCCACCACGATAAAGAAGATCACGGCCGAAGTGTTTCCTGGTGATAATCGCCGAGATCTCGCGGATGGTCGCCAGCGATGCCTCTTCCTTGCCGGGCAATGGGTCCCAGATGGCCACCGAGAGAAATTCCTGAGACATAACTAGCCGATTATAGCTTTTCGCGGACGGCGGCGCGTTTAGGCGCGCGAGGGCTCACAGCGCGGGCTTCTTCCGAAGTGACGGTATGCAGCCGCATGAAATTGGTCGAACCGGAGGCCTGGCGGGTTCCAGCGACTACTCCAAGAACATCGCCGGCTTTTAGCAATCCGCGAGAGAGCAAGTCATGTTCGGCCACATCGACCATGGTGTCGCTGGAAAGCTTTGTCTCGCAACTCATCGGCTGCACGCCCCAATATATGTGCGTACGCTGGGCGACGGCGACATTCGGAGTGAAGGCGTAGATCGCAGCTTTTGGCCGGAATTTCGAGATCATGCGAGCCGTATTCCCGGTTTCTGTGAAGACGGCGATCGCACCCATGGGCAGGTCTTCGGCGGCGTGGGCGATGGATTCGCAAATCGTTTCCGCAATCGAAAGGCCTTCGTGATCGCGCCGCCGGCGCGGGGGAGTGAATTCGTCGACCTTGGTTTCGGCTTCGACGACGATGCGCGACATCATCGACACGGCCTCGCGGGGATACTTGCCGCTCGCAGTTTCGGCGGAAAGCATGACTGCGTCGGTACCGTCGAAAACCGCATTGGCGACGTCACTGGCCTCTGCCCGCGTGGGGCGCGGGTTTTCGATCATCGATTCGAGCATTTGCGTGGCCGTAATCACCGGCCTGCGCCAGATGGCACAGCGCCGGATCACGAGCTTTTGAATTACCGGAATTTTTTCCGGTGGCATTTCTACGCCGAGATCGCCGCGCGCCACCATGATGCCGTCGACGGCCCCCAGTATTTCTTCGAGATGATCGATCGCTTGCGGCTTTTCGAGTTTCGCGATCAGGGGAGTATCGCTGCCGTGGGCCCGCACGATTTCGCGGACCATGTTTACGTCGGCGGCGGTGCGGACGAACGAGAGCGCGACGGCGTCGACTCCGTGCTTTAGGCCGAATTCGAGGTCTTTGAGATCTTTTTCGGTTACAGCCGGAATCGATAAAGCCGTGCCGGGCAGGTTAATCCCCTGGTGCTCGCCGAGCGTGCCGCCGTTCAGGACATCGCAGACAACATCTCCATCACGAATTGTGCGGACCCGGAGTTCGATGAGTCCGTCCCGCAACAGGATGCGCGCGCCTGCGGTGACTTCGCGGGCCAGATCGGGGAACGTGGTGGCGATGCGAATTGCGGTGCCGGCGATGTCGCGAGGTGTGATCACGACGGTCGAGCCGGTTTTCAGCGCGACGGGTTTGTGACCCGCGAGACGCCCGGTGCGAATTTTGGGACCCTGCAAATCCTGCAGAATGCAGATGGTGCGGTTTTCTCTTTCGGCGGCGCGGCGCAGGCGCTCGATATTGCGCGCGTGGTTCTCGTGCGTCCCATGAGAGAAGTTGAGGCGGGCAACATCCATGCCGAGCCGCATCAGGTCGCGCATCGCGGCTTCTGTGTCGCAGGCGGGGCCGATGGTGCAGATGATTTTGGCGCGGCGAGGCGACGATGATGTGGTTTCGCCGAGCGTTGAAATTGTGTTTTCCCCGTTTCGAGAATTGTCGATCGCTGGCTCTGACTTGCGTAGTTTCATTAATTTGATCTGGAATTACTTTGAACCACTATTGTAATTGTTAGAAGCTTCTCAACTGGTGGACTTGTCAGCAAAACAAAACAACGGCATCGATCTGAATTTTTCTTTCACAATGGAAGATCGGCGGAAATGACAATTTGTTCAGCGGTTTGATTTGCCCCAGAATTCACGGGTTGACGCGGCTGACGGCAATCAGCTCTTTTCCCAGCATGGCGCGGGGAAAGATCATGGCGTTAAATTCCGCTCCGACAAGAACGACGAGTGAGATCATATACATCCAGACGAGCAAGGCAATGGCTGCGCCAAGCGAGCCGTAAATAATGCTGTAGTCGGCGTAGTGGCGAAGATAAAAGCCAAAAAGGAGCGTGGCGGAAAACCACAGGCCAGTTGCGATGCTCGCGCCTGGAAGCACGCTATGCCACGGCTGGGTGCGCGGCACCGCGAAGTGATAGATCAGCGCGATCACCGCAATGCTGGTGAGGCTGGCGATAATCCAACGGATAATCGTCCACATCAGAAGAATGTAGGGGCTGAATTCGCGGGCGGTGTAGAAGAGGATGTTAGCCTCGATTTTGCTGCCGAAGGCAACCAGCAGAGTGGCAAAGGTCATCGGCACGAGCGCGAAGATTACGAGTCCAAAGGCGATCAGCCGTTCTTTTATAAGACCCCAGACTTTCGGAAGCTCGTAGCTGCGGCGGAATCCTTCCATCCATGAAACCATCACGCCGGATGCCGTCCACAACGTGATCAGCGATGCGGTGAGCAGCAAGCCGAACGGGCGCGTGGCCGCACTGCGAAGGAAGTTCAGCGCCGTATTGGCGCCAGTGGGAAGAATGCGGGAGAGCGCGTAAGTGATCTCCCGCATAAAGGGTGCGCCTTTGCGCCAGGTCGCGAGAACGGATCCGACGATCAGCAGCGCCGGAAAGAATGTGAGAATCGACGAGTAAGCGGAAGCTTTCGCGATGGAAAAGGCATCGTGCTGGAAGGCACGCCACACAGCCAGCCGCAGTAAGCGCAGAAAACGCAGCATTGCTGGTTTCAGCTTAGGGCCCGGAGGAGCGGGTTGCAACGTGGGAACCGAACGGGGTTCCTCGATTGCTAATTGCTGGGCGTGGGCTGACATTGATAGTTAGTACTTGTTACCTGCTAAAAGGATGCGGTTTGGTCCCTGTGGTTCTTCTACCGCTTTACAATTTGTGACACAACCTTTTGGAACCCTTCCTGCGCCGGCTTTCATGCACGCTTACAGGGATCCCTCGACTCCGCAGGTGCTTCGCTTCACGGACCACTTACTCCGCTCACGATGACAAGTCACGACGACGAGTCCTGGAGAGCAAACAAATAATCGGGGGCGAATTGCTTCGCCCCCGAGATATTACCGCTAGTTTGGTTATTCCGCAGCTAGTTCTTCGGTTTCGCCCTCGTGGCGCATCATCTCGAGAGCGCGCTCGGCTTCTTCGTAAGCAGCCGAAACTTCCGCCTGTACCTTGGCCGCGGCCTCTTCCATCTCTGGCGAGAGGCGCACGTTGCGGTAGTACTCCATGCCGGTTCCGGCAGGGATGAGGCGGCCGACGATGACGTTCTCCTTGAGCCCGCGCAGATGATCGACCGCGCCCTGGATCGAGGCTTCGGTGAGCACGCGCGTAGTCTCCTGGAACGACGCCGCCGAGATGAACGAATCGGTCGAGAGCGAAGCTTTCGTGATGCCAAGCAGTAGCGGGCGTCCGGTAGCCGGCTTGCCGCCTTCCTTGATCACGCGCTCGTTCTCTTCGCGGAAGCGGAACTTATCCAGTTGCTGCTCCAGCAGGAACGTGGTGTCGCCCACGTCCTCGACCTTCACCCAGCGCATCATCTGGCGGACGATCACTTCAATGTGCTTGTCCGAAATGTTGACGCCCTGCAAGCGGTAGACTTCCTGGATTTCGTTGACCAGATAAGACTGCAGCTCTTTTTCGCCGAGCACGGCCAGAATGTCGTGCGGGTTGAGCGGGCCATCCATAAGCGGTTCGCCAGCCTTCACTCGCTCGCCTTCCTGCACGTTGATGTGAACGCCGCGCGGAACAGAATACTCTTTCTCCGTGCCGTTATCGGCCTGCACATAGAGTTTGCGCTGTCCCTTCGAGACTTCGCCGAATTTCACCGTGCCGTCGATCTCGCTGATGACTGCGGTTTCATGCGGCTTGCGGGCTTCGAACAGTTCGACCACGCGCGGCAGACCACCGGTGATGTCCTTGGTCTTTGTTGTCTCGCGCGGGATCTTCGCCAACACGTCGCCCGGGAACACCGTGTCGCCGTCCTGCACCATCAGGTGAGCACGCGACGGCATGAGGTAACGCTTGCTGCTCTTGCCCTTGATCACGACCGCGGGCTGGCGCTTCTCATCGGGAGAATCACCCACCACGTGCCGCGACAAGCCGGTAACTTCATCGACTTCTTCGTGGAGCGTGACTCCTTCTTGCAGGTCTTTGAACTGCGCGGTGCCGCCGATCTCGGTAAGGATGGCGAAGGTGTAAGGATCCCACTCGACCATCACTTTGCCTTGCTCGACTCGGTCGCCGTCGTTGACTTTGAGTTTCGCGCCGTAAATGACCGAGTAGCGCTCACGTTCACGGTTCTTGTCGTCCACAATCGCGATCGAACCCTGACGATTCATCACAACCAAGTCTCCGGACTTCGACTTTACCGTCTGCAACCCGATAAAGCGCACGGTGCCATTGTTCTTGGCATCGAGACGCGACTGTTCAGAAACTCGCGACGCCGTACCGCCGATGTGGAAGGTACGCATCGTGAGCTGCGTGCCGGGTTCGCCGATCGACTGCGCGGCGATGACTCCGGTGGCTTCGCCGAGTTCGACGAGGCGGCCGGAAGCCAGGTTGCGGCCGTAGCACATCACGCAAACGCCACGCTTTGACTCGCAGGTGAGCACGGAGCGAATCTTTACGCGCTCGATACCCGCAGCCTGGATCGCTATGGCGAGTTCCTCGGTGATTTCCTGGTTGATGTCGACCACCACGTTGCCGTCGTAGTCTTTGATCTTCTCGAGCGAAACACGGCCCACGATGCGATCGCGCAACGGCTCGATAATTTCTCCGGCTTCGACGATGCCCTGCACGTAAATGCCATCGACGGTGCCGCAGTCGTATTCGCTGATGATGACATCCTGCGCCACATCGACGAGACGGCGAGTGAGATAGCCGGAATCCGCGGTCTTGAGAGCGGTGTCGGCCAACCCCTTACGAGCGCCGTGGGTCGAGACGAAATATTCGAGCACCGTGAGACCTTCACGGAAGTTTGCTGTGATCGGAGACTCGATAATTTCGCCGGAAGGCTTAGCCATCAAGCCGCGCATGCCGGAGAGCTGGCGAATCTGCTGTTTCGACCCGCGAGCGCCGGAATCGGCCATGACGTAAATCGGATTGATGAAGCCTTCCTTGTCGGCACGCTGCATCTGTCCGAACATCTCATCGGCAACTTTTTCGGTGATCGCCGACCAGATTTCGATGACCTTGTTGTAGCGCTCGCCGTTGGTGATCGCGCCGTCCAAATACTGCTGCTGCACGGCGACGACTTGCTTCTCGGCGTCCTTGACCAGCGTCCTCTTGCTGTCCGGAATGACCATGTCGTCGATGCCGATCGAAAGTCCAGCCCGGGTTGCATACTTGAAGCCGAATTCCTTCACCTCGTCGAGCATCTTGACCGTAGTCTCAAGCCCGAAGCGCAGGTACCCATAGTTCACCAGGGCTCCAATACCTTTTTTCTTGAGCAACCCGTTGATGTACGGCATGCCCTCGGGAAGGTGATCGTTGAGGATCGCCCGGCCAACGGTCGTGTTGATGAACGCGCGGTCAACCTGCGTCGGTTCGGTGTGAATGATGTCCTGATCGTCGTACGCGGTGGTCAGGTCAATCAGTTCGCCGGTGTAACGCAGGCGAATCGGAGAAAGAGTCTCGACTTCGCCCATTTCGAGCGCGAGCAGAACCTCTTCGATGTTGGCGAAGACGCGGCCTTCACCTTTTGCACCGGGTTTCGCTTTCGTCAGGTAATAAAGACCGAGAACCATGTCCTGCGTGGGCACGGTAATCGGCTGGCCGGACGCGGGCGAAAGAATGTTGTGCGAGGCCAGCATTAGAACGCTCGCTTCGACCTGCGCTTCCGGAGACAGCGGAATATGCACGGCCATCTGGTCGCCGTCGAAGTCGGCGTTAAACGCCGTGCAGACAAGCGGGTGAATGCGGATGGCTTTGCCTTCCACCAGCACCGGCTCAAACGCCTGAATGCCAAGGCGATGCAGCGTGGGAGCGCGGTTCAGCAGCACTGGATGATCTTTGATGACTTCTTCGAGAATGTCCCAAACGATCGGCTCCTGCTGCTCCACCATCTCTTTGGCTTGCTTAATGGTCGTGACGTTGCCCGTCTGTTCGAGCCGGTGATAGATGAACGGCTTGAACAATTCGAGAGCCATCTTCTTGGGTAGGCCGCACTGGTGCAGCTTGAGTTCGGGGCCGACCACAATGACGGAACGTCCCGAGTAATCGACGCGCTTACCAAGCAGGTTCTGGCGGAAGCGGCCCTGCTTGCCTTTGAGCGTGTCGGAGAGCGATTTCAGCGGGCGGTTGTTCGCTCCGCGCAGAACGCGGCCACGGCGGCCGTTGTCGAATAAAGCGTCGACCGCTTCCTGCAACATGCGCTTTTCATTTCTGACGATCACTTCCGGCGCGTGCAGGTCCATCAGCTTCTTCAACCGGTTGTTGCGGTTGATGACTCGGCGGTAAAGATCGTTCAGATCGGACGTGGCGAAGCGACCGCCATCGAGTGGAACCAGCGGACGGAGTTCCGGCGGAATGACAGGGATTACGTCGAGGATCATCCAGCTGGGCTTGTTGCCGCTGCGCCGGAACGCCTCAACCACTTTCAGCCGCTTGGTGTACTTGAGCCGCTTCTGCAGCGAACTCTCATTCTTCATCTTCTCGCGCAGTTCGGTGGAAAGACCGTCCGTGTCGATGCGCTTTAGCAGTTCCTTGATCGCCTCCGCGCCCATCATGGCCTTGAAGCCTGCGGGACGGTATTGCTGATCGAGTTCGCGGAACTTCGCTTCATCTTTGATGACTTCGCGCTCTTTTACCGGAGCGTCGCCCGGCTCGACCACGACGTAGGCCTCGAAATAAAGAACCGATTCGAGGTCGCGCAGCGAAATGTCGAGCAGGTGTCCGATGCGGCTGGGCAAGCCCTTGAAGAACCACACGTGCGAGCAGGGTGAAGCCAGCTCGATGTGTCCCAAGCGCTCGCGGCGCACTTTCGAGAGCGTAACCTCCACGCCGCACTTGTCGCAGATCACGCCGCGGTGCTTCATGCGCTTGTATTTGCCGCAGAGGCACTCCCAATCGGTTACCGGACCGAAGATGCGGGCGCAGAACAGGCCGTCCCGCTCCGGTTTGAAGGTGCGGTAGTTAATGGTCTCAGGCTTGGTGACCTCGCCGTGAGACCAGCTGCGGATCTTTTCCGGCGATGCCAGGCTGATGCGAATGGCATCGAAGTCAGCAATCGTGTTTTGCATTTCGAACGGGCTCGAACGAAACAAGGTGTTCCTCCGCTTCCTGCTCCCGGCGGCGCTGGCCGATATTCAGCGGCCTTGCCAGTTTTCTGTCCCGCGGTGGTCGAGAGCTCTTTCCCCGCGAAACGTTCCTTTTATTAAGAAGAACGATAATTACGAAAAATGTTTACTTATAATTTTTCAGACTCCGGGAGGCACGGCCTGAAGCCGTGTCCTCCCAAAGCTGCTCTTAATCGGCTGCCGCGCTGAGCGTGGGTTTCTTTTCCCCGGTCTTGATCAGCTCCACGTCGAGGCAGAGCGATTGCAATTCGCGGATCAGCACGTTGAACGACTCAGGCACGCCCGGCTCCATGGCGGCTTCGCCTTTGACGATGGCCTCGTAAATCTTGGTGCGGCCGTATACGTCGTCGGACTTCGCCGTCAGTAGCTCCTGAAGAATGAACGCTGCGCCATACGCTTCCAGCGCCCAAACTTCCATCTCTCCGAAGCGCTGTCCGCCGAACTGCGCCTTGCCACCCAACGGCTGCTGGGTAATCAGTGAATATGGTCCGATGGAACGCGCGTGAATCTTGTCGTCCACCAGGTGCGAGAGCTTCAGCATGTAGATGTAGCCGACGCAGACCGGCTGTTCGAACTCATCTCCGGTCATGCCGTCGTGCAACATCGTCTTGCCGGAAGTTGGCAGGCCCGCATGTTCGAGCAGCGCCTTGATCTCGCCTTCTTTCGCGCCGTCGAACACGGGCGAACCCATGTAGACACCGCGCGCGAGCGTGGGCGCCAACGCTTCCAGTTCTTCGTCGCCCATTTCGGCGATGATGTCGGCGAGCTTCGAGTCTTTGAACAGAGCTTTCAGCTCGCGGCGAATCGCTTCGGTACGGGTGTTTTCCTTGAGCAGGTTGGCGATCTTCTCGCCCAGGGCGTAACCGGCCCATCCCAAGTGCGTTTCGAGAATCTGCCCCACGTTCATACGGGAAGGCACGCCGAGCGGGTTGAGAACGATTTCAACCGGCGTTCCGTCGTCGAGGTACGGCATATCCTCTTCCGGCAGAATGCGGGCAATCACCCCCTTGTTGCCATGACGGCCGGCCATCTTGTCGCCCACGCTGAGCTTACGCTTCATCGCGATGTAGACCTTGACGAGCTTGATCACGCCGGGAGGTAGTTCGTCTCCCTTGGTGAGTTTGTCTTTCTTCTCGTTGACGATCTTCTTGAGCACATCAATCTGGCGAGAAGTCATCTCTTCGATCTCGTCGATCTGCTCATTCACCCGCGGATCCTTGTCGGCATACTTAATGCGCTTCAGATTACGGGTCGAGATGCGCTCGATCTCGTCACGAGTGAGCACGTTGCCTTTGGTCAGCAGTCGCTTGTTGGTCCGCTCGTCGTGCAGGTCGGCCTGTACCTCCTTGCCGCCAAGAATGTTTTCGAGACGCTTCAACCGCTCATCGGTGAGAATGCGGATCTCGTCGGACAAGTTCTTCTCGAGCTTGCCGATTTGCGCCGCTTCGATCGATTTCGCGCGCTCGTCTTTCTCCTGACCCTTGCGGGAGAAGATTTTCACATCGACGATCACGCCTTCGATTCCGGGCGGGCAGTAGAGCGATGCATCGCGCACGTCCCCGGCTTTTTCACCGAAGATGGCGCGCAAGAGCTTCTCTTCCGGCGTGAGCTGGGTTTCGCCCTTCGGCGTAACTTTGCCCACCAGAATGTCGCCCTGCTTGATGCTCGCGCCGATACGGATCACGCCCGCTTCGTCAAGGTTGCGCAGCATGGTCTCGCTGACGTTGGGAATATCGCGCGTGACCTCTTCCGGCCCGAGCTTGGTGTCGCGCGCTTCGATCTCGTACTCCTCGATGTGCAGTGACGTGTAGTAATCGTCCTTCACCATCTTTTCGGAGACGAGAATCGCGTCTTCAAAGTTGTAACCGCGCCAGGGCATGAAGGCCACCAGCACGTTGCGTCCGAGCGCCAGTTCGCCGTGATCGGTGCACGGACCATCGGCAATGACCTCGCCTTTGATCACGCGCTGACCTTTTTTGACCACCGGCTTCTGGTTGATGCAGGTGTTCTGGTTCGAGCGCTTGAACTTGGTGAGCTGGTAAATGTCCGAGCCCACCTCGCGCGACAACTGCGTGGGATGGTGCTCGCCTTCCACTCGCACGATGATGCGGTCGGAGTCGACCGAATCGACGATGCCGTTGCGGCGGGCAAGCTCGACTGCGCCCGAGTCGCGAGCCGTGACGCCTTCCATTCCGGTGCCGACGATCGGCGCCTGCGCGCGAAGCAGCGGCACGGACTGGCGTTGCATGTTCGCGCCCATCAATGCACGGTTGGCATCGTCGTGCTCGAGGAACGGCACCAGCGATGCGGCCACGGAAACCAGTTGCTTCGGGCTTACGTCGACGTAATCGACTTCATCACGAGCCACAAGAACGAAGTTGCCGGCCTTGCGGGCGTTGACCAGTTCGGCGACGATTTTGCCTTTTTCGTCGAGTTCCACGTTCGCCTGCGCGATGGTGTGTCGGTCTTCCTCCCATGCGGAAAGGTAGAACGAGAAGGGATCGACCTGCGCCGGCTTTTTGCGCTTCTCTTTTAATTCGGCGTTCACCTTTTCGAGTTCGTGCTTCTCGACGTAGTCGCCGACTTTGTAATCGCTGTCGCCGGTATTGACCACGCTGACGTAGTCGATAACGCGTCCGCCCTTGATCTTGCGGTAGGGCGATTCTATGAAGCCGTAGTCGTTGATCCGCGCATAGCAGCTCAACGAAGAGATCAATCCGATGTTCGGACCTTCCGGCGTTTCGATCGGGCAAATGCGGCCGTAGTGCGTGGGGTGAACGTCGCGCACTTCGAAACCGGCGCGTTCACGCGAAAGACCGCCCGGCCCAAGCGCCGAAAGGCGCCGCTTGTGCGTGATCTCGGAGAGCGGGTTGGTCTGATCCATGAACTGCGAAAGTTGCGACGATCCGAAGAATTCGCGGATCGCAGCCATCACCGGCTTCGCGTTGACCAGGTCGTGTGGCATAGCCGTCGACATTTCCTGGTAAACGGACATCTTCTCTTTGATCGCCCGCTCCATGCGGACCAGGCCGATGCGGAACTGGTTCTCCATCAACTCGCCGACCGCGCGGACGCGGCGGTTGCCCAGGTGATCGATGTCATCGACCGAGCCGATATTCTTGCGCAACTTCAGCAGGTAGCTGATGGTGGCGTAGAAATCGTCGGGATCGAGCGTGCGCTTTTCGAGGCTGGTGGCATCCTGATTCTCAAACAGCTTGATGTTGAACTTCAGGCGGCCAACCTTCGAGAAATCGTATTTGCGCGGATCGAAGAACATGCCGTGGAACAAGGCTGTAGCCGTGTCCAGCGTCGGAGGATCGCCGGGGCGCAGCTTGCGGTAGATTTCGATCAGCGCTTCCTGCGGAGTATTCACCGAATCGCGCTTCAGCGTCTGGCTGATGACGGTGCCTACGTCGTCGCGCTCCGGGAAGAACAAACTCATCTCGACCACGCCGGAGTCCAGAATCTTCGAAACCTTATCGGCGGTAATTTCGCTGTTGGCTTCGAGCAGCACTTCACCGGTCGTGGTGTCGACCACGTCGGCGGCAGTCCATGCGCCTTCGAGGTCGGTAATATCGATTTCAATCTCTGAGATCTTCGCCTTCTGGATTTCCTTCAGCGTCTGCGCATTGATCTTGCGGCCCGAGTGCGCGATCTCATCTCCGGATTTGTTCTTGATCGAATGCGCCAGCTTCATGCCCAGCAGGTTCGTGGGCTTTTCGCTGGCGGGGTCGAGCGTCCAGTAAAGCTTCTTGTCTTTGATCGCAATGCGATCGACGGTGTAAAAGCTGCGAAGAATGTCTTCGCCGGAGCGCAGGCCGAGCGCGCGCAGGAAGATCGTTCCCAGGAATTTACGCTTGCGGTCAATGCGGACGTAGAGAACGTTCTTCTGGTCGTACTCAAACTCGACCCACGATCCGCGGTAGGGAATGATTTTGCCGAGGAAGTAGGTGCGGTTATTGGCCGTCTCGAAGAATACCCCGGGCGAGCGATGCAACTGGCTGACAATGACGCGCTCGGTCCCATTGATGATGAACGTCCCGTTCTCCGTCATCAGCGGAACATCGCCGAAAAACACTTCCTGCTCTTTAATGTCGCGGATCGAGCGGTTGCCGGTTTCGGCATCCTTGTCGAAGATGGTCAGGCGCATCGTGACCTTCAGCGGAGCGGAGTAAGTCATGCCGCGCTCTTCGCACTCAGTCACATCGAACTTCAACTGCAAACTGACTGGATCGCCGCACTTGTTGCAGAAGTCGGGCGTGTTGGCGTTGTAGGTGCCGCATTTTTCGCAAAGCACGTCGCCGGGATGGAACGGATCGGTAATGACGGTGTTGCCGCAGTTCTTGCAGGTGGTGCGCAGGTGGTGCAGTCCCTTGAGGTGACCACACTTGCACTCCCAGTTACCAATGGAGTAATCCACAAACTCAAGTTGTGATACGTTGCGGAAGTCGGTGATCGGGAAGACGGACTGGAAGACCGCCTGCAATCCGCCATCTTCGCGTTCGCTGGGCAGCTTATCCATCTGCAGAAAGCGGTCGTAGGAACGCTTCTGAACCTCGATCAGGTTCGGGATCTGGATGGTTGCTGGAATTTTCGAAAAGTCAAAACGTTTACGGAAGGCGTTATTCTTCATTGTTAAGAACTCCAATTAAATCAGGCGCAGCCGTGCGCTGCGTGAAACCCGCAGAATGTGGGGCGCAGATCGCGCCGCGCTGCTTAGCTGCTGCCGTAACCTGGTTGAAAATCAAGAGAACGAATATAAAAGCCGGAAAACACGACGAGGCGGCTGCAGGGACAAGACATCCCGCAGACGCCATGCAAGGCATTTCGCCAATTTGAATTTGTAATCTTTCGCGCCAGTTCTATTCGGCCGTTTCCGTTCCGCCTGCCCACGGAACAGTGCCCATGCTTCCTGCGGGTCTCGCCCGCCATTGAGTGAGGCCTAAGGAAGCGGTGATAACTTAGATGCTACCACCACCGCTTCGGCTTCACAACTGGAACCTGAATATTTTCCGAGACTTGCACCGTTTCGGGTGCGAACCGTGTGGCGCCGACAAGCCTGCCGGAGCGAGTGCCCGCGCCACACCGGTTTTCAGCTATTTCACTTCGACGACCGCGCCGGCCTCGGTGAACTTCTTCTTAATGGTCTCGGCCTCTTCCTTGGAAACGCCCTCTTTCACGTTCTTGGGCGCTCCGTCAACCAGTTCCTTGGCTTCTTTCAAGCCCAGGCTGGTGACTTCGCGAACGGCCTTGATTACGTTGATCTTGTTGGCGCCGACTTCCTTAAGAACGACGGTGAATTCCGTCTTCTCCTCTGCTGGAGCCGCCGCACCACCCGCTGCCGCGCCGCCCCCGGCTACCATCACCGGGGCTGCCGCCGCAGCCGACACGCCGAGACGCGATTCGAGTTTCTTGACCAGTTCCGCCGCTTCCAGCAGCGACAGGCCCACGATTGATTCTTCTATCTGTTGCAGATCCGCCATGTTGATTTCTCCACTTTAAGTTATGAATTTCTCTGATTTTGTCATCTTTCGCCGGGTTTCCAGTGCGGCAGGCTCATTTTTTCGGCGCCAGACAACGCCTTGATCTGAACCGCGCAACCCCTGACTTGGGATAACCAAATCTCTTCGGGCGGCTTTCACCGCCCCGAACTCTTGCTATAGCGACACCGCTGCGCCGAGCCTACGCTTCGGCAGGTGCTCCGCCAGCGAACTTGCCCTTCTCGACACCCTGTCCGATCACGACCGCCACGTCGCGTCCCACGGCATTCATTACCGTGACCAGGCGTTGCGCCGGAGCGTTGATCAGGAACAGCAGCTTCGACATCAGCTCTTCTTTCGAAGGCATGCTGGCCAGCGATTCGATCTCTTTAATCGAGATCACGCGGCCTTCAACCACACCGATCTTGAAAGTAAACTCAGGCGTGTCTTTGGCGTACTTGGTCAGCGCTTTCGCCATGGCCACGGGATCGCCCGTGGTGTAGGCGATCGAAGTCACGCCGGTAAGGTTCTTCAGGCCGTCTTCAACCTTGCTGCCCTTGCCGGCGAGTTCGGCCAGCGTGTTCTTCACCACCCGGTACTTCGCGCCCGCGCCGCGCAGAGCCTTGCGCAGCTCGTAATCCTGGGCAACGGTCAGCTTGCTGTAGGTTGCAACCACGGCGCTCGACACATTTTTCAGATCGGCGCTCAGCTTCTCCACTTGTTCCTTCTTCTTTGCTCTGCTAACTGGCATGATTCAGTCCTCAAATGTCTTCAATATCTTGCCGCGGACAACCGCTCGTGTGGCGACGGGTCTCCCCCGCCCGGCCCGGCTCAGGCTTTGGCTGCGTTCTCAATCGGAGCCGTATCCAGCGAAATTCCCGGCCCCATGGTCGAACTCAGCGTGCAACCCTTGATGTACTTGCCCTTGGCGACCGACGGCTTGGCTTTGATTACGCTGGTGATTAGCACGGTCGCATTCTCAATCAGCTTGTCAGGCGTGAACGAAATCTTACCCACCGGAACGTGAACCAGAGCCGTTTTATCGGTGCGGAACTCAACCTTGCCGGCCTTAACTTCCTGCACGGCTTTGCCCACATCAAAAGTGACTGTGCCCGTCTTCGGATTAGGCATCAGGCCCTTGGGACCGAGAACCTTGCCCAAGCGTCCCACGGATTTCATCACGTCGGGCGTGGCAATCAGCGCGTCGAAGTCGGTCCAGTTTTCCTTGGTGATCTTCTCAACCATCTCTTCCCCGCCGGCAAAGTCGGCGCCCGCAGCTTCAGCCTCCCGGATCTTATCGCCCGTGGCGATGACCAGAACTTTCTTCGATTTGCCCAGCCCGTGCGGCAGAACGACCGTGCCACGGACCATTTGATCCGCATGCTTGGGGTCGACTCCCAGCCGCAAAGTGATTTCGACCGTCTCGTCGAACTTGGCAAATTTGACCTTCTGCAGCAAAGGCACTGCATCCTGCAGCGTATACGGACGCTTCTCCACCGCGGCATGCGCCTTCGCGATATTTTTTCCTTCTTTTTTCATCTCGTTTCCTTGTCTCCCACCGCGGATCAGTGATCCGATCGCCGTGGTGAATTCGACCCAAACTCGTTTGCCACTCCGATGTCTTTCCGAGCGAAGCGAGGAACCTGCTTTTGCTCGGAAATTGCAGAGGGGATTTACCCTACCACTTCGATTCCCATCGATCTCGCCGTTCCCCGGACGCTCTTGACAGCCGCGTCAATCGAAGCCGCGTTCAGGTCGGGCATCTTCTGCTTTGCGATGTCTTCCACCTGCTTCAGCGTGACTTTGCCAACCTTATCTTTATTCGGCGTGCCCGAACCCTTAGCAATCCCCGCGGCGCGCTTCAGCAGAATCGACGCCGGCGGCGTCTTGGTGATGAAGGTGAACGATCGGTCGTTGTAAACCGAAACCACCACCGGGATGATCAGTCCCTCCATTTCTTTCTGGTTGGTGCGCGCGTTGAACTGCTTGCAGAACTCCATGATGTTGATCTGCGCCTGACCGAGCGCCGGGCCAACCGGCGGAGCCGGGGTCGCCTTGCCCGCCGCAATCTGCAACTTCACAAAACCTGTAACTTTCTTTGCCACTTCGTTCGCTCCTAACTCTTAGCTTCTAAATTCCCGATTCGATATTGCGGTCAACGCCGGCATTACTGTCGGAATCAGTTTTTTCTGCACTGGATCGGCAGCCAACCCCAACCCTTCAATCGTATGCACGCCGATCACTTCCATGTCATTCGGTTCGGCCATCACAACGATGTCGGGAGCCTTGAACCCGTTGCTACCTACCCATACTGCCACGGTATCCCGTTCGACGATGGAACCGTCGATGGCGCGAAATCCGATCCGACGCAAGAATTCCACTCCCAACCGCTCCAGTCGCTCACGGTGTATCCACGAAAACGCAGCCCCTGTATCCACCATCGCAACAATTTCTTCCACATTCTCCGGAGCGCTGGGATTCCACACTCGCAACTTCGCACTAAAACTGCCCATAATTACGCGACCTTCTCCACCTGGTTGAACTCTAGTTCCACCGGCGTCGAGCGGCCGAAAATCGTGACCATCACTTTCAGCGTTTCGCGGTCTTCATTCACTTCATCCACCAGCCCTGTGAAAGTAGCGAACGGCCCCTCGGAGATGCGCACTGTCTCGTTCTTCTCGAATTTAACTTTGAGTTTCGGCTTCTCGCGGCTGTCAGCGACCTTATAAACAATGTGCTGCACTTCTTCATCGGAAAGCGGCGTGGGCTGCTGGCCGGTGCCGACGAATCCGGTAACCCGCGGCGTCGATTTCACCACGTGCCAGACGTGGTCGTCCATATCCATCTCAACGAGCACGTAACCGGGATAGAACATGCGCTCCGAAGTATATTTCTTGCCGCCGCGCACTTCGGTGACCGACTCGGTCGGGATCAGCACCTTCCCGATCTTGTCTTGTAACCCGAAGGCGGCAACCCGCGACTCCAGCGATTCCTTTACCTTGCGCTCAAATCCCGAATAGGAGTGGATAATGTACCACTTCATGTTGGGATTGCGCGGAGCTTCGCCCGTTGCGGCAGCGCCGTCGGCACTCGGCGGCTGCGGCGGTTGCTCTCCGCCTCCACCAGTTTCGTTTTTTTCTTCCTCTTGCATGATCAAGTTGAACTCCGGTACCGCGTCTTGCTAATGGCCAAACGAGGTGTACAGAAAACTTACGGCCTTTTGAATCACGTTATCGATCACGAAAAAGTAGAGGCCAAAAAGGAATACCGTGACCACCACTACCGCGGTCGTAGCCTGCACTTCTTTCCACGAGGGCGCCGTCACCTTGCGCGTCTCGGTGCGCACGTCGTTGTAGAACGACTTGATCTGCTCCGGCCAGGCCTTGAGCTTCTCTCCGAAGCTTCCGCTGGCGGTTGCGATTGAGTTCGCCATTTTCTTTGTCTCCACTCCCATACTGCTTTCACTCTCCGTGGTCCGTCCAAAATCTGGCAGGGGCGGAGGGATTCGAACCCCCAAGTCCGGTTTTGGAGACCGGCAGTTTAACCGTTGAGCTTACGCCCCTGTGCACATTGAGTAATTGCGTGATTGAGTAATTTGAAAAACGCAGCACAGCCGCTTTTCAATTACTCAATTACAAATTTCCCAATTACTCAATTATTTCACTTCTTTATGCGGCGTATGCTTGCGGCAACGGCGGCAGAATTTCTTGAACTCCAGCCGTTCGGTCGTCG
>CAZGXY010000013.1:0-18658 GCA_964530145.1 uncultured Acidobacteriaceae bacterium | reverse complement strand
TGGGCCAGCCGGCCGTTCTATGCGAAAGGGTGGGCAGCACAGACCTCAAACCCTCAAGTTGATACGTCGGTGGTTCCCACCCTTGCAAAGGACGCAAGGATGGGGCACCCTGATTCGTGGTGGCGCTCGCGTCCAAGAATTCGAAGGCTGGGCCACCCGCCGGCGGCTCAAAGACACAGTGGATACGGTACAACCCATGAAGGCGATAACCGAGGCACGAGAAATCGAGAAATACAAGAAACTCGTTTCCGAAATGATGTTGGCGGACGAGTATGAGGAGTCCGAGTTTCGTCCTGACTGGATACGTCAGCGTGGGTGGAAGGTGGTGCCAGTCGAAGACGGTAATCACTTCAGAGACTGGGAAATCGCCACCATTGTCCCAGCCTTGCAGAATGCGGGGTACCGTGATTGTGTCGCTGTCGCGACGGAGCCACTCGATCCTTTTCCATCTTGCTTTCAGCTCGCGATTACCCCAGATGATCTTCGTGAGTTCAACCGCGAATGTGGGTTGCTTCGTTTCTTGCTTACGGAGGACACAAGGTCGTGGGCCATTTCCTGCAATGAGCTGTACAACTTGTTTGCCGGGGAACAGTCCCTCGTGGAAGCAATGCTAGGTATATCCGTTGAAGAGGCGCGAAAGAGATTCTTGGCGTTCGCCGAGCCCCTGGCCTTAGGGAATACAGCGTATCCGTTGCTCAAAGCGGCGCAGCACTACGCGCACTTCTAGCGGTGACCATGAAAAGAAACTTCATTACGCTATGCTGCCTTGCTTTCACGCTCGCCTCTGTTCCCTCCGTTGGTCAACGGCCAGCTGAGATCGCAAAGGCAAATGCAGATGAGCATCTGGTTAAACGAATCGGCCCCGAATACCCACCACTCGCAAGAGCTGCACGGTTGCAGGGCAAAGTTCTACTCAAAGCGACGATCTCTAAAGACGGTGATGTTACTGCTGTAGCTGTAGTGAGCGGACATCCCATGCTGATTCCTTCCGCCGTTGAAGCAATCAAGAAATGGCAATACAAACCTTTCCTCGTTGATGGCCAGCCCGCAGTCGTAACAACGGAGATCGAGGTGCCGTTTTCCCTGGGAATCTCCGAAGAAGATTACAAGAAGCAACAGGATGCCTCGAACGACTACTTCAAACAAGAAAAAAAGTGTCGTGATCTACTTCATGAGCAGCAGTATCTGGATGCAGAACAAACTTGTAGACCGCTGATCGAACTGGCCGCAAAGTTGCCCCCAGAACGTCGCTTAGAGCGGCTTTCTGCTTATCAATATGCTGGTCATGCCGACTTCGGACAGAGAAAGTTCAGTGAGGCGTTGGGCTTCTATAAGCAAGAACTTGAGATAGCGGAAGTCGCCCTGAAGCCCTCAGATGCAGAACTGGCGTATGCGTATCGTGATGTGGCTCATGGCCTGCACGGGACCGGCGATCTGCAACAGGCACGACCTTACTACGAACACGCCATCAGCACGTTGGAGCAGGCCCGTGATCACATCGACTCTGCGTTTCTAAAAAACGAGTACTCCCGCACGATGAAAACCGTCTTGCAGGAATACGCGTTGCTTCTACGAAAGTCGGGCGACAGTTCCGGGGCGGACGCAGCGGAGCAGCGGGCACAATCTATCGAGGTAAAGACCGATCTCAAGGACAACTAGGCGGGTGGCCCATCCTTTTAATCGCTGGCAGGAAATATGAAGCGGGTGCCCCGTCCTTCGCGTACTGTGCGAAGGGCGGGTACCACGAACGCCTGCCCTGCCGGTTCTACGCGCCCCGATCCCTAAACGAAATCTCTCCCCAACCCTCATTAATCCGTACCACCCCACTCTCACCGAGAAGATAAAACCGGTGACTGCTCCAACGCCACTGCTCGGGTGACTCCACCAATCCGCGGGTTACCGGATTGCGATGCATATATCTCAACTTCTCCACGCGCTTCTTCGTAGTCCATACATTGAAATCATAAAAGCGCGCCTGCCAAAAGGCACGACGCACTTCGTCCGGGAACAAGCCGCGCTGGCGCGAATCGCGGCGTCTGCGTTTGGGTAACAAAGCGTGAGCAGACCTTTGCTTCAACACCTGCATTACTGTGGATGGAGTTCCGACCTCCGGCTCCGCGATCAGCAAATGAAAATGTTCCGGCATGACCACGTATCCGACAACGACGAAGCGATAACGCTGCCGAGTATCTTCGAGGATCGCGAGGAAGCGGTCGCGGCTGCGCCCAGCGCCAAGAAAAGGCAATCGCCGATAGCATGAGCAAGTGATAAAGTGCAGGTGATGGGCCCCGTAAGTTCGATGCAGACCGGCTGGCATAGAATCTCATGGTATCGGCAGCATCGTACCCGCCCTTGCACAAAACGCAAGGACGGGGCACCCGCAGTTTCAGAACGGGAGAGAAAAAACTTGGGAGGATGGGCCACCCGCCACAGACCTCAAACCCTCAAGTTGATACGTCGGTGGTTCCCACCCTTGCAAAGGACGCAAGGATGGGGCACCCTGATTCGTGGTGGCGCTCGCGTCCAAGAATTCGAAGGCTGGGCCACCCGCCTGACCAGTAGTACAGTCAGTTTCTTCGCAGTCGACGTGCAGTCCCGCCTTTAACAACCGCAATAACAAATTCCTATTCCCCGATGCGTTCTTGCAAATGATTACCTCGAAAAACCCTGAATATACAGAGCTAACAGTTGCATGAAGATTCGCTTGCAATTTCCCTCCGTTGAGATATGCTGTTGCGTCTCCCCGTCACCTCGGTAACATGCAACTGTTTGGTTCGTGAGGCATCTTATGAAGGTGACAACCACCGACAAAAAGCCGCCAAGGAGCCAACACTTGCGATTCAATGTTGAGGTCGAGCGCGAGACTGATGGCCGCTGGATTGCCGAAATTCCCGAAGTCCCTGGTGCTCTCGCATATGGTGAAACGGAGGAACAGGCAATTAATAAAGCATATGCGATTGCTCTACGGGCCGTGGCTGACGACGTGGAAGAATGCAGGCAGGAACCACCAACGTCGATTAGCCTGGAGCGCGTCATCGCTTGAGTCATTGGCCCAGCACTAGGGCCCGCCTCGTATACAAGGCGCTGCTTAAGATCGGTTGGTATCCTGTCCATCAAAAAGGCTCTCACGTAAAACTTCGCAATCCTCTGTTCCAGCTTCCGTACGAATGGTCGTTTCACGACAGCGAAGAACTTGGCCCCAAGATGTTGGCGCGTATTGCCAAGAAAACCGGACTGAAACCTACCGACTTGTAGCGACGGAAATCTTAGACTTTGGGTTCCGATTCCCTTGGATTTTAATTTCTAGCATCATAAGCCTCTGTCGACCGTGCCCTGACACGGCGCGTCGCGCGTGGGCCACCCGGCGATTTTGATTATTGTTTGGGAATGGCTCCGCGAATTATTGTTACTACCTGCTCGACGGTGCGGCTGGCGGTATCGATCACGAGATGGGCGCGGTTCCATGGGTGGTAGTCGCGTGAAACTACGTCTTGCCAGGTCAGGGAGCGCGACCGGGCAATGTCGGATACGCGCGTTTCCACGCGACGCCGATGTTCCTTAGCGTCGGAACAGGTAAGCTCGATTTCAACGGCAGGTACCTGCGCATGTTTCGCGACCTCGAGCCAGGCATCGCGGGAGAGAGCGACGGGATTCACTGAGTCGGCAATTACTATTCTTCCGACATGGAGATTGTCCGCCGCCACTGCGTTGCCTGCACGATAGCCTGCGTCGTTGATTGGCGAGTTGAGCACTCCCGAGGCCAGAATCGCCTCCTCGATCGAATCGATACGCACATGAACTGCACCGAGCTGGCGGGCAAGTTCTCGCGCTATGGTCGTCTTTCCCGTGCCGGGCAGGCCGCCGAGGATGATGAGCATGGTGAGTGCCGGTATATTCGTGGCTTTATCGCTCGTTCGATCAGGGTGCGGGGATGAGCGGGCGAGCCGCCCGCTCCCACACGAGCCTGCTCACTTTCCAACTTCGCGGATGCACTCTTCGAGCACGTCCATGGCTACATCCGCTTCTTCTTTGGTTACCACCAGCGGCGGGCAGAGACGAATCGAACTCGGGCCGCAGCCTAGAAAAAGTACGCCGTGCTCGAATGCCTTCTCGACGATCAGGTCGCGCTCGGCGGCGCCGTATTCTTTCGTGGCTTTGTCTTTTACGATGTCGACGCCGATCATCAGGCCGCGGCCGCGCACATCGCCTACGAGTTTCAGCTTCTTCGGCCAGTCTGCCATGTGTCGCAGCATGTGAGCGCCGACTTCTGCGGAGTGAGCGAGCAGATTTTCTTTCTCGATCACGTCGAGCGTCGCCAGCGCTGCGGCGATGCAAACCGGATTGCCGCCGAAGGTAGAGGCGTGCGAGCCCGGCACCCAATCCATAATTTCGGAGCGGGTCATGGTAATGCCCAGGGGCATGCCCGAGGCGATGCCTTTGGCGATGCAGACCATATCCGGCTCAACGCCGGTGTGCTCGACCGCCCACCACTTGCCGGTGCGAGCCACGCCGCTTTGCACTTCGTCGACAACCAGGAGAATGCCGTGGCGGTCGCAGATGCGGCGAAGCTCCTGCATGAAGATTGTCGGGGCGACCACGTAACCGCCCTCGCCCTGTACCGGCTCGACGAAGATCGCGGCGACTTCCTCAGGAGGAAGCGTGGTCTTGAACAACTTCTCTTCGATGAAGCGCGCGCAGCTTAACGCGAAGGCATCGGGATCCTGCGAGGCATCTTTCTTGCCGCGATAGATATCGGGATACTGCACATGCGTCACTCCCGGCACCAGCGGGAAAAACCGCCGGCGCTGCTGCGGCTTCGATGCGGTCAGCGACAGCGCGCCCATGGTGCGCCCGTGAAACGCGCCGAAGAAGGCAATCACATTCTGTCTTTTTGTGTGATATCGAGCGAGTTTTAGCGCGCACTCGATCGCCTCGGCGCCGGAGTTGCCGTAATAAATTTTGTGCGGGCCGGGCATGGGCGCGATCTTCGAGAGGCGCTCGGCTAATGTCACCATGCTCTCGTAATAAAAATCGGTGCCCGACATGTGAATCAGTTCGCCGGCCTGCTTCTGCATGGCAGCGACCACGTCAGGATGGCAGTGGCCAGTTGAGGTCACGGCGATGCCGGCAGAAAAGTCATAGAACTCGTTGCCGTCTACGTCGGTGATGACAATGCCCCTGCCGCTCTTCGCCACCAGCGGATACGAGCGGGTATAGGACGGAGAAATATATTGCTGGTCGCCGGCGAGCACGCGCTGGGCGTTGGGGCCGGGCAGGGCGGTTTTGATCGTGGGTCCGGCGATTTTGGGTGCGCTGGCCCCGGTCTTTTTTTCGGGAGCGGGTACGGTCATGGTCTTGGTGGTCATGGAATCCTCCGAGGCAAACTGTCTGTTGCCAGTTGCCGGTTGTACGTGGAAGCGGTCTCAGAGCGCGCGGCCTCGGTAAAAGCCCGCACCTGCCGAGAGAGAATCTGGGAGGATTCGGAAACTAGTCGCTACCGAAGAGGCTGGGACGAAGACGGGAAGGCAGATTAGCGCGATACCGCCGCGGGCAAACCAGGCAGTGGAGCCAACACTCGCGCATGTGCGAGTTGCCCTGGAGCGAATTGGAATCGCGGTGCCGCATCGGTCAACGCCTGGTTACAGAACATCTTTTTACAAAACATCGTCTTCACCCAGATTATACGTGGCGGAGGCGATTCGCGTAACCCCCAAAATCGCATGGATTGGGACGATTTGGTGCGTCATCGCGAAGCGCCCGGGTTCTTACCTGCGGGCCGAGGGATCTGGGGCGCGGCACACAGCTTCGGGCGGGAGATGCTTCGTTCCGCCTGGAAAACGGCTGCGCTCAGGATGACGCCGCCGAGGAGGAGAAGGTAAAGATACCATCAGAAAATTCAAACTCAGCCACTACCGGGGCGCGCCGGGCGGCGGGCTCTACTTCGCCCTGTTTGGAGAGTAGGGTTCACTACTGTTCTTCGGTCTTTTGCAGCGAATCGCGATGACTCGTCTGATATCTTTTATCTTTACCTTCCTCGCATTTTCATTTAAATGTCGAAAACACAAGCGCCAAGCCGTTTCGCGGTAATCCTCGCCTTCGGGCTTGTCTACTTGTTTTGGGGATCGACCTATCTCGCCATTGATATTGCAGTGCAGAAAATTCCTCCCGTGCTGATGTGCGCGGTGCGCTTTTCAATTGCGGGAGTCGTGATGCTGATAGCCTGCGCGGTAATGAAGAAGCGCATATGGTATTCGGTTGAGCAGATCGCGCTGGCCGCAGTTGTCGGAATTCTTCTGCTCATGGGCGGGAACCTGACGCTCTCGTGGGCCGAACTTTCCGTACCGTCGGGGCTGGCTGCGCTAATCGTCGCCATCACGCCGTTATGGTTTCTGGTACTGGATTCTTTGCTGCTTGGCCACCATCGTATCTCGTCGCGCGGCAAGGCCGGACTGGCGCTCGGCATCGTGGGCTTATTCGTGCTGTTCTGGCCCGAACTGCACGCCTCAACTGCGTTGGGGCACCGCGAACTCGTGGCGTCGCTGAGCCTGCTCGGAGGATCGTTCTCCTGGGCGCTGGGCTCGGTGCTCTCCAAGCGCTGGCAATCGGGCATGGACGTGTTCAGCGCCACTGCATGGCAGGTAACGGCGGCAGGCGTGGCAAACTTTCTCTTCGCGCTGGTTCTAGGAGACCTGTCGCGAGTGGCCTGGACTATGCGCAGCGTAAGCGCCGTCTTTTATTTGATCGTATGCGGATCGTGGATCGGATACACCGCCTACATATGGCTGCTCGAGCACGTTCCGACATCGAAGGTGTCCACCTACGCTTATGTGAATCCGGTGGTCGCGGTTTTTCTCGGCTGGCTGATTCTTCATGAACGCGTCGACCGCTTCATCGTTATGGGGAGCATCATCGTCGTGGTCTCGGTGATTCTGGTAACCAGCGCCAAGGTAAAAGAGAAGTCCGTGCCGGAAGACCTGCTCGTAGCCGAGGCAAGGAATATCTAACGATCACTGTTTACTTCGTTCCTTCTTCGTCTTCGTTTTCGTCTACCAAATCCACCGCATGGCCGCGCACCAAAAAAGTTTCCTTTGCGGCGCCGTCGAAGCTTACCCGCGCGGGAAGGCGCTGCCAGCCGGTTGCGCACACTGGGCCGTCGTCAACGCTTTTCTCCGGCAGTTCTTTCCTGAGAATCGCCCTTCGCCTTCCAATCTCGGCTACGACAGCGAGTACTTTCTTTCCATCCTCCGAAACGCCGCAGTAGGCCGCATAATCGCGATACCAGCTCACGGCTGAATAGACGGGGTCAAACTCCGGCAGGGTCAGGGCAGAGACGTGACCGGTGGCGCGATCTACAAGAATCCATCCCCCTTGCTGCCACTCCCAGTGGGGCGGCGAAGCGGATTCCTGTGGAAGGCTATCGTTGACGCGAAATGCGCGTCTCACCACAAATAGCCGATCCGTCACCTCGTGCGGCGCGCCGAGCGTGAACTCCTTGACGTGTCCATCCAAAAGCAGGGGACGCACTTTCAAAGTGACCGGCTTCCCTTGATCTCCGCCGCGGCTTTCATCCGGCAACCATTGAATATTGGCCGGCTTCCCAAGTGTGACGACATGAGGTTTGGCTGCGGCGAGCGCCGGACGCGGATGAATTGCAATCGCGATCGCCGCAACCATCAATCGGAAACGAAACGGCAGGGTCATATCTGGCGAGATTAAGCACACAGCAACCCAGCTCACAAGGTAAGGAATCACAAACTGTGCCGGAGTTCTGAATTGTGTTCCGAAATGGAACCGAATGGAATGTTGTGGCGAGATTAGGGCGTGAAGGAATCGAACTCGCGAGCCACATGGCTCGCGGATTGCAGTAAAATTGTTCTCAGGATAGTGATGGGGTTTTCCCAAGATTTCGAATCAAACGTCAATCCTGAATTGGGGACAACTTCCAAGGCAGAGACGGGTTCTGACAAGCATATGGGCGATTTGTTGCCAGTGCGGCGTGCCCCGCGGATTCTTGTGGTGGACGACCAGCCGACCATTGCGGGATTAATGAGCCAGTTGCTGGCGATGAGCGGCTACGATGTGGTGACCGCTTCGGACGCGCAGCAGGCGGAAGCGGAAGTGCGGCGCCACGCCCCCGATCTGATCCTCTCCGACGTGCGCATGCCGGGAAAATCCGGTTACGACTTTTGCCGTGAATTGAAAAGCGATCCTGCCACGCGGCTCATTCCTTTCGTCCTGATTACGGGCCTGAGTGACAGCACCGATAAAGTTCGGGGCATCGAAGCCGGCGCCGATGACTTCCTGAACAAGCCGGTGCTGGCCGAAGAGTTGAAGGCGCGAGTGAAGTCGCTGCTGCGGGTAAAAGAATTCACCGACGAACTGGAGACTGCCGATTCGGTGCTTTGCACTCTCGGCCTGATCGTCGAAGGCCGCGATCCTTATACCGAAGGGCACTGCGAGCGGCTTGCTGCCGGTGCTGTCGATCTCGGACGCCATCTGGGGCTGGATGAGGATTCAATCGTCGCTCTGCGGCGTGGCGGTTTTTTGCACGATCTCGGCAAGATTGCGGTGCCGGACGGCATTTTGAAAAAGGGAAGCGATCTCACTGTCAGAGAATGGGAGATCATGAAGCTGCATCCCGTCACGGGCGAAAACATCTGCAAGCCCCTGAAGTCTCTGCGGCTGGTGCTGCCGATCATCCGGCATCATCACGAGCACATGGATGGCTCGGGCTATCCGGATGGTATGGGCGCGGGTGAAATCCCGGTGCTGCCGCGGGTTTTGCAGGTGGTGGACGTCTACGATGCGCTGCGTACCGCTCGTCCTTATAAACCGGCTCTTTCGCACGACGATGCCGCGCAGGTAATGCGCCAGGAAGCCCGCCAGGGGCTTTGGGACGCCGAACTGGTCGGCGAATTCTTCAGCATGCTGATTGCCCGGCGGAGCGCCGCTTAACCAAGATTTCAACGAAACCTGGTTTATTTGCGGCGTACAATAGCAGAGCGATTTTGGAGGCAACAGCCACGTTGCCCGGAACATCTTAAGCATTCCCGTCGCCGCGAGCGGACGCTGCGCGCGGTCGACAGGTTGGCAAAGAAATGTTGCAAGAAATGACATACAGCATCGTCATCCCGGCTTACAACGAAGGTAAACGTCTGGGGCCGACGCTTGAGAAAGTTCTCGCATACGTGCGCCAGCAGGGATGGGATGCCGAGGTTATCGTTGTAAACGACGGCTCGCGCGACAATACCGCCGACATCGTTCGCTCTTTCGCCGAAAGCAATCCGCAGGTTCGGCTGGTGGAGAACCCCGGCAATCGCGGCAAGGGCTACAGCGTTCGGAATGGCATGTTGCAGGCGCGCGGCGAAGTGATCGTTTTCAGCGACGCCGATCTTTCTTCTCCGATCGAAGAAATGCCCAAGTTATTGCACGCGATTGAGCAGGGCGCCGACATCGCGATTGGCTCCCGCTGGCTGCGAGCTGAATTGCAGACTTCGCGGCAATCGCTGCATCGCCAGCTTTTCGGAAGGATCTTCAATGCCCTGAATGGCCTCATTCTGGGCCTGCGCTTTAAAGACACGCAATGCGGCTTCAAGGCCTTCACGCGCCGCTCCGCTCAAAAGATTCTTCCTTTGCAGTTGATCGAGCGCTGGGGCTTCGACCCGGAGATTCTATTTCTGGCGCGCAAGTTTGGATTTCGGGTCGATGAGGTTCCGGTTTGCTGGGGACATGTGGGAGGGACGCGGATCAATCCTCTGATCGATGGCGCGCACATGTTTCAGGAGATGCTGCGCATCCGCTGGCAGGATATGACCGGCAAGTACGCAGGCAGTTCTCGAATTGCCGTGCCGCCGGTTGAAGTTGAAACTGTGACGGGAAGGCCCGCTCCCAGAATCTAGAACTGTTGTGAGCCGGCTGCGAGCTTCATGAAGAGCACATCCGCCATCTAGGCGGATTTTGTTTGCGCGGAGACCGATTGGTTGACCGCCTCGACGATTTTGGTTCCCATCTCAGCCGTCGATGTTATTTTCCCGACACCTCTGACCAGATCGGCGGTACGAAGTCCCCGGTCCAGCGTGGTTTTGACTGCATCTTCGATGCATGCCGCTTCGCGCTCCAGCTGAAAGGAATGCCGCAGCATCATGGCGGCGGAAAGGATCGCGCCCAGAGGATTCGCGATGCCTTTACCGGCGATATCGGGCGCCGAGCCATGCACTGGTTCGTAGACGCCGACGCTTCCGCCAATGCTGGCTGAAGCCAGCAGGCCGAGCGAGCCCACGACTCCCCCAGCCTGATCGGAAAGGATGTCGCCGAACATGTTTTCGGTCAGCAGCACATCGAAATCGGCGGGCCTTTGAACCAGGGTCATCGCCGCTGAATCCACGTACATATGAGAAAGGTGGATGCCGGGATATTCTTTCGCGCACCGGGTCACGACCTCGCGCCATAGCCGCGAGCACTCGAGGACATTTGCTTTATCGACCGACAGAACTTTTTGACGTCGCCGCGCCGCCAAGTCGAAAGCCACTCGCGCGATTCGCTCGATTGAGCGCTCGTCGTAGGTCATGGTGTTGGTCGCGACCCGATTTCCCTCCGCACCGGAGCCCGCATTAGAGATCGATCTCGGCTCTCCAAAATAAAGTCCGCCAAGCAACTCGCGCACGATCATGATGTCAGTGCCGCGAACCAGATCGGCGCGAAGCGGCGAGCAATCTTCCAGCGCCGAGAAGCAGATCGCGGGACGGAGGTTCGCGTAAGCGCCAAGCTCGCGCCGCAAGAGCAGCAATCCAGCCTCGGGACGAAGGTGGCCGGAATTGTGGTCGAAGGCCGGGCTGCCGACCGCTCCCAACAGTACTGCTGAGGACGACAGGCAAGCCTGGAGGGTGTCGGCGGGCAGTGGATCGTTCGACGCCGCCAGAGCCGCGCCGCCGATGTTCTTACGTTGAAGTTGCAGCTGATGTCCGAACGCGCCGGCCACGGCCTGCAGAGCGCGAATGGCTTGTTCGGTAACTTCGGGGCCAATGCCGTCGCCGGGGAGAACGCAAATGTTCAGAAGCATGCAGGATCAGTGTAGACGATCAAGGTCGTCGCGAGAGTGCAACGGAAATGCCCCTCGCGTGCTATACGCCCCAGAGATAATCTTCCTGCTCGTGAGGTGGATCGACGGGGATCGGCATGGGTCCACTGAATAGAGTCGTCTGCGGCGCAACCGGATATGGCCTCGATTGCTCTTTGCTCGCGATGCCGGCTGAGGCTGCCGCAGCAATTGCGGTTGGCAGGGGCTCAAACAGCGGAGTCGCCGATGACGCAGGCTTGTGCGTATCGCGGATCAGTTCGAGGAGGTGATGATCCTCGACATGCTTGATCTTATCGGCGAGGCGAACGAAGCGGCGGTAGATGTCATCGAGCGCGCGGCGGTCGAACTGATATCCGAGCTGCTCGCAGCGGATCGCGAGGGCATGACGCCCGGAGTGTTTGCCCAGCACCAGTTTCGAATCGGGCACACCGACCGATTGCGGCGTCATAATCTCGTAAGTCAAGGGATTCTTGAGAACGCCATCCTGATGGATGCCGGCCTCATGCGCGAATGCATTGCGCCCGGTCACCGCTTTATTCGGCTGCACCGGCACGCCGATAATTTCGCTCAACATCTGGCTGGCGGGAAACAGATGTTCCCCGGCAATTCCGGTTTCGTAAGGATAGCGGTCAGGCCGCACGCGCATGGTCATCACAATTTCTTCCAGGGCGGCGTTGCCGGCGCGCTCGCCGATGCCGTTGATCGTGCACTCGACCTGGCGCGCTCCCGCCGCAACCGCAGCCATGGAATTCGCCACCGCCAGACCCAGGTCGTTGTGGCAGTGTGCGGAGATGGTTACCTTCTCGATGCCTTTAACGCGCCGCCGAATTGTGGCAATCAACACCCCGAATTCCTCCGGCACCGTGTAGCCGACGGTATCGGGAATATTCAGCGTGGTCGCGCCGGCCTCTACTACCGCATCGAGCACGCGGCAGAGAAATTCCGGATCGGTTCGCGTGGCATCTTCCGGGGAAAATTCCACGTCATCGCAAAGCGACCTGGCGAAGGCTACGGACTCGCGCGCCATTGCCATGCACTCTTCGCGCGTGATGCGCAACTTGTATTTCAGGTGAATGTCGGATGTGGCCAGGAAAACGTGAATGCGTGGACGCGCCGCAACTTTCAACGCTTCCCAGGCGCGCTCGATATCGGGCCTGCAGGCGCGAGCCAGCCCCGCAATAACCGGCCGGCGGATCACGGAGGCGATGGCCTTCACGGCTTCGAAGTCGCCGTCGGAGGCAATGGGAAATCCCGCCTCGATGACGTCGACGCCGAGCCGGTCGAGCTGATGCGCCAGCCGCAGCTTTTCCTGCCGGTTCATGCTGCAGCCGGGCGACTGCTCGCCATCCCGCAGAGTGGTATCGAAGATCGTGATTCGCGTTGCCGCCGTAGCCATAGAACCGTTTCCTTTCAAAAACATCCCCGGCAAGCCGGATGGTGATTCCGTTACCTGGATGCTACGTTTTTCAAGCGCTTAAGCAAAACTTATAATTCTTACCGAATAGTTAAATATATTTCTATAATAAGCATAGCTAATCATTCATTAAGTAATATAAGAATCGAAAAAACCGATTGCGAGCTGGGGTGGAGGCAGAGAGGATAGGCGGAACGATGGAACTCTCACAACTGGAAGTCTTCCTGGCAGTAGCGCGCGAGCATCGTTTCTCGCGTGCCGCCGAAAAGCTCTACCGCACGCAATCCGCGGTGAGCCAGACGATTCGCAAGCTGGAAGATGAACTTGGCGAAGCGCTCTTTGACCGTTCGTCGCGCGAAGGAATTCTCACCGACGCCGGGCAGGTGCTCTTCGAATATGCCGAAAAGCTGTTGAACCTGCGCCGCGACGCACACGAGTCGCTCACCGAGCTTCGCGAATTGCAAAAAGGCAAGCTGGTGATCGCGGCGAACGAGTTTACGGCTCTCTATCTTTTGCCGGTTCTCGCCGACTTCCGCCGCCTGCACCCTATGATCAAGATCCGAGTGCAACGCTCGTTCGGCAGCCGCATCCCCGACGAAGTCCTCCAGCACAGCGCGGAACTGGGCGTGCTCTCTTATAAGCCGGAAGAGCCGCGCCTGCACTCGATTGTGACTTATCTCGATGAACTGGTACTGGTAGTTCCGCCGACGCATCCGTTAGCCTCGGCGAGGCAAGTCAGCATACGGCAACTCGGGGCGGAATCTTTCGTGGCGCACATCGTTTCTTCACCTTACCGCGAGAAAGTCTTGCAGACTTTCCAGAAATACAAAACTCCTCTGCACATGGATCTCGAACTGCCCACGCTGCAGGCGATCAAGCAATTTGTGGCGATGGGAAATGGAGTCGCTTTAATGCCGGAGATCAGCGTGGAGAACGAAGTGGCTCGCGGAGAGCTGGTGCGAATTCCGGTGCAGGAGTTGCGAGTGCAACGCAAGCTGCGCCTTATTTACCGCAAAGAGGCGGGACTCTCCCACGCCGCGCGCGCCTTTTTAAAAGTTACCGAAGCGGTGGCGCGGCAGCGCGAAGGGCACTACCGGTTTCAACGGGAGAGCTAACAGTGGTTGCTGAGCGCCTGGCGGTCAGCACTCGGCGCACTCCTGCGCCGTTTGAAACGCCTCCAGCGCGTCGCAGACGCTGGCGTGGATCTCGAGCACGGAATCCACATTCGTGAGCCCAAGCACTTCGCGCACCAGCGGCCGCGGGCTGGCATACTTCATTTCGGCTCTTTGAGACTGCGCCCGTGTGTGCAGCAAAATCAACTCGCCGATTCCAGCGCTGTCGATGGAACTCACGCCACTCAGGTCGAGCACGACCCTGCTGCCGTACTGCAATAATTCTCCGACCATCTGCGACAGTGCGGAGGCCTCATCGCGGTACACAATGCGCCCCTCACAATGCACGATGACCACGTCGCCGCAATTCCGGGTTTCGAGACTTAATTTCAACTTCCACCCCTTATTAACTGCTTCCAATGCAGCCTGATAAGGCTGCGTCGAGGTTTGCCAACTGCTACTGTTAGAGGATTGCATGCTAATAGATAGACGCTTGTGAACGCTCTTGGGAATCGTGAAAATGCGGTAATTTTTAGGATCCCGAAGTCCCACTTCTGCACCGCGACATTTTTGGGCCGAGCGGGCATCTTGCGGCTCCGGTACACTGCATCTAACCGACTTCAACAGAAGAACTTCGCGTGATCAGGTAGAATTTGCTGCTGGCATCATTTGCCGGGGAGGACTCATTTTCGTGTCAAAAACCGCAACCGTAGTTCTGGCGTTGCTGATGGTGTCAATTTTTCCCGCCGTAGCGAAAGCACAAATCATTCAGAGCGGTAACGTTTATCTGGGAGTTGCCTACGCCGAATCCGATGACGTCATTCCTCCCCGGCTGGCGATGCGCGGCTTTGTGGGCTCGGTTGAAGTGAAGCCGTTTATCCGCTTTCCTCACCTGGGATTCGTTCTCGACGGCGCTGGAGTTTTTACCAGCGGCGTGCAGCAATACAATCTGGTGATTGGGCCGCGTCTTTCAAAGAATTATGGCAAGTGGCGGATCTTCGCGCAGGCCACCGCCGGTTACCAGCAAGCTACTACCGGCGGCGAAACGTTCCATCCACTCATCGAAGATGGCGGCGCCGGCATCGATCGCAGGCTTCCCTTCAAGCGATTCGCCTGGCGCCTGCAGGGAGATTACATCCACAGCCACATGCTCGAGGCAAGCCAGAACGACTTTCGATTATCGACCGGCCTGGTCTGGCGTTTCTGAGAGTTCCTTCGCTGGAACCGACACCTTAATTCATCCGCGAAACTTTCAATCCCGCGAAGGGTTGAAGTGATTTCGCCTGTTCGCTGAAAACTTTGGGTAGGGCCCGAGGAATTTGTCGCGGCTCGGCGTCTTTCTCGTTACCCATTTCTGCGGGCAGGCATCCAATTGGCACACATCCTAATTAATCCGCTCGAAAGGTACGGTTCCTCCTGCTATGCAAAAGACACTCCTGCTTGTTTTGTCACTTCTTTTGCTCGGTGCGCTGGCCAGCGCGCAGATCCCCAGCGGTAACGTCTTCTTCGGCTACTCCTACTACAACACCGATCTTGCGCCGGGGAATCGCGTGAACACAAATGGATGGGAAGCCTCGGTCGAGGGCAAAATCATTCCGTTGATCGGCATTGTGGCGGATTTCGACAGCCATTACGGCTCGCAGTTGTTTCCCAGCGGGTGCGCCATTGCCGGCCAAACCGATTGCGCTTTCAGTTCCGGTTTCGTCGAACGCAATTTTCTGTTTGGCCCCCGCGTGTCGATGTCGCTGGGGAAGATTCGACCGTTCGCACAGGTTCTGATCGGCGCCGGGCACCTGAGCCTGAATAATGGTGGACCCTTAAGCATTGGTGGATCGTCCGATACGTCGTTTGCGACGGCGGTTGGCGGCGGACTCGACTACAAGCTGATTCCGCTGCTGGCCTGGCGCTTTCAGGGTGACTATGTGACGACGCGGTTTTTCTCAAATACGCAGAACAACGTGCGAATTTCGACGGGGCTTGTGCTGCGCTTCTAGCAGAGTCCGGAATTGAGTTAAGCATCTACGACATCTGCGACGGAAGGCTGCTGCGAGGTCTTACGCGCACGCGTTTCGCCGGTTTCATCCCATATGTGATTGAGGATTACAGGTATCTCTGACAGCGCCCGATTCGAGTAGGCCGACACATTGCGGCGGAATTGATTGAACGCCTCCGGTTCCAGAAGGTTTTGAACGGCAGAGGCGATGTCGCGGAAGCTGGGCACGACAATACCAACGTTTTTCTCGGTAACCCACTCTGCGTTGTAGCGCTCCTGCGGCAGCGTCTTCGCGTTGCATTCGACAATGACCGGCAGATGCAGTTGCAGAGCCTCGCTGATGGACCCTGGCCCCGGTTTTCCAATAAAGAAGTCTGCCAGAGCCATGTAGTATTCGACGTTCGTCGCAAAACCCACCACCAGCATCGGTTTTTGAGTGTGCAAGCTTTTTAGCTTTGCCGCGAGTGCATCGTTGTGCCCGCAGATCATAATGAGCTGCACTTCGACCTGTTCGAGTTCGCGCGCGATTTCGAGCATTGCGCTCGAACCATGCCCGCCGAACAAGACGATGCCTGTAGGGCAATCGGCATCGAGCCCAAGCTTCCGGTGTTCAACCTCGCGATCGACATTCACGGGCTCGTAAAACTTCGGCTTCAGCACCATGCCGGAAGTCAGGAAAATGCTGTTCTCCGGATGGCCGATTTCCAGGGCCTGCCGCTTGGCTCGCTCCGTGCCGGCGATGATGTATTGCGATTCGCGCTCGATCCAGAAGTGGGGCGGGAAATCGGCTAGATCGGTGATCAGCGTGACAAACGGAGGAACCTTCGGCAGTTCGCTAACGCTTTCCGCAATCTCGCGATTGAAGTGGGGAATTGCCGAGAGCACCATGTCGGTTGGATTCGCCAACCAATATTCGCGGAGAATTTTGACCGTGCGTTTGTGGAGCAGCCGGATGACAAACTGAAGAAGCCTGAGCAGCGGCAGTGCAATCCGCGTCCAGCCTCTGCGCAGGATCTGGTTGTAAGTGTCCTGAATGCGCAGACCGGTCAGGTTGCGAATTACGTCCAGCTGGTCAAGCAGTTCCTGAATATTGAGAAGGCGCACATCCCACGGATTTTCCTGCTTCGTGAGAACGCCCTTAAGAGCCTCGGCAGCGTTGCGATGCCCACCGCCGCCATCATGAAAAACAATTGTCAGCTTGCGCAATATTCACCGGCCGAGTTGAGATGAGTCGAGCTGGAGAAGAGAAAAATCATCTGGGCTTCGCTTGCGAAGTGAGCGCATCCATCAGCTGCCGACGCCCTCGTAGACGTCGATCTCGTGCAATTCCGATTCGCCGGCGAAGTCAGCCAATGAATCGGCGGCTTCCGCATCCTGGCCTGCATCATGCTCCGCAACTTCCGCCTTGTACTCGTGAATGCGAACTTCCTGTTCGTCGACCGTAACGTAAGTCATGCGCGAATCGACCCATCCGCCGGCGTTGTAGTAGTCCACACCCTCCTGTTCGACGTGAATCGCCTCGTGCGTGTGCCCGCAGAAAATGCGTTCTGCCTCCTGCTGGCGGGCAAACTGTATCGCCCCGGCCGCAACCTTGGATGACATGCGGAGCCAGCGCGTGTTCAGGCGGTCGATCAACCGGGCGATCGGCTTGTGCTTGAAATCGAGCTTTTGCAGCGCGAGATACAGCGACGTACCAACGCTGCTCAGCCGCAGATTATTCACCTGAAAACCGTCAAACTGATGGCCGTGAATCGCCACGTGCCGCCGCGCGCCGCACTGCCACACATAATGCTGGTAAACCCGAACCCCGACCAGGTGCGACATAATATCGGTGAGGCCATGATCGTGATTACCTTCGACCCACACGACCTCGATGTTGCGCTTCGGATTCGACAGCTTGCGGATGTAGCCGAGAAACTTCCAGTGTTCCTTGGTCAGGCGGGCAAAGTTAAGGTCGGCAAAAATATCGCCCAGCAGGATCAGCCGCCGAAACCGGGTTTCCTTCAGCAGGCGCGTCGCTTCGCGGGCATGGCTGGTCTCCGCACCCAGGTGCAGGTCAGAAAGGATCAGCGTGTTGTAGACATGCGGATCCATATTCCGTTTTTAACAGGGAAATGTTACGGGGAGATGAAAACTGCATCAAAATCGGTGCATGGTAACTACAGAAGTAACTGGAGTAACTATGCGGTAAATGGATGGGATCGAGCCCATTTCCGGCATACTTTCTCAGCCCTAAGACCAGGGAACGCAACAACGAGCGGCTTTTCACGTAGACTGAATCGCGTTTGAAAACCATTGGACACATTCTGGCCCGCTACACCGCGTGGATCTGGATGCTTTTGCAGCATCTCGGCGTCTGGGGAGTTTTCGTCATCGCCTTTGCCGATTCCGCTTTGCTTGGCATGCCGGTCGATGCGATCGTCGCTGCCTATGTCTTTAAAGATCGCAGGCATCTGCTTTTCTATGTGGTGATGGCGTCGCTGGGATCGGCACTGGGCAGCATTCCGCTTTACCTCATCGGATATGCCGGCGGCGAGACGGTCCTGCGCAAGCGAATTTCGGAAGAGCGCTTCCAGCGCATTCACGCCTCGTTCGAGCACCATGAATTCTGGGCGCTGATGTTTCCCGGGATGCTGCCGCCGCCGACACCGTTCAAGATTTTCGTGCTGGCGGCTGCCGTTTTCGAAATGCGCTTCCGAAACTTTTTCGCCGCGGTCTTCGCCGGGCGCTTTGTCCGCTTTCTGCTTCTTTCTTTATTGGTGTTGTACTTCGGCCCGGGGATCGTTGGGTTTTTCGGCACCGCGGTCAGGCAGCACTTGTCCTGGCTTCTGGGAGCGGTTGCCGGCGGACTGCTAGTGTGGCTGCTGATGCGAAGAAGTCGAAGCCGCAAGCGCAAGCAATCGAGGGCCGAGATTCGAGCCCAGAAATTCGAGTAGGCAGACTTCGAGCAGGAGTTGAAGGATTCTGGGGCGCGAAAGATTCGCGAGATCTTCTACGCCGCAGCGTTGTGGTCGCCCACCGAACGGTTCATCCAGCGGGAAAGCGCGATCAGAAACACCGGC
>CAZGXY010000012.1:0-23143 GCA_964530145.1 uncultured Acidobacteriaceae bacterium | reverse complement strand
TCTTTCGAAGGGTGGGAGCCATCGAAAGCTCCCCGCACGCTTTACGCTTCTCTTTCTCGCGGATAGAATCGAAGGCAGGCCGACGTAGCTCAGTTGGTAGAGCAGCCGATTCGTAATCGGCAGGTCAGCGGTTCAAGTCCGCTCGTCGGCTCCAGTTTTTATGCGGGTTCCAAGCACATCACCCTTGGAACCTTTCATTTTTATCCCACTTTCTTATCCCATCTTTGGCTGACATGCCGATTCTGGGAGCGGATGGTTTTAGTCACTGTCATTGACCTGCACCTTATATGTTTTGCCCTTCGGAACCAGAATGAACGTGTTGTCGCTCTCGAATGGCCCAACAACAATCCTGTAGGGCTTCGGTCGTGGTGGGCCGAATGACATGCCTTCTCCTCGCAGGTCAAGTCCCGATTCGACATAGGCTGGGGCGGGCTGTGTCGAACCGAACGGTCCATTGAATATCAGCAACGTGAAATTCTTGGAAGTCTTGGAACGGTCGATTACGACAGCAGCGAAATCCTCCGCACCGTCGCCATTAAAATCTCCCGTGACAGCATAGGGGTGATAGTCGGGGTAGGGTGTCCAATTCCCACCATATCCGGTTTTCATTTGCTGAATATCATCGAGACAGTCGCAGTCAGCATCGGTAGCGGCCCGAAACGTGGGATGCTGTGACAACCAAGTGTCGAGCACCTTCTCTTCCCGCTGCGTCAACGTGTGACCGCACCACGCAGGCAAAGTAAGGCAGAACCACGTTGCGAGGATTAGCGAGATTCGCTTTGTGCGTGCCATATCATCTCCTTGGCCCATCAAAGTCTGATTACGCAGTCCCACGCTGCGAAACGGCAATCGCATCCACTCGACTACCGCGCTTCCTTGCCAGCACGCCCATCGCATCGACAACGACCTCAGGCACCGTCTTGATGTACGACTCCTGAGTGACAGTGATGCCAATCACTGAGCATCAGGCTGGTGGAAGCCCCAGATACCTCGTGATGATGTCGGTCAAAACTTTCGATCCTATATTCGTTCCGACTTCCAGTCCTTTGTCCAAGACTTTCCCTGCGTTGCGGGCTATCCAGCCTCTAACACCTTCACCTATTTTCTTCTCGTGTTCCAGAGCGCCACGGAGTAATTCCCGCTCCGCTTTGTCGATACCAGACCTGTCGAGTGCGGTTTGCAGCGACTCCCAGTTGCCCATCTGAATGTTCTGAGTGATCTGCGTAATGTCGCCTGATGCGACGTAGAAATGTGCATCGAGTATCCGGCTGATGACGATCTGATTGGCCTTCTGGGATTGCGGAGAATGCTGAGGCACGTCGAGATGATTCAGATCAACCCCTTCTTTCTCAAAATCGGCCTTGATGCCAATTGCAGTCGTTAGGACGCGTGTCCTGATCGTATCGAGCATCCCGGCAATCGCTGACTTCGGAATCTCCTGCCAAGCATTGATGAGAACAGCACCCTGAAGCAGTTTCGATTGGTAATAGCCGATCATGTTTCCCGGCCAGTAGAAAACCAGTTGCTTGTCCCCATCCAGCCCTTCGTAGGCAGCAACCGCACTGAGAAGATAGACAGTTTGTGCCCAGTGTTGATGTTCTTTTTCGAGCACCGCCGCCGGAATCGGTCGGGATGGATACTGCCTATATCCATCGAACGCACCGAAAGCCCCAGCCCCAATGATCCTGTAATCAGGTACGCCTTCAGCACTGTCATATCCCTTTAACTCTCGCTCAGCCCAAGTCCGCAGGACAGGAACCTTCAGTTGGCTGGATAGAACAATGCACTGGCGAAGCACGGATGCCAGCGGCGGAGGGGTGTTCAACGTGCCGGATTCAAGGATCCGATCCAGAAGATTCACTTCTTCGTCTCCGTCTCCCAGCCCGACGGGAAATCTATCTCGTATTTGTTGCCTGTGTCGAACAGGACAAAGCCATCGAGGTTAGTGGCGTCTTTCGCCAAGAACGCAGCGACTTTCCGGTTGTGCTCGTGGCGTTCATCAGTAGTTTCTTCTTTGTCATGCTCAGGATAGGTGTACGGAATCTTGACCTTGAGGCGAACACGTCCCTTGGGCGGGATGAAAACGGGATAGTCTAGCGTCACAATCCTGCCGGACGAATCCAGCGCTTTTTCCTGTTTCAATCTGGCGGAGAGTTCGACCTGAGCGTCCGAGTCGAGTCGGTAGTCCGATTCAGTGTTGTTCTGAAGCGTGTAGTAGAAGAAAATTTTGTTATCGTCGCCCGTTGTTGTGTAGTCGTATTCCGCTGTGATTGCCTGCTTGCTCCAAGGCTTGGGCGGTTTTGGGCGTCCCTGACACCAGACAAAGACACCGACGGCGGCGTACAGCACAATAGCGAAACCTGCGCCAAAGCCCATACTTCTGAGCAGAATCTTTTTCCAAAGCGGCACGGAACATATTGCCACTGCTGGCTGATCGTTTCAAGGCAGCGCCCACCCATTTATCCCGGGATATTTCTATCCCGCAATTCTGTAAGTCCCTGAATTTCAAAGATCGTCACTCACCGTCATAAGGCTTGTAAGTGCCTCAGAATGCTCGTTACCCACGACATTCGTAATCGGCAGGTCAGCGGTTCAAGTCCGCTCGTCAGCTCCAGTTTTCATGCCGGTCAGAGACAAAACGGGCGATTTGTTTGTCCCATCTCATGTCCCATCGCTGAGGGCTATCGGCACGTCATCGACGCCCGACGCGCCTCGATTCCCAGCTCAAATCCCCGCATACCACGCATACCCACCTTCCGGCGACGCCGACCCCAATCCCTTCCCGAACTTTTTCATAGTGTCGGTAACCGTCATGTGAGTAATAAACTTCACATTCTTGTAGCCGATCTGCCGGGGCACGCGCAGCCGAAGCGGCCCTCCGTTGCCGACGGGTAAGTCACCGCCATTCATTCCATAAGTAAGAAAAGTCTGCGGATGCAGCGCATCGGCCATGTCGATGCTGTCCCACCAGTCAGGCTCAAGCGAGAAATAAACCACGTACCGAGCCTGCGGCAGCGGTCCCACAAGATCGAGAACGTGAGAGAGTTGCACGCCGTGCCATTCGGCGATGTACGACCATCCCTCTTCGCACTGAATCATCGTGATCTGGCTGCGCGAGGGATAACCCCTGATCTGGTCGAGCGAAAACGCAGCCGGCCGCGCAACCAAGCCATCGATGGTAAGCCGCCAGTCGGCGAATCCACCGCTCTGCAAGCGCTTGAACGCCTCGCTCGGAGGCGCCATCTCATTCGGAAACGGACGCTCCGAAATCTGGCTCCGCGAGAACTCACGCGCCAGTGAATGCCGCGTCAGCAACCGCTGCGAAGCATAAGTCAGCGTCTCGCCAAGCCCGTAAATTCCGCGGTGATCGGGCGGAATCAATCCATACTTCTGCGCCAACTCCGCGCCTGCGCCCAAAGCCGACACGCCAGCGGCAGCACCCAGTCCAGCCGCAATCAGTTTGCGCCGCGAGATTTTTTTCGGCCCGGCATTGCCAGATGAAGGTTCAGTCATGTGCGCTCTCCTGTGCGCCAGCCCCGCCCGCAATCGCTGTCCCCGTAATCATCGCCCGCATGCGGCTGCGAAATCCAGCCAGCCAAACCATCACAATATGAACCAGCAAAAACGCCACCAGCGCCAGCGTAATAAAGAAGTGCAGCGTGCGCGCCGATTGCTGTCCGCCCAATACATTCACCGCCGCCGGAACTGCCGAAACAAACGCCGGAGACATCGCCAGCCCCGTCCATATGATCATCGGAAACAAAACGAAAATTACGAACAGGTAAGCAATCCGCTGCAGCAGGTTATAAGACCACGCCTCCGCCTCGCCGGGCCGCTCAAATCGCAAATGTTTCCCAATCTCATCCGAAAACTCCCGCCACGAAAGCTGACCCTTCCGCGGAAGCAGGCTTCTGCCCAGGTACCCCGTAAACAATCCCCAGATCAGATAAACCAATCCCGTGAGCACCGCCACCCAGGCCGCCTGAAAATGCAGATAACGGCTCCAGCCGTTTTGATCCGGCAGCACGTATCCGTAGCCCGTCGGCACAAGATTCCTTGAAGCCGGAATCGGAATCTTGAACAAAGTCGGAGTCAGATTATTTCCAGTCTCGCCCCAGTAAAAGCGAGGATGAGAGATCACGATCTCAACCCCGCTCACCAGCAGAGCGAGAAAGCAAAGCGCAGTAATCCAGTGAGTGAGGCGCACAAGAACAGAGTGCCGCGAAGCAACTTTCGTAGCCGGGACAGCCGAAGCGGAAGCCGGAAGGCAAGCGGAATCGCTCACCCGCAAATCCTATCACGCATGGAACATTCCCGAGCGTCCAGGGAATTAGATAGGCGCCGGCCGCCTCACGCGTAGCGGAACGGCCGCGATGCGTGGCTTCTCCAGAAATACACCAGGATGATCACGCTGACCACCGCCGCATACGCGCACCAGAGCGAGGTAAACGCGTAGCGCTTGAACTCCATCACCGCCAGCAGAATGGCCAGGTTCGCCGCGCCGAAAATCACCATCACCCTGATCTTCGAGAAAAACAGCGACCCGCAGGTCGCGATTACATACAGCACTGCAACCGCCAGATTGTTGGTTGCCTGATTGATGTAAACGATGCTGTTTCCCTTGACATAGACTTCCGTTGGGTACGCCGTCAGCGCCCACAGAATATACAGTGCAGTGGCCACGCCCAGGCCAAGAAAGGGAAGCATGCGCCGCCGGCTTTCGCCGTCCGGCTCGAACAGCAGCACGCTCAGCGGCAGCAGAAAAGGCAGCAATCCCTGCGCATACAGCATGAACGCCGCACCCATGTTGTGCGTCACCGTGGGCGGGAAAATCCCATCCAGCCCCAGCCACACGAATCCCTCAATGAACTGATGAATGGCGAACAGCAACGGCAGCGATGCAAACAGCAGTTCGCGCCGGTGCTTCACCCGAGTCAGCGTGACCGCGCCCACCGCCCCGAGTGCGCCACTGCCCACAAAGTTCGCTGCCGCCGAAAAGCACATGAGAGCGTCACCCCGCTGCGAAAGCTTACACGCCTCCCCCGGAAACGCAAAATATTTCTGTTAAGCGATAGCGGCACGCTGCGCCGAAACGTGCCCGCTCCACCGCGCTCGCTCCGCTTCCGGCAAAGACGGCGACTCGTAATACCAACGCAGCACGCGCAGCGCCCGCAGCGTGTTCCACCGGCTCGCCCGGCCAACTTCGGTCTCCATCTTCAAAGGAACATATTCGGGATGAATCAGGTTCATCGGCCAGCGCCCGTTCTGGTGCCGTCGCTGAATCACGATTTCGATGGCGCCGCGCATCCGGCCATCGGGCTTGACTCCCGCGTCTCGCAGATAATCGAGTCCGCGCAAAACGTCGTAGTGCCAGAATGTCGGAAACGAAAACCGCAGCCAGCGTTTGTCGATGATTTCGCCGCTTCGAAGCGAGCGCAGCATGCCACGTTCGATCAGATAGTTTTCAGCCCGCTTTCGCGCCTTCGCAACGGACTTGCCAACCGCCGGCTTACCAGCTGCTCGTTCATAATCCAGCAAGCCCTCGAGCACGCAAATCGTCGTATGGAACGAAGAGCGCCGGCTCTTGGGCGCTTCGCAATTCCAGCCGCCATCCTCGAGTTGCTCCGCCAGAAGCTGCTTGGCCAGGGCATCGTTCGGTTTCTCGAAATATGCCCCGATGCCGAGAATTCTTCCGTTGATGCAAGGCTCGGTTTCACCGCGGAGGTAAGGCCGATCGTTAAGCCACGTAAACACCAGCCGCTTCTCGACGCGATCGATCATTTTGCGAGCCCGCTTGCTCGCAGGGTCCAGGCCAAGATCTTTCAACACCGAGAGACTGTAAAGAGTAATGAGCAAGTCTCGGTGCTCCTTCGGCATGTCGGCTCTCCACCCGCGGGGTCCGCCACTCCATCTCCCGTCGGCAGATTGCAGAGCAAGAAGCCGCGCACCCAAACCCTCAGTCGCCACGCGCGACCGCTCGGCAGCAATCGCGTCGGAGGTTTCCGCAGTGAGGTCCCGCATAACCTGCCACCGGATCGCCGGGTCGGAATCGAGCAGCCACTTAATATGCGCAGGCCGAGGCGCGTAGTCGCGGTGCATTCGTTCTTATAGCACGACGCGTTTGGGGTTGAAACAGCAGCTTGAGTGGGAGCGAGCCGAGCCTGACGGCAATGGCGTCGCTCTTGCTGTTAGAATTTAGCGCAAGAAACGAATCGCGAGTACGCAATCAGGATGGTGACAAAATGCCGGTCTCTTTCGCGAAGGACGTAAGGCCGATGTTCCGGCCAATCGACATCGACCACATGATTAAAGGCGGTATTTTTCTCGGCGACTTCACCTATATGTCCGATCCTTCCAACAATCACGCCCATGCCCAAAGCGTCGAGGACACGCTGGTAAATCAAACCATGCCTCCCGGCGGCCCTTTCTGGAACGATCAGCAAATACAACTTTACCGCCAGTGGAGAAGTGACGGATACCTGCCCTGATCCGTTCGCGGGTGGCCCGCGCTTGCGTATTCTCGTCGTTCAGCACAGCTTTCGATCGCATCCGCGATCCGCGCGCGGTTTCCTCGTCGCAGCTACTTGCAATCGACCTTGTTGTCCTGCGAGGCGGCGATCTGCCACTTGCCGTCGCGTTTCAACCAGGTATCGGTCCAGACCTGGCACTGCTTTGCCTCTGGATTCGCTTTGTCCTTTCCGATGGCGTGCTCGCTGCCGTAAATGATTGCCACGTCTTCACCCGAAGAGGTCGAGAAGAAGCGCACCCTGGCATCGTCGAGCCCGCAGTCGTGTGCCGAATGAGGAGCCTTTTCATCGCGCAACTCATCCGCCTTGGTGAAGCGCTCCCCGCGAGTGCTCGTGCCCTGAAAATCGTCGGCGAGCAGCTCGGAGATAACCCCATTGTTCGTGCAGACGCCTTCGGCCCACTTGCGTTCCATGTCAATCATGTACTTCGCGGTTTTGTCGTCGGGCGCGGCCCAATGGTTTTGCTGCGCATAAGCGGCGGGCCTCAGGACTACGCATGTAATTAGGCACATCAGATGTAGAATTCTCCGAAGCATCGTCCCCTCCAATATGTACGCCACTATACAGCGATGCGACGCGAGTGGCCGGGTGCGGTCCGGCGACAGAAGAGTTGGATGTCCACTCAAGTCCGCTTTTGGCTTGAGGACTTCATGCCGTCTGGGCGATCCACAGCTGCCTTAAGCGCGTTATCTGCGACTAGGCTAAACACGCCATGCGCGAGACCTGTCCCCGTCTCGAAGAAGGCGCCAATAAAGGGCGCAGTTCCTCAGGGTGGCTTCGGAGATATGCGAGCAGTCGGCGCTTTTTCTCTGTCCCTCTCACTCCGCCGTTAGAGCAGTCATCGGGCAAGAGCTCCGGCAACCGCAAGCCGACTCTCATATAGATCGCTTGCCAGCATTTCTTGACGCCAGAATTCGAGATGGCTAATTCGCGGCTGATGTGGTCGTCAGTATGTCCCTCTAGGGCGCGAAGCAGGAGAATCTGTTCGCCCGGCGCGAAGAATATCCGCGGCTCGCGGTAATTGAAGAGAGTACTAATCCAGGACCCGGGCAGCTTGTGGGCAAGTTCGCAATTCGATCCCAACACGAAGGGAAGGCCAGCGGCCTCAATCGCCTCCACTCGAGGCAGGGGAGTGTAGCCGCTTACGCCGTCGTGGAATAGCCACCCGCCGACTTGAAATCCCGCGCGCAGCACCGGACCGAAGGGATGCTGCGCCATCATATCCTTCATTCTAAATCCCGCGTGCTGCTTGAAAAATGCGGTCGAGATCTCGCTAGCGATGGCCAGAAAGTCATTCTCCGGCACCGGACGAACATCGATTTCCCAGACGAACACGTTCAGCCCGTCGCGCGAATTTGCCCGCCGTATTGCAGCCCCGTCCAGAATCGGAGACTCTCGCTTTTCTATACGCCGGACCAATTCCGGTCCAATCCAAAACAGCGGCGAAGTTTTTGCGTGCCGGGCGAATTCATCGCTGACGAAGACGGCCAGACCCAAACATAGCAGACGATCATTTTTTAGAGCGTCCAGGTCTTCCACCACGGAGGAAATGGCTTGCTCCTTCGATAGCAATGACGCCCAAATTTCGGGCAGCCGGCCAAACGACGTTCCATAGCGGCTTCGTACAGTCGAGTACGGCAACCAATTTTTGAAATCGTTGGGAATCGATGGCCGGCAACGCAGTCGCATGATGCCTCCGGAACACGGGGCCCCTTTTTGCAGGAACTGGCCTTTTAGGCCAGTTCGCATGGCCCCAAACACTATTACACTGCTCCGCCAGCGTCAAGAATGGAGATTTTCCCAAACGGAATCGCGCAAACCGCGTTCAGGAGGCATTATGCATCTCTCTCAAACCATCGGCGATGGCCTGCGTCGTGTAGCAGTGGGCAGGGTGTTATGCATCGCTGCGCTTATCATGACGGCCGCTTCCCAAGCTGAGGGCTCGACGTACCCGACCTTGGAGATTTGCGCCAATAGCAGGGTCTTTCAAGGGGCTTGCACCCTCACTAGCTACAGCGGTGTGCCAGGAAGCACGGTTTATCTCCTTGGCGAAGGTTTCGGCAACTCATCGCTGGTCGATCTCTACTTCGACAACTTCGTCGTCGCGGAGGTAGTGACGAATCCCAGCGGTGGCACTTTCGCCTTCGCTCTGCAGATCTCTCCTACGACTCCTCTGGGGCAACACTGGATTACTGCGGTGCAGCAATCCAGCGACGTGGCAGCGCAGGCTCCAGTTCAGATCGAAGACAACTGGTCGGCGTTCCGTTACTCTGCCGTCCACAGAGCCGACAATCCTTACGAAAGCATCCTGAACCAAAACACGGTCGGAGACATCGATGTCGCTTGGAGCTACCTGACTGGCGGCGCCATAACTTCCTCCCCGGTGCAACTCGACACAGCTTCCGTGACATTCACTCTGCGCGGGCCGGAATTTATCTTCGACTACGACACCTACGTTGGCTCTTGGGATAACAACGTGTATGACATCGATGGCGTGGCAGGCACATTGAAGTGGAGGTTCGGGACCAACGGCTTTGTCGCGACAACTCCCGCGGTCAGTAACGGGATGGTCTACATAGGATCTTCCGATTCCAATGTTTACGCGCTAAGAGCGGCCACCGGCGCAGAAATTTGGAACCACACCACCGGGAGCGGAGTGTTCTCCTCACCGGCAGTAGCCAATGGCACGGTTTACATCGGATCGAACGACTTCAACCTCTATGCACTAAACGCACTTACCGGCAGCGTGGTTTGGAGCTTTGCCGCCGCGAACAACGTCGCAACCTCACCGGCTGTGTCTGACGGCCGAGTCTACGCCGCCTCCGACGACCAGGTCCTTCACGCCTTGAACGCATCGACCGGCGTGCAGGTTTGGAGCGCCGACCTTTCGCCCGCCCTTTGTGTAGTGGTGGGTGTTAGGCGCCCAACATACGTCGGTTCTGCCGTAATATCTTCCGCCGCTGTAGCGGACGGAATAGTCTTCGTCGGAGTTGGCAACGGAGTGGATGCGCTCAACGCCTCAACCGGTGCCCCGATATGGTCCAGTGGTCAACTCTCGACTGCAACCTGCGCTCCCACGTCATCGCCAGCGCTGGCCAACGGCGTCATATACGTCGGTTCACAGGACAATAACCTCTATGCCCTTAATGCGAGGACTGGGGCAGTTTTGTGGAACTATACCACCGGCGGCGCCATCGACTCCTCGCCGGCGGTCGCCAACGGCGTCGCTTACGTGGGATCTGGCGACGGCTACGTCTACGCGCTGAACGCTTCTACGGGTGCATTGCTTTGGAGTTTCGCCACCGGAGCCGCAGTCGAGTCCTCGCCGACGATCGCCAACGGCACCCTCTACGTGGGATCTGATGACAACAATCTATACGCATTCAATCTCGCCGGGGGTTCGCAGGCAAGGACCGGAGTACCTAAGCCCGATCCCAGTACGTTGCGTCCGAACCTTAGCCTGAGGGCGCCGAAATAACGGCCTCGATGCGCCACCACCGGCCGGGTCGGTGCCCCATTCAAGGTCGCTTTTGGCTTTGAGTGGGGCAGTTCATAGATGGACAAAGCCCCGCACCCAGAGGAAACACTCGGAATAACTTAGTTTGAATCACATCCCAAAGAAAACCGCAGGGCAGCGCACACCTCATTCATCCGTGCGGAACTGAGCTGGGCCACACGCTTCCCCAGGCGCTGCTGCGAAACGGTAACGGCGTTGTGCAGGTTTACCGCGCATGGGGCCTTCATGCCATCCTCCACGTTCAGCACAACTTCCGAAGGCACGCCGCGAATCGTCGACGTGACAGGCGCCACCGTGACGGTGGATAGATACGCGATCGCGCTGTTGCGCGTGAGCACCAGGGCCGGCCGCTTTTTGTCGGGCGGGGCAAACTGATAGAGCCGAACTTCGCCTCGCGCGATTCTTCCGCTGGTTATTCTTCCTGCCACGCAGCCTCCGATTCCCAACTCCGTGCCTCCGGGTCGGCTTGCGGATGCCGCGAGTAGCCCTGGCGGTCACGCTCTTCACTGGCCCGGAGTTCCAACCGGCGAAGGTGTTCCCGCAGGGCGTCGCGCACCAATGCAGAGCGGTTTCGTCGGGTGCGCTTCGCGGCTTGGTCGGCGGCGTGTAGCAGCTTTTTGTCCAGCACAATTTGAATGATTTCCATATGTGGAACCTGCTCCACAGTATACTCCACATAGAAAACATTTCCAGGCAAACTACCACCCTCTCCTAACTCTGAGTAAAATCCCAACATGCTCTTCGTCCTCGATGTCGGCAACACCAACACCGTCCTCGGAGTCTTCGCCCGCGCCACAAACCATCGCGACGGAGCTGCCGCTCCTCCGCGCTACGAGCGCCTCGTAGCCCACTGGCGCGTCGCCACGCGGCAGGGAAGCACCGTCGATGAATACGGCGTCCTCTTCCGCAATCTTTTTTCCATGGCCAGCCTTGAAGCCTCCGGCATTCACGGTATCGTGATTTCTTCCGTCGTGCCGCCGCTCGATCCCGTGCTCCGCCAGGTCTGCGAGCGCTATTTCAACTCCAAGCCGCTGTTCATCGAGCCCGGCATCAAGACCGGCATGCCCGTGCAATACGACAATCCCGCCGAGGTCGGCGCCGACCGCATCGTCAACGCCGTCGCCGCCTTCGACAAATACGGAGGCCCCTGCGTCATCGTCGATTTCGGCACCGCCACCACCTTCGACTGCGTCTCCGCCAAAGGCGAATACATGGGCGGAGTCATCTGCCCCGGCATCGGCATCTCCGCCGACGCGCTTTTTTCGCGCACCGCCCGCCTGCCCCGCGTGGAGATTCGCAAGCCTGCCCGCGTCATCGGCACCAACACAGTAGGCAGCCTGCAATCCGGCCTCTACTACGGATACCTCGGCCTCGTCGACGGCATCCTCGAACTTCTCCTCAACGAACTCGGCCCGCAAACCCACGTCCTCGCCACCGGCGGCTTCGGCTCCATGATTGGCAAAGGATCGAAGTACATCAAGAACGTCGACGACCTCCTGACCCTCGAAGGCCTGCGCATCATCTGGGAGCGTAACCGCCCATCCACATCGCGCCCCTCCGGCGACGACACCGCCGAAATCGAAATAAAAAATCCCAGCCGCAACTCAAAATCAAAAAACGATTCCGGCTCGCGCCCCGCACCCCGCCTCCCACGCTAAAATCGACTCTTGGAAAATTACTTCAACTACTTCACCGAAATCGAAGAGCAATTCCTGCGCCGCCGCGGCGGAGGCCTGCTCCTGACCACGCTGGACTGGGCCCTGATCGAAACCTGGAAAGACGCCGGAATCCCGCTCGAAGCCGTCCTCCGCGGCATCGACGCCGCTTTCGACCGCTACGATCAGCGCCCGTCGAAATCGAAAAAAGTAAACAGCCTCGCTTACTGTTCACAGCAAGTGCTCACCGCCGCCGAAGACATGAAGGAAGCCGCAGTCGGTGCCGCTACCCCCGATTCCTCAAATAAAGAAAACCCTTCCCAGGGATTCGATACCCAAACTATTTCCCAATTCCTCCTCCGCAACGCCGGTCAGCTGGACCGGGCAACCCTTCCCGCCGCATCGGGAATCTCCGCAGCCGCCATAGCCAAGGAAACCGCAACCACGCTTCGCAAACTATCCGAAGAAATCACGGTAGCGAACGATAACAAGAAATCCCCAAAGCTCGAAGAGCTGGAACGCCGCCTGACCGTCCTCGAGGAGAAACTGTTCGCCGCTCTTCTAGCCGCGACTCCCGACGACATCATCGTCGCCGCCCGCGCCCAAGCCGACCGCGAACTCTCCGCCTACCGCCGCAAAATGACTGCCCCGCAAATCGATCAGCTGCAAAAGCAATACATCCACAAACGCCTGTTGGAAAAATACAACCTCCCGCGCCTGAGCCTCTTCTACATGTGAGTTCCCAACCATGACCCACACCTTCGACGCCCTGATCCTCGGAGCCGGAGCCGCCGGCCTTCTTTGCGCCATCGAGGCCGGCAAGCGCGGCCGCCGCGTGGCCGTGCTCGAACGCGCCTCGCGCCCCGGCAAAAAAATCCTCATCTCCGGCGGCGGGCGCTGCAACTTCACCAATCTTCACTGCACGCCGGAAAATTTCATCTCCTACAATCCGCACTTCGCAAAATCCGCCCTCGCCCGCTACACCCCCCAGGATTTCATCGCCCTCGTCGAAAAGCACCAGATCCCCTATCACGAAAAAACTCTCGGCCAGCTTTTCTGCGACCGCTCCGCGCAAGACATTCTCGGAATGCTCGAATCCGAATGCCGCGCCGCGCGGGTAGAAATCTTCCTCGGCACAAACATTTCCTCAGTCGAGCGCTCCATCGAGCAAAGCAAATTCACAGTCCATACCGGCCATGCCGGCTTCGAAGCTTCCAATCTCGTCATCGCCACCGGCGGCCTTTCCATCCCCAGGATCGGAGCCACCTCCTTTGGCTATGACCTGGCAGGCCAGTTCGGTCTAGCCATCCGCGAGCCGCGCCCGGCGCTGGTTCCGCTCCTGCTCAACTCCGAAGACCGCGCTCGCTACTGCGACCTCGCCGGAGTCTCCTCCGAAGTAGTCGTCTCCACCGCCGCCCACCGCTTCCGCGAAAAAATGTTGATCACCCACCGCGGCCTGAGCGGTCCCGCAATCCTACAAATCTCCTCCTACTGGAATCCCGCCGAGCCCATCTCGATCGATCTGGCGCCCAACCATGAAGTCATCGCAGCCTTTCGCGACCCCAAAACCCCGCGCACCCAAAACGCAATCCGCGCCGAACTGCGAAAATTCCTGCCCCATCGTCTCGCCGATCGCTGGCTCGACCTGCATGCCCCAGCCAGCACGACCAACGAAGCCCTGGCCCGGCTCGAAAAGCAAATCCACGCCTGGCAGATTTCGCCTGCCGGGACCGAAGGCTACGAAAAAGCCGAAGTCACCGCAGGCGGCGTCGACACCAGCGAACTCTCCGCCAGAACTATGGAAAGCCGCAAAGTCCCCGGCCTCTACTTCATCGGGGAAGTCGTCGACGTCACCGGCCACCTCGGCGGCTTCAATTTCCAATGGGCCTGGGCCTCAGGCGCCGCTGCCGGCCGGGATATTTAACGGGAGAATTGCTGAGATATTTAACGGCAGAACTGCTGACTAACTTCGGCTCCGAGTCGCGCTCGCAGAAACGCCGATTTTTCCAAAGGATGCTGAAAAGAAATACAGAAAATACTGTATACCGCTATCCCGTAGCAACCTCTTATCTTGGCCTGCGATTTCATGCCGAAGGAGATTGCAAAGAAAATGTCACCCGCTGATGAGCCCAAAGGTTGGCAAATATTGCAGGCGATGGCCCAGAACGAAAACGATCCTGAGCGTCTGGCCTCCATTATCGATCGCATGAATCGATTGCTCGACGCCCACGAGCGCCGCTCCGGCAATGCAAATGCCGGCGATCCGGAAGCCAACTAGTTCCCCGGTAGTTGCTCAGTTTGAATGTTCCGGTTCCATGAAGGCGTCATTCCGAAGCCCCGCGCTTTTACCAGCGGGGCGAGGAATCTCGGGCGCAAGCAATTTTCTCCACATCATCTCAGCAAACTCCCCAACCCCAGAGCCCTACCCTCGTGCTCGAGCCCGCCTCGCTCCCCGCTCTCACGTAAAATCGTTTCTTGCTCTTAACCATCGAAAAATTAATCTACGGCGGAGACGGCCTCGCTCACCTTCCTCCCGACCTTCACAGCCCCGGTCTTCACGGCGATGTTCCCGGCAAAGACCGGTCCCGCGGCAAAGCCGTTTTCATTCCCTTCGTTCTCCCTGAGGAGCAGGCCGAAGCCACGCTCACCGAACAGAAGCCCGGCTTCGCTCGCGCCCGCCTCGATGCAATCGTCCAGCCTTCGCCGGATCGCATCGTGCCCGCCTGTCCCTATTTCTCCCGCTGCGGCGGATGCCACTACCAGCACATCACCTACGAGCGGCAGCTGGAAATCAAGAAACAAATCCTGCGGGAGAACTTGAAGCGCATCGCCAGGCTCGATCTTCAAATTGAGATCGAAGCCCATCCATCGCCGCCCTGGAACTATCGCAACCGCTCTCGCCTGCAACTCCGAACGCGCCCCGATTTCGCCGCCGGGTATTTCCGCTTCGCCTCGCACGAACTGTTGCCTGTCGAAGAGTGCCCAATCAGCTCGCCGCTGATCAATCGCGGCATCGCCGCCCTCTGGCAATCTGGGCGTACCGGAAAAGCCCCCGAAGGCGTGCAGGAAGTCTCGTTCTTCGCCAATGCCGAAGACACTCAATTGCTCTTGGAACTCTCCTTTAGGCCCGGCGCTGACCCGCAAGCCACCGAAGCCTGGGCCGAAGATCTCCGCGCATCGCTCCCCGCGATCGCCGGCATCGTCGCGATCCGAGAAAGTGGAAACGAAACCCGCGAATCGCTTGTCACCGTCGGCGCGCCGGAATTGACCTATCGAACCCGCACCGCCAACTTCCGCGTAAGCGTCGGCTCTTTCTTCCAGACCAACCGCTTCCTCATCGACGATCTTCTCGAGATCGTCACCCGCGGCCGCTCCGGCAAACTCGCGCTCGACCTCTTCGCCGGCGTCGGACTTTTTTCCACAGCCCTGGCGTGTAACTTCCGTCACGTGGTTTCAGTCGAGTCGTCACAGACTGCCGCAAAAGACCTTAAATACAATCTGCCTACGAACGGAAAGGCGGTTCGCTCTGCGACCGGGCAGTACCTGGCTGAAGTGGCAGCTACGGCTCGTGCGGCCGCGGATGGTTCATCCGCGAAGTCGCATGGCGAAAGAAACAAAGGGCGGGTCGGGAAGGGCAAACTCCCCCAGAATTACCTTGATACGCCCGACCTCATTGTCGTGGATCCGCCCCGCAGCGGTCTGGGAGATCGCGTGGCGCGTGCTCTAACCGAGGCGTACGCGCCACGCATCACCTACGTTTCCTGCGATCCGGCAACCCTGGCCCGCGACCTGCTCCCACTGCAAGCCGCCGGCTATCGCATCGAAGAAGTGCATTTGGTAGACCTCTTCCCGCAAACGTACCACCTGGAGAGCGTAGTTCACTTAGCCCGTTGACAGTCGCGCAGCGCCACTAAAAAAGGATGCCCCACCTTTCGCCGCAGTTGCAAAAGGTAGGAACCACGAAAGCGTAAAGATTGAAGATGAAGGGGTTCAGAACGATTCGGATCAACGAACAGTTTTAGCCTTTGGGTAGCGCTGCGATGAATCTCCTCATAATTGCACGCGGCTTTAGCCGCTGAGGTTCGCCCGCCAACCAATGCGCCCCTCCGGTCCAACCTCACCGCGCCAACCTATGTTCTGGGCCGCAGCCGCCTACTCCGCGGGAATTCTTGTCCACGCCAATCGTCCCGCGTCCCTCTGGATAACAGCCACCATCGCCGCGATAGCCGCAGCCCTCTACTTCCGAAGCCGCAAGATACTGGCTCTCTGCTTATCGTTAAGCGCATTCTTCCTGATCGGATCCCTCCAAATCCAACTCCGCGGCACAGCGGACCCGCGCGATACATCCCTCGATTCCTTTGACGGACAATCGGTTGGCCTGATCGCTCACATCGCTCAAGAAGGCACAGCGCGCCGGGACGGCCAGGAATTCCGCCAGCGAGCCGACCTCGAAACCGAGGAAATAATCGACGATCAAGGGAATTACCACCGGATTCACGCGGGTGTCCGTCTCGGAATCTACAGCCGCACCACCACCCAGCCACTTCATTACGGCAACCGCATCCGCGTGGCGGCGAAGCTCCGCACCCCACGCAACTTCCGCAACCCCGGAGCATTCGACTACGAAGCCTATCTCGCCTCTGACAACATCGCCGCGCTGGCCTCAGCTCGGGCGGAGGAACTCACCATGCTTCCCGGCTTCACTGGAACCCGCATCGGGCTATTCAGGGCGCGCATCCACTCCGGCCTGGTCGCCGCAGTTCACAAACTCTGGCCTGCGCCGCAAGCCGCCCTGCTCGACGCCATGCTCATCGGTGAAGATGCCTTCATCGACCGCGACACCCGCGTGGACTTCCAGCGCTCCGGCACCTATCACATCCTGGTCGTGTCGGGAATGAACGTGACGATCCTGGCCTTCGTGATCTTCTGGACCCTCCACCGCCTGCGCCTCGCCGATATTCCCGCAACGGCGCTGACAATTTTTTTCTGCGTGGCCTACGCCTTCGTCACCCAGGTCGGGGCGCCCGTCTGGCGAGCCACGCTGATGTGCGCCATCTACCTCACCACACGCCTCCTGTATCGAGAACGCGCCATGGTCAACGCGCTGGGCGCCGCCGCGCTGGGCGTGCTCGTCTTCGATCCACGCCAGCTCTTCACCGCCAGCTTTCAAATGACATTCCTATGCGTGCTGATCGTAGCCGCCATTTGCATTCCGTTGGTCGAGCGCACGTCACACCGCTATCGCCAGGCCCTGGCCCATTGGAATTCTGATGACTACGGCCCGCAACTCGTTCCGCGCATTGCCCAGTTCCGCCTCGATCTCCGCCTGATCGCCGAACGCCTCGCGCAATTCATCGGCAACGCTGGGTCGTTGCGCGCAGTGCGCGGCGCCGCGCTAATCTGTCTCGCCATTTTCGAACTGCTGCTCGTTTCCGCCGTAATGCAGATGGGATTAGCTCTTCCTATGGCTTATTACTTCCACCGCGCCACCACCATCGGCCTTCCCGCGAACATAGCGGTAGTTCCCCTGGCGCAACTTCTAATGCCCGCCGCCGTGCTCACGCTCTGTCTCGGATATATTTCGGTAACTCTAGCGAAGATTCCCGCACTGCTGACGCTTCTGGCCTTGCAAGTCATCACCGGAACAGTGCATGGGCTGGGAGGCCTGCGTCTGGCCGATCTCCGCGTAGCCACGCCCTCCATTCTCACGATCGCAATCGACTCGGCGGCGCTCATTCTGGCGATGCTCTTCGTGCGCAAACGCCCGCTACTCGCAGCATCGGGCCTCATTGCAATGCTCGCAGCATCGCTCGCGCTGGCGTTCATTCCGGCCCGGCCGAAAACCCACCCCGGCAAACTCGAAGTCACTTCCATCGACGTTGGCGAAGGCGACTCGATCCTAGTAGTCATGCCCGAAGGCCGCACTCTGCTGGTCGACGCCGGAGGTCCAGTCTGGGGCGCCAGAAACCAAATCGATTTCGGCGAAGACGTAGTTGCGCCCTATCTCTGGACTCGCGGCATCTCCCGCCTCGACGCCGTTGCCATCTCTCATGCACACTCCGACCATATCGGCGGTATGCCCGCCATCCTCAAAGATTTTCGTCCCAAAGAATTATGGATCGGTCTCGAACCACCCAGCCGCGCCCTGGACAACGTGATCGCAGAAGCCAATGCGCTGGGAATCAAAGTAGTGCGCCACTGGGAGGGAGACGAAGTTTCCATGGGGGGCGCGAAAGTAGATGTTCTCTTTCCGCCGCAAGACTGGCCCGTAGGGATCGAGCCAAGAAATAACGATTCAACCGTTCTCTATGTAACCTACGGCGCAACCTCGGTTCTGCTGGAAGGCGACGCCGAAAAAGCCGTCGAGCGCCGCATCGCCGCTTTGCATCCGCTTCACGCCGACCTGCTTAAAGTAGGCCATCACGGCAGCGCCACATCCACTACTCCGGAAATCCTGAAAGCCGTCAGCCCAACCTACGCCATGATCTCCGTCGGATATCACAACCTCTACGGCTTGCCGAAAGATGCTGTCCTCGACCGTCTCCAGGCCGCCGGCATCCGCACCTACCGCACCGATCTAAACGGCGCCGTCAGCTTCTTCCTCGACGGCCACTCCGTCACTCCTGAGTTGGCAACTCAGCCGTAACGTCGTCATCGACAACGCCCGCGCCTCCCGAATCCCGCAACGCCGCTTTTCGCGACTCTGCAATCACCCGCCGCGCCTCATCCGCATCCTCTTCCCGCGCCAGAATCACCATCCCACCCAGCCCCGGAAAAGTATCCTGCACCCATGTGCCCGACTTCAGATCGCTCTCTATCCCCGCCGAGTCGAGCAGCCCCTTCACCACCATCGCCTCCGACTCCACTTCCGTATCGAACACCTTCACCAGCTTCTCACTCGGATCGGGCCGGTCCATCTCTCCACTTCCGGATTGCGCCATAATCTCTCCCCGCGAAATCCGCCGCCCAAAAAGCAACGCACCCCGCAATGTGTGATTCTACGCCTCTAACCTGACCAATACCCGGCCAATAACTCTCAACTAATTGACCTTCCAACGGATGACCTTCCCCCACTCAAGGTTGTGAACCCGCAACGCCGTGAATCCGCATCCGCAATCCCCAACCCGCAGGCCCGGCACTTTCGGGCCGTAGGTTTTTCCCGCCCACACGCGCACAATGCTGGAAAACCACCGCAACGCCGCGCCCGCCGCCAACATCAAAACAACTAGGCGCGACGATCAGGGGACCAAATGACCATCGGCGAACCAGCAGACCATCCAGAAAAACAACCGTTACCGCAGGATCAAACCGAATCCGCAGACGAAGCCAAACGCCTCCGCCGCCTGCAAGTTATGATGAGCATGGTCAGCTCCGTCATCAGCCAAGACCCCAGCCTCACCGTCGAAGAAGCCTCCGAACTAGCCGCCGGCGCCAAGCGCGCCGCCCTCGCCATGTTCCCCGACAAAGAACTAGCCTACGACCTCCTCTACAAACCCCGCCTCCAGCGCCTCATGCGCGAACGCTTTCGGTTGCAATAACAGTTACTCATCCGCCACCGGATTCCTCAACGTCCCCACTCCCTCGACGCTTACTTCCATCACATCTCCCGCTTTCACTGGCCCCACCCCCTCGGGTGTCCCCGTAGCAATCAAATCCCCCGGCAGCAGAGTCATCACCGCCGTGGTGTATCGCATCACCAGATCCACCGGAAACAAAAAATCCCGCGTCGTGGCCGCCTGCTTCACTTCCCCATTCACCCGCGTCTCCACCTGCACCCCGGCCCACGGGTCGATCCCATCCGCCACCACCGGCCCCACCGGGCAGAAGGTGTCAAAGCTCTTCCCCCGCGTCCACTGCCCATCCTTCTTCTGCAGATCGCGCGCCGTCACATCGTTCAAACACGTATACCCCAAAATATAAGGACGCACATCCTCATCCTCGCGAATGTGCCGGCACTTCTTCCCAATCACAATGCACAGCTCGCCCTCATAATCCACGCGCTCGGAAATCTTCGGACGCTTTACCGTCCCGCCGGGCGCCAGCAAAGCCGAATCCGGCTTCAAAAAAATTACCGGCTCAGTCGGAATCTCATTCCCCAACTCTTTCGCATGCTCGCGGTAATTCCGCCCCACGCAGACAATCTTCGAAGGCCGCACCGGCGCCAGCAATTCCGCCGCATCCAGCGCAATCGGATCGATCCGCCGCGACCGCAATCCCTCCACGTCCCCATCCGATTCCTCCGGTGGCGTCAGCAAAACCCGCACGATCGACTCGCGCCCTGCAACCGCCTCCACAAACCCGTACTGATCCTGCCCATTCAATCGAAACCGGCAATATTTCATGGCAAATCTATCTAATCACGAGAAAGGAAAAACGTGGGAAAGATTTTCGCAAAGCAAGCCTCTCATCGAAGGCGTCATCCCGAACGGGCGCGCTTTCACCAGCGCGCGGAGGGATCTCGCGAGTGCGAAAGATTTTCCAACGGCGAGGCGGGTGGCGCATCCAAGCCATCTTTTGGCTTGGGTGGGGATCTTGAACTTATTGCAGGGATTCTTGTCTCGTAACGAAAAAATTCCGAAAGAACTAAACTCGCTGCACTCCACCCAGTCCGCGCAGCGCCACAACCATCTTCTCCGACCACGCCGCAATCTGCTCATCCCGCAACGTCGCTTCATCCGACTGCAATCTCGCCCGCAACAAAATTGAATACTTTCCCCGCTCAATCGATCCACCGCGAAAAATCTCGACCGGAGAGAACGAACGCACTTCAGAAATTCCCAGCCCCATCACCGCCCGCCGCATCGCCTCGAACTCAACCTCATCCGAAAACACGAACGAGAAATCGCGCTCCACTGCCGGATACTTCGCCAGCGCCTTATACAAAATCTTCCGCAATCCGCGCGCATGAAGCTGTTCCAGGTCAATCTCAGCCAGGTAAACATCCGCCCGCAACTTCCGCGCGTTCTTAACCGCCTCGGCAACCAGCCCAAACTGCGCCACCGGCACGCCATCCATCAGAGCCCGCGCCGACCGCCCCGGATGAAAATACTCCTCAGTCTCCCGATCGAAACTAAGCTCGGAATAAGCAAACGCAGCCAGAAGATTCTCAATATCTCCCTTAAACGCCCGAAACTCCTCGGTCGATTCAGAAGACGAGGGTGCCACAAATCCCGAGGGTGCCCCATTTCTCGCGTCTTTTGCGAGAAGTGGGGAATTTGACTTTCCCATAGTGGTGGTTGCCGAGGGTGCCCCATCCAAGCCCTCTTTTGGCTTGGGTGGGAATTTTGACTTTCCGGAACTGACATCGATTCGCGCACCCAAAGAAATCCCCGCGCTAACCGCGCTCGCCGTAGCTCCCAAACACAACCGCTCCGGCTCAACCCGCTCCCCATCCCGCGTCTCGTAAACTCGCCCCATCTCGAACAACCGCACATCGTCCACATCGCGATTCAAATTCCATGCGAGCATGTCCAGCATCCCCGGAGCCATCGTAGTCCGCATCACCGACGCCTCCGCGCTCAACGGATTCTCCAACTCCAGAACCGAAGCGGAAGAAAACCCCTCCGCATCCTCATGCGAAATAAAACTCAATGACACCGTCTCGTTATACCCAACAGCCAAAGCCCGCTCGCGCAAAGTCGTATCCGCCCGCGCATTGGGCAGCTCAACCACCGCCCCGCGATAAGCCGGCAAAGTATTTTCAAACTTGTCATACCCATGCAGCCGCGCAATCTCTTCGATCAAATCGATCTCGCGCTCCACATCCAGCCGCCAGCTGGGAATATGAACTTCAAACTGCGCCTCGCCCTGCCCTGCGGGGATCAATTCAAATCCAAGTTTCTTCAGAATCCGAACAATCTCGCCAGTCTTCAGATTCCCGCCCAGAATGCGATGCACTTCAGACAACCGCAAAATCACCGGAGCCGAATCCATCTCCCTCGAGACCGCATCGATCACGTCGCCGTCCAGCTCCCCGCCGCCCGAAGCAAGAATAAGCTCCGCCACCAGATCGCAAGACAGAACTGTCGATTCAAAATCCGCCCCGCGCTCGAATCGGTGCGACGCATCGGTGTGAATCCCATGCCGCCGCGCCGTCTTCCGAACCGTAACCGGATCCCACCAGGCCGACTCGATCAAAACATTCCGAGTCTTCTCTGTGATCATCGTGCCGAACCCGCCCATCACTCCGGCAAGCCCAACAGGCCGTTTCGCGTCAGCCACAACCAAATCTTCCGAACTAAGCGTCCGCTCCACGCCATCCAGAGTCTTCAGCTTCTCGCCATTTCTTGCGCGACGAATGATGAGCCGCCCGCCTTCCAGCAAATCCATATCGAACACATGCGTCGGCTTGCCCATCTCCCACAAAACATAATTGGTAGCATCGACGGCATTGCTGATGGGCCGCTGATCCAGCAATTGCAACCGGTGAGCGATCTTCTGCGGCGACGCCTTGATTCGAGTGTCCCGAATCACCCGCGCAGAAAATCGCGGGCAAAGCGAAGGTTCCTCGACCGTGATCGGGAAGGGAGCACCATGCGATGCTGCGGGTGCCCCATTTCTCGCATCTTTTCCGAGAAGTGGGGATTTTGCTGATAACTGCCTCAACCCGACGTCATAAATCGCCGCCGCCTCCCGCGCCACGCCGTAATGATTCATGGCATCGGGACGATTCGTCCCGATTTCCATCTCGAAGACCGTGTCCGCGCCCGACCCGCTGATCCCCTCAACCGCGATCCCGACGCCAGTCAAATCCTCAGCCAGCCGCTGGTCATCGACCGGCAGATCAACAAAATCCCGAATCCAGTGTGCGGAAAGTTTCATTCTTTCAAAACTTTGTCAAAACATTGTCATTCCGAGCGAAGCCGAGGAACCTGTTTTCCCTTACGCCCCTACGGATTCATTTCTCGAGCACAGCGCCTCGCATTACAAAGCTGTAAGCTCCTCACGCCCACTGCCCCAAAAACCGCACGTCCCCGTTGAAGAACAACTGCAAATCATCCACGCCATACTTCAGCAAAGCAATCCGGTCCGCGCCCATACCAAAGGCAAATCCCGAAACCTTCTTCGGATCGTATCCGTTGTCCTTCACGAACTCGAACACATTCGGATCGACCATGCCGCAACCAAGAATCTCAATCCATCCGCTCTGCTTGCACGGACGGCACGGCCCGCTCTCGCGCTTCCCACTGCCTCCGCAGATGAAGCAGGAAACAAACATCTCCGCGCTCGGCTCGGTGAACGGAAAAAATGACGGACGGAAACTCGTCTTCACGCTCGATCCGAAAAATTCCTTCATAGCGTGGTCGAGCGTTCCCTTCAGATCGCTGAAAGTAATGTTGGTATCGACCGCCAGTCCTTCAATCTGATGAAACATCGGCGAGTGGCTCGCATCCGCAGGATCGTTGCGATGCACTGTCCCCGGAATCACAATGCGGATCGGCGGC
>CAZGXY010000011.1:0-30085 GCA_964530145.1 uncultured Acidobacteriaceae bacterium | reverse complement strand
GAATTTATACATCGCGCCGAAATGGACCGGGCCATAAGCCAGGCGATACTTCACGGCGTCGTCCCAACGGGAGTCCTCGGTGTCTCCGCCACCGGCCATGGTGCCGTTATATCCGATATAGGAAAAGGCATAGCCGCCGCTGACCGGATCGTAAAGCAGCATCGCATCGGTGCCGAGAGAGCGTTGACGACCGAAGGTCAGCGTGCCGAAATGCTTGGACGACACACCGCCATAAATTTCGTCATTGAATGGTTGCCCCGCGCGTGCGCCGTCGATGGCGTACGAATAGCTGGCCCTGGGAAGGCCGTTGTTGATGATGTCGGTTTCTGAAGCGTTAGCCAGCAAACCGGACTGTGGATTGATGCCAGTGGAAGCGTTGAACACAACGGACCAGCCAGGCCGAAACTCTTCCTTGCCCCGGATGCCCAGACCCGTCTGCTGAAGATTGTTCGGCGCCAGCAGGAATCGGTGTTGATACCCGTTCCGGTTCACCAGCGATGCGCCTTCATAGTTATAGCCGTTTTCCGGCAGGCCGTGGCTAACCCAGCCGACGCCGACGTCATACGCGCCGTACAGCGTGATGCCGTGCCATGTCAGCGTGCAATCGGTGGTGGCGAATTCGTGGCCCGTCGTACAGGGGTCGGGAGTTTTCTCCTGGGCGAAGATCGGGGATGACAGAAGCGAGAATCCAACCACTGCGATAAACAAGAAAGCCTTGCGCATTTCAACCTCGAAAACAAATCGATTGGAATGGAACGCGTAAGTGTACATGACATACGATTCTGTTGTCCATAAATGTGCGCTTTGGATAGTGCGCTACTTTGAATTTGAAAGTAGCGCACTACCGCGCTTTGGAACACTGTCCTAAACAAGACAGTACCGATTTAGTTTTTTCGCAATGGACCCGTGGGCTACACTTATGAAAATGCGACAGAGTTGACCGGAACCTTCGTTGTGACTACGATAGCGACCCGATGCAGAAGAGCGGCAAATCCGAAGGCAACATCGAGGGGTTGCTGAAGCTTCGAGATGCCGCTTTGCAGCTGGGCATCAGTTTTCCAACCATCAAACAGTGGATTTACAAGAGGAAGATTCGCAGCGCGCAGACCGCTGGGGGGCATCACCGCATTCCACAAAGTGAAATCGACCGACTGCTGTTTCGCACCCGCGGAAAGACGGAAAAGGAGCGCGGGCAGCGGGTGCGCCGGGTCAGCGGACGCAATCAGTTGGTGGGGCGAATCGAAGAAGTCCGTATCAGCGGACTGATGGCGGAAATAACGATTTCGATCGGCGGACAGAAGATTACTTCCATTATCACATCGCGCTCTGCGAGAGAGATGCAGTTGAAGGCGGGGCAAACGGCAGCAGCACTTATCAAAGCTACCGAAGTGATGATTCTGCGGATTTGACGAGCCACGCTTCCGTTGCAAAGAAGAGCGCGGCCCACCTCGCCGCGCTCTTCATTCTTTGTCGCGGCTTTTTTGTCGTGAAAATCCTGACAGGAGGATGACGAAAGATGTATCACGTGCGCCAGGAGAACCTACCTTTTGTTGGGAGTTCGTATGAGTTTGTCGGAGCTGAGCAGGGCGGCAGCGGCGTTTCGGTGTTCCTATTTCATGGGAAACCGGGTTCGGGGCCGGGGCCGCACCGGCATCCCTACGACGAAATCCAGTTCATCCGCGAAGGCCGCGGAGTTTGGACCGTAGACGGCAAGACTTTCGAGGGCGGCGCTGGAGACATCTTTGTCATCAATGCTGGCGAGGTTCACAGCTTCAAGGCGGTTGGCGATTCGCCGCTGGTGCAGTTCGACATTCACCTCAGCCCTCGCTTCATTCAAGAGAACCTGTAGGACGGTGGGACTACACTGTGGAGAATCCCACGACCCCCGGCGAGATGCAGGCATTCTTTTCAAGGTCGGCGATCACAGCTACGCCGGCCGCAAACTTAGACCAACACCTTTTCCCCCGCTGCCATGGCCGCGGCCCCTCGCATTTGCCTGACGCGCTCGTAGACCTTCCCATATTCCCGCGCTGAGGCGTTCCAGGAAAAATCTTTGTTCATGCCGTTGCGCATGAGCACTTGCCATGAGGTCTGGTCGCGGAACGCCTGTAACGCCTGCTTGATGGTGAGCAGCAGCGCTTCGCCGTTATAGTCAGTGAATTTGAAGCCGGTGCCTTTGCCGGTGCGGGCGTCCCAGGGCTCGATGGTGTCGTCGAGGCCTCCAGTGGCGCGGACGATGGGTACGGTGCCGTACTTCAGGCTGTAGATCTGATTCAGTCCGCAGGGCTCGTATTTCGACGGCATCAGGAACATGTCGGAGCCGGCTTCGATCTTGTGTGCGACGGCGTTGTCGTATGCGACCTTGAGCGCGATCTTATTCGGGAACTGCTTGTTGAGGCGAGAAAACATTTCTTCATACTGCTTGTCGCCGGAGCCGAGCACGACCATGATCATCTCTTCGCGCGCCAGGCGGTCCATGATTTGCGCGATCAAGTCAAAGCCTTTCTGGGCGGCGAAGCGGGAGACAATGCCGATTACCGGGATTTTGGGATCGGCATTCTTCACGCCGAATGCCCCGAGCAAATCCTGCTTGCATTGGGCTTTGCCGGATAGATCCTGAGGCGAATATTTTGCTGCGATGAACTTGTCGGCCTGCGGGCTCCACTCGTCGTAATCCACTCCATTCAGAATTCCGGTGACGGTGGCGGCGCGGTCACGGAGAACGCCTTCAAGTCCGAATCCGTACTCGGCGGTTTGAATTTCCTGGCTGTATTTCTTGCTGACGGTGGTGACGTAATCAGAATAGGTGAGCGCGCCTTTCAGAAAATTCACCTGACCGAAAAATTCCATCTTCGACATGGTGAACAAATCCCAGGGCAGCATCAGGAGCGGCAAAACTTCCGGCGGGAACAATCCCTGATAACCCATGTTGTGGATGGTGAAGACCGTGCCCACATCGCGGAATGCGGGATCCTCGGCATAGACGGTTCGCAGCAGAACCGGCACCAGCGCCGACTGCCAATCGTGGCAATGAAACACGTTGGGCACTCCGAGAATCTTTGTGGCTTCCAATACGGCGCGTGAGAAAAGAGCGAAACGCTCGGCGTTGTCGGGATAGTCTCCGGCGGGCGTTCCATAGAGCGCATCGCGCTCGAAGAACTCCGGATAATCGATGAAATAGAACTTGATTCCGGATTGGCCTGCTGTCGTTACTACTGAAGCGAACCTGTACTTGTCGTCGAAAGGGACTGTGATGCTGCGCACCACCGTGGCGGGATCGGCCAGCCTGGTTTGTTTGTAGCGCGGCAAATAGACGCTTACCTGGTGACCCAGCGCGGCCAAAGCGCGCGGCAACGCGCCGACAACGTCAGCCAAGCCGCCGGTTTTGGAATACGGAACGCCTTCCGAAGCCACGAATGCGATGTGCATGAATTCTCTCTCCTCTGGCAAGACCCGCTTTTCGCGGGCGCGATATGATGGAATATGTGGTTGCGGGACCCGAACTCCCGCACAATGCAGGCGGGCCGAATCATCAGTCTAATGCCCGGGGAAAAGAGGGTCAACGTGCCGAAGGTCGTTTCTACACGCCGTCCTCAACTGAAGCCCAAGTTAGGACAGCATTTCCTCGCCAGCGACAGCTACGCCCTTCAGATTGCCGATGCCCTCGGCGATATTTCGCAAAATACCGTGCTCGAAATCGGTCCTGGACGCGGCATGCTCACTTCCCTGCTGGCCAAGCAAGCCCGCAGACTGATTGCGGTTGAGTTGGATCGTGTGCTCGCCGCGCAGCTTCGGCTGCGTTTTGGGATGTTTCCGAACGTCGAGATTATCGAGGCGGATATTCTTTCGGTCGATTTCGATTCCCTCTTTGGACCGAAACCCGGCTTGGGACGCCCCGGCCTCGAATTTAAACCCACGCCCGCAAAAGTGATCGGCAATCTTCCTTACTACATCACGTCGGATATTCTTTTGCGCCTGTTCGAGTACTCGAAATATTTTGCGACGCTGGTGATCATGGTGCAAAGCGAAGTCGGGGACCGGCTAGCAGCCAAGCCGGGCAGCCGCGACTATGGATTGCTCTCGGCTACAGCGCAACTTTATTCCCGGGTCGAGAAAATTGTCACGTTGCCGCCGGGAGCATTCACGCCGCCGCCGAAAGTTCATTCCACCGTTCTGCGGCTGACGATGGAGCCGCGACAACATGAGCTTGGCCTGGACGGGGATGGGCAGCCAATTGATGGCTTCATCGATTTCCTTAAGCTCTCGTTTGGACAGAAGCGCAAGACGCTATGGAATAATCTAAAATCGAAATATCGAGAAACCGATTTGCGAGCGGCGCTTGCCGAGGCGAAAATAAAGCCCGCCGCCCGCGCTGAAACGTTGAACCTGGAACAGAACGCTGCACTGTTTCGCGCCCTGCGCGACTCGCGCGACAGCTCGTAACGAAAGCGCCGCCGCTCACGCCGATTCCTCTCGTGGAGGAAGCCTATGGCCGCAACTACCGTTCGTCATCCTGCAGTTGCGGGACGTTTTTACCCTGGCGACGCCGAAGTTTTGCGCGAGAACCTTCGCAACTACCTTTTGCCCTCGGAAACGCAAAAGCCGATTCGGGCTCTTGGCTGCATGGCTCCTCATGCCGGATATGCCTATTCCGGCCATGTAGCGGGAGCTGTGTTTGCCGGAATCGAGATTCCGGAGTTATGCCTTGTGCTGTGTCCGAACCACACGGGCATCGGCCAGCCGCTGGCGATTGTCAGCGGAGGCGCGTGGGAAACGCCCCTCGGTGAGGTGTCAATTGACAGCCAGTTCGCATCCGCTCTTACCCAGCGCTTTCCGCTTCTTAACGAGGACTCGGCCGCGCACCGCAACGAACACGCCGCCGAAGTTGAGTTGCCGTTCTTGCAGGTACGCCAACCGCGGCTTAGGTTCGTTCCCATCGCCATCGGAACCGGAAAGTTCGAAGTTCTCGAGCAACTGGGGGAGGCCATCGCCGATGTTCTCGCCACGGAGAATACGCCAGCGCTGATCGTCGCCTCGAGCGACATGAATCATTATGAGTCGGACGCAGTCACGCGCGTAAAAGATCAGACAGCGATTGCCGCCATCCTCCGCCTGGATGCGCCCGCGCTCTTCGAAATAGTCACGCAGCGGCACGTGAGCATGTGCGGCTTCGGCCCGGCTATCGCCATGTTGACGGCGGCGAAAAAACTCGGCGCGCGATCGGCCGAGTTGGTTAAGTATGCGACTTCGGGCGATGTCTCTGGAGACCGGGACCTGGTTGTCGGATACGCTGGAATCGTCGTTGCCGCGCCTCGCTGATCTTCTCGAAAGCATTCTAATTCTCCGCCGAGACTCGGCTCACCTTCGCCTGACTCATGGTTATCATTTCTCTCGTGTCTTAAATGTCCGTAGAATCTTTCGAGGAACCGCGAGGGAAGAACCATGAAATGTAGATCGTATTTTGAGGGTATTTATCGTGCGGCCGGCTTGTATCGAACTATTGTTTTGCTTCTCTTATTCTCTTTCTCTCCCGCTGCATTGATGGCCGAGCCGGTCACCCTACGGCAAGCGGTGCAACTGGCGCTGGAGCATGCCACTGGAATCGGGGTTTCGACCGCGGAGCAGCAGCGGGCCAACGCGAGCTACCACGAGCTGCGCAACAGCTATATTCCTCAACTTAACGTGGGTGCGGGAGTTGGTTACACGGATGGTTTTCCGCTGAGTCTGGAGGGCGCTGCGCCGTCGCTGGTTAACATAACGGCGCAATCGGCCCTGTTCAACCCAGCACTGAGCGATTTCATACGGGCTGCCCGCGACGACGTTAAAGTTGGCAGTTTCAACACCAAGGACCAGCGGAATGCGGTGATTCAGAATACGGTGCTGAGCTACGCCGAACTCGCGAAATGGGAGCGGCGGTTGAGCGGACTGCGGGAAACGCTCGGCGAAGAAGAGAAGATGCAGACGGCGGTGGAACAGCGGGTGAAAGAAGGTATCGACAGCGAAATGGATGCGACTCGGGCGCGGCTTTCGGTGGCGCGGGTGCGGCTGCGTGTGGCTGAAGCGAGTGGGGCGGCCGACGTTTTGCGGGAGCATCTAGCAAAGTTGACGGGAGTACCGGTGACTTCGTTCGAAGTAGATCCTGAGTCGGTGCCGGCTTTGCCAGCGGTGAAACAGGATGAGGATCTGAAAGAAAAGAGTTCCGATGCGAATCCGGCGGTACAGGCAGCGGTGGAGCAGGCGCGCGCGCAGTTTCTGAGGCTGCGGGGAGAAAAAAGAGCTCTTTGGCCGAACATGGATTTTGCCGCACAATATGCGAACTTGCCGAGTTTTAGCAACTACGAACGGTACTACAGGGCTGGGTTCCAGCCTAATAACGTGACGGTGGGAGCGGCGGTTCGGTTTCCATTCTTGAATTTCGCGCAGCACGCCCGGATCAAAGAAGCCGAAGCTGACGCGTTGAAGGCGAAAAAACAGGCGGAGGCCGTGCGAAATTCGGCGTCGGAGGAAACGTTGCGCCTGCAGCGGTCGGTGACTCAAATGCAGGATGCGCGTGAGGTAGCCGAACTCGAATACGAGATTGCGCAGCAGGATGTGGAGGCGGTGAAGACCAGGATGGAAGCTTCCACGGCGAACCTGCACGATCTGGATAATGCGCAGGTCCAGGTGAGTGAACGCTTCATTGCCCTGCAGGATGTGACGTTCGCACTGGAGCGCAGCCAGGTGGCGCTCATGCGGGTTACCGGAGAATTGGAAGCCTGGGTTCTGGCGGGAAAATAGCGAGACTGGTGGACGCATTTTTCTTCGTTTCAGGCAGGAAACGGAGACTCACGCGGATGCGTCTTTTTCGCTGTTCGGTGCCCTAAATCACCAGTCTGACGAATAATCATGCGGATATCTCTCTTATTTGCGTAGACTTAGGTCACGCATCCGTGAGCAAGGAACCGGACGAAGGCTCGCCAGTGTGCCACGAACCTGTATGCACACTGCGACTTCGTATGCGCGCGGCTCACGAATGCTAAAATAGTAGAAGCCAATATGCCATTGAAAACACTGCTTTTGAACCCTCCCTCTTTCGACAACTTTGACGGCGGGGCCGGATCCCGCTGGCCTGCGACGCGCGAGATCGAGTCTTACTGGTACCCAGTCTGGCTGGCTTATCCCGCGGGAATGCTGGAGGGTGCGCGCCTGCTGGATGCGCCTCCGCATCATATTTCCGCCGAGCAGACCATCGAAATTGCCAAGGGATACGAATTCCTCGTGCTCTTCACCAGCACGCCTGGTTTTCCCGGCGACATCGGATTGGCAAAAGCGATTAAAGCGGCGAATCCAACGATCAAGATTGCCTTCGTAGGACCCCACGTGAGCGTTCTGCCTGAAAAGTCATTGCGGGAGTGTCCGGCAATCGATTTTATTGTGCGCAAGGAATTCGATTTTGCGGTGGTCGATTACGCCAAAGGCAAGCCTCTCGAGGAAATTGCGGGCGTTTCGTTTTTGAAGGACGGGAAAATCGTACACAATCCCGATGCTCCGCAGATCCAGAATCTGGATGAACTGCCGCACGTGACGGAGGTCTACAAGCGCGATCTGGACGTGAAACGGTACAACGTGCCGTTTTTACTGCATCCGTATGTATCGCTGTATACCACGCGCGGCTGTCCGGCGCAGTGTACGTTTTGCCTGTGGCCGCAGACATTGAGCGGTCACCCGTGGCGCAAACGTTCGACGGACGATGTGGCCGCGGAAATGTCGAAGGTAAAAGCTTATTGGCCGGAAGTAAAAGAATTCTTCTTTGACGATGACACCTTCAACATTCAAAAGGCGCGGACGATTGAGTTGTGTGCAAAGCTGAAACCGCTGAGGCTGACCTGGTCCTGCACCTCTCGCGTAACCACCGATTATGAAACGCTGAAGGCAATGAAGGAAGCGGGCTGCCGGCTCTTGATCGTGGGCTATGAGTCGGGCGATCAGCAGATTCTGAAGAACATCAAGAAAGGTGCGACCGTCGAGCGGGCCCGGCAGTTCACCAAGGATTGCCACAAGCTGGGACTGGTGGTCCATGGCGACTTCATTCTGGGATTGCCTGGCGAGACGCACGAGACCATCAACAATACGATCAACTTTGCCAAGGAACTGGATGTCGAAACTATTCAGGTTTCGGTAGCCCATGCGTATCCCGGAACTGAGCTTTACGACTATGCGGTAAAGAATGGATTCATGGTTGGCGACAACAAAATGGTCGATGAAGGCGGGCATCAACTGGCGCACATTCAATACCCAGGTCTGCCGGCTGACGAAATTCTTTCGGCGGTGCACCGCTTCTACGATGAATATTACTTCAGACCGAAAGCTATTTTTCGGATTCTGAAGAAAGCAGCCTTCGACAGCAACGACCGCAAGCGGCTTTACACAGAGGCGAAGACCTTCCTGAAACTGCGCTCCGCGCGAAATAAGCTGGTGAAAAGGCACGCGACCGAGGCTGCGGCTGCGGCCGAGCCCGTAAAAGCGTAAGAGTTCAAAGCATCGAAGGGCCGGGGGGACGGGCAACCGTCCCCCGTTTTGTTTTGGTAGACCCGGATTGTCCGGCAAAACGGAGAGTTGTGGCACACGCCTAGAATGCCTGATATCTCACACACGGCCACCACGTCGGCCGGTAACCATCGAATCCCCGCCCCAATAGTTCGCTATACTGAAACAGGACCGATACTTCAGTGAATTTTCGCAAGTACCTTGTGCTGGCCGGGGTCGGGGTCTTCGCCGCAGCCGGAGACTCGATGCTCTCGCACGGGATGAAGCAAACCGGCAGCGTTTCGATCGATCATCTTCCCAGCCTGATTCTGGCGGTGCTGAACCCGTGGGTGGCATTCGGCATCGTGTTACTTCTCGCATTTTTTGCGGCCTATATGACGGCGCTTTCGTGGGCCGACCTAACCTATGTTCTGCCCGCAACTTCGTTGGGATATGTGCTGCTGGCGCTGGTCGCCAGGTTTGTGCTCCATGAGCACGTGAGTTTGTCGCGCTGGCTTGGGATTGCCCTGATTACCGGAGGAGTCGGATTTATAGCGGGAGGCCCGGAGATCACCAAGCATGCTCAGCCCGCTACGATGACGCATCCGGAAGAGCGACCCGACATGAACATGTCGAGCGCGGGAAGCGCAGGTCGAGCTGCGCGATGGAGAGCGGAACGATGAGAGCGAAATCATGAGAACGATTTACACTTGGGGCGCAATTCTCGCGATCGTCGTTGCTTCCGTGATTGGCGATGTGCTGCTTTCCCGGGCGATGAAAGAAGTGGGCGATGTCGGAGAGCTTCGCAGGCAAGCGGGCTTGGGAGTCGTAATCCGGCGGACACTGCGGAACTCGCACTTTGTCGTCGGCGTGGCGGCGATGTCGGTCGCGTTTTTCAGTCTGCTCTTTGCGCTCTCCTGGGGAGACGTAAGCCTGGTCGCGCCAGCAGCCGCTTCTCTCACCTTCATAGGCAATGCCGTCGCGGCCAAGATATTTTTGCATGAACGCGTGGACCGCCGGCGTTGGATCGCCGCCGGCCTGGTAGCCGCGGGAGTAGCGTTGTTGGCTGGCTGACGCACCATCCGATCCATAGCTCCTATACCCGGCTTACGAGTGAAAATATTTGCTTATCCCGTAGAGAATCTATGCACGGCGCACGCAGCCGGGCGATTGACCGCGAATTGTCCGAACAACATCCCTTTAGTTTCTATCAACTAAGCTTATGCATGGCGAGCGTTCCCGCTGCCGGAATGGCAACCGGAGTGCTCTTTAAACCCTGGCCGGCGAGGTTGGGCAATGTGCATCAGTGCAAGCCGGGTACCGGTTTTGTTTCTCTTGGCCACTTGCGCCGGTTTTTGCCAGGGGAGCGAAGCACAGTCCACTTCGAAAGCCCTGCCCGACGCGCCATCTGCGCTGGTCTCCGCCAAGTCCGCTCCGTACCGGAGGCCGCTTAGCGATCCAACGGCTCCTCGCTCTTATCTTCTCCAAACTGCTTTCGAGGGACTCTATAAGCTAGATTCCAGTACCAGGCAGGAGCGCGGTTTCCTGGCCAGGCAGCTCCTTTCTGCACAGACGGGCAGGTATCTCAGCAACTCCGAGAGCGGCAGCCTGATCGGCCGCGCGATGAATGCCGCCACCCACACTTTCATCAGTCGCACGCCTTCCGGTCAGCCAAAGCTGAATACCTCTTACTTCCTCGGGGTGCTGACCTCAGCGGTAATCCACACAGCATACCGGCCTTATTGGAACCGTCCGGTTTCGGCTCCGTTCAGCAACTTTGGATCGACCGTAGGCAACGATGCGGGAATGAACCTGCTGCACGAGTTCGGGCCGGGTTTAGAGCAGCTGATGAAGAGCCATACTCCGAAGTTCGTTTCGCGGATTGAAGCTGGGATAGGCCGGAAATAGAGTTGACTCGGCGTTCGTCTCCAGAGATCAATGCCTAGGTTCGAAACCAACGCATCAGGCCGCTCGATGGGAGATCGGGAGCGAGAAAGCGCTTGTTCATTCCGGAAGCGCGGGTCAGAGCTTCCGCAGCCAGGTATCCGCTGCGCACCGCGCCCTCCATCGTGGCCGGCCATCCTGTGGCAGTCCAGTCGCCGGCCAGAAAAACGCGCGGCCATGCTGTGGATTGCGGCGGGCGGTAGGCATCAATGCCAGGCCGCGGCGAATAAGTCGCGCGAACTTCCTTGACCACGGTGGACTTCACCAGCTTTGCCGTACGCGCCTCGGGAAAAAATTCGCGGACTTCTTTGAGCGCGAGATCGACAATCTCGGACCGCGATTTATCGATGAGATCTTTGGAAGCGCTGACGACAAGTTCTATGTAGCTGCCGTTCGCTCCGTTGGGTTCTCTGTCTTCCCCAGGCGGTGCAGCCGACGATTTAGAGCGCGTTACCAAGAGCCGCGATTTATGGAACATCCATTGAATCGTCCGGTCGAGAAGGACGGCGTGATCGAGGCCGGTAATCTGGCGGTCGAACCAGAGGTGAATACCTGTAATAGGGGCCGATTCGAAGTGGCTCAGCTTTTCTCGCAACGGGACGGTTTCCGCCGCTTCGGGCAGCACCTGTTCGAGACCTTCGAAGGGGAGCGCGAGCACAAGATAATCGAATACATTCTCTTCCCGGCCGGCGCGAAGCTGGACTTGCTGCTGGGCCGGCGCAAAAGATTCGAGCGAGGCACGGAGGCGAATGTCGCCGCCGCGAGCTCGGATGTAGTCGCCGGCTTTGTTGTAGAGGTCGGTGAGAGGGATGCTGGGAACGCCCATATGACGGGCTTCGGGAGACTTCATCGACTCGCGTACAACTTGTGCTGCATAGGGGACGGAAATCAGTTCGAGATCTTCGCTGAGCGCGCTGACTAGAATCGGCCTCCAGAATCTTTCGATTGCGTTCCCGGTTTGGTGATGCCTGCGGCACCAGTCAAGAAAAGATTCGGCTCTTTCGGGCTGCTTCGTCAGCGTGAGCGCGGCTAAGGCGCGCGAAATCACCAGCTTGTCTTTGGCCGTCAGAAAAGGAAAACGCATAAACGATGGCGCGGTGTGCAAGGGCGCAGGCAGCGGAGAGGAATGCATCACCGTCGCGCGGCCACCGGGTTCGATGAACGTCATTTCATCGAACCAGCGAATTTTGTCTTCGACTCCGATGCGCCGGTAGAACTCGATCAGGTTTGTGCAAACTCGGAAGAGAACGTGCTGGCAGTTGTCGACGACCTCGCTGGTGCCGGGATGTTCGTAGGATGAGGCGCGGCCTCCAAGATAGGGACGCCGCTCAAAGAGCGTGACGCGAAAACCTGAGTCGGAGAGCGCGCAGGCCGCGGCTAAGCCGGCGAGGCCACCGCCGGCTATGGCAACTGTGGGTTGAGTAGCGTTCTGGTTCATGCTGACTTGCGGCAGCGTTGCCGTTGCGCGAAAAATGCAGTTGCCCTTCGACTGCGCTCAGGGCAAGCCTCACCGGGCCTTCGGCCCCGTTTGGAATGGCAGTGAGTGAAAGAATGCGGCATCAGGTGAGGCGCTGCAGAAAGCCTTTTCCGAGGATTCGCAGCTTTTCGGTCACACTCAGCGATACCTTGCCGGTGAATACGTCATACTGGCGCGCGGCGATTTTTTCCAGCAGCGCGCGATAAATATTGACCAGAACCCACAGAGCCGGCTGGCTGTCTTCAGAGATGTAGGCGCCGAGTTGGTCGCCGGCCTGATAGAACTCGCGGGCGCGGTCGGCTTCGAAGGCGAGCAAAGGACGGAAGCGGGCAGGATCGGGCATCGAAAGCAGTTCAGCGGCCGAGAGGTTGAAGCGCGCCAGATCCTCTTGCGGCAAATACACGCGGCCCATGGCGGCATCTTCTCTTACGTCGCGAATGATGTTGGTGAGCTGAAAGGCCAGGCCGCACTGCTCGGCCAGAGGCTCGGCAGCGGGGTCGCGATATCCAAAAATGTGAATGCAGACGAGGCCGACTACCGACGCCACGCGATAGCAATACAGCTTCAGAGCCTCGAAGGTCTGGTAATGAATGCTGAGGCCCGGAATCGCCGGAGTTGCGAACAACGGCTCATCTTCTTCGATTCCATTTTGCCCGCCGGCGACGTCCATGGCAGTACCGGTTGCTAGCTCATCGAGCAGGCCCGCGGGAATCGTATATCTGTATTGAGTGTCGGTGAGGGCGATGAGAATTGGATCGTCGGTGGGATCTCCCTGTTGGGCGCGATGTAGCGCGTCGAGCCAGGTGTTCAGTTTGAGGCGGCGTTCATCGACGGCGAGAGTTGCGTCGTCGGCGATATCGTCACAGCGGCGCATGAACGCATAGACGGCGCACAAGGCTTCGCGCTTGTGCCTGGGCAGGACCAGAAATGCGTAATAGAAATTCCTGGCGTTGGAGCGCGTAATGCCACGGCAGACTGAATACGCCATGGTGAGCTGCGCCGGAGCCGGCGCCCATGGCGCCAGCATTGGCTCTGCACCGGCGCTCATATAAGTTTCCTCAGTGCAGCGCGGGCGACTAGCGCGAGCTTGCGTGACTTGGAGATTGCGGGCCGACGGCCTAGAACGGCGAAGTCCTGGCGCTCAATTGCATTCAGGATTTCCTGGCCGCCGCGGCTGAAAAGCTCAAGATCGATGGCCAGCTCTTTTCTGACTTTACCGACCAGCGGCAGGCCGCGGTCGAACCATTCGCGGGCACGTTCGACTTCGAACTTCATCAGGCCGCGAAACAGAGGCGTGTTGCGACTGCAAAGAATATCGTCTTCACTAACGTTGAAGCGCCGCAGATCTTCGAGCGGAAGATAGATTCGGCCTTTCGCGTGGTCGACGGTGACGTCCTGCCAGAAGTTCGCGAGTTGAAGAGCGGTACAGGTGTAGTCGGAAAGCTGTTGTCGTTCCGGGTCTTTGTAGCCGCAAAGGTAGAGGACGAGATGACCCACAGGGTTTGCCGAGTATCGGCAATAGGCGAGCACGTCGTTAAAGGTTTCAAACCGCGTGACGGTTTGATCTTGACGGAAGGCGACTAACAAGTCGGAAAATTCGTGCTTCGGGATTTCGAAGGCGCGGACCGTTTCCGTCAGCGCGACTAAGACCGGATGCCGCGGATTACCGGAGTAGCAGGCATCGAGTTCGGCTTGCCATTGATCGAGCAACGCTAACGAAGCGGCGGGATCGCCTACTTCGTCTCCCAGGTCGTCGGAGATGCGGCAGTATGAATAGACGTTGAAGAAATCCTGGCGGAGATTTTTGGGGAGAAACCAGGTTGCGACCGAAAAATTCTCGTAATGAGTGCGGGCCAGGCGGGCGCAGTACTGTTGGGCTTCCTCAAGCGATGGGGCCGACTTCGGGATTGCGTATTGCGCGGGTAAACGGCTCCAGCCCAGCGAAGATAGGCTGGATGGAACCGGAAGCGCGTTTTGAGTGGCGGTTTGGGTCACGAATTATGGGACCGGCTGACTTCTGCGACGAGATAAGTGACCTCAGCGGCTAAAGCCGGTTGTCGTTCAGCCTCTTATTCGGCACGAGTGAAGTCGTGCCCTTCCCGATCATTGCTGCGCTAAAAGCCCCGCTCTTCCACGGAGCTTTCGCGAAACGACTGTCTCAATGGCCGGGAATAATCGCCGTCTTAATGTCGCCGCCACGGTTCAACATATGGCGCAATACTTTTTGCAGGCTCGACAGCGGCGCTTCACCGGTGATGTAGTCGGTCGGGCGGATTTTCTTGGCGGCGATCAGGCCGAAGGCGCGGCGCACGGTTTCCGGCGTGTGATGGAACGTCGCCTTCAGAGTAATTTCGGAATAGTGCAGGCGGTCGGTTTCGAGCTGCACTTTGCTGCCGGTAGCGCATCCGCCGAAGAAATTTACGGTGCCACCCTTGCGAACCATCTGCACCGCCCACTCCCAGGCTTCGGGGCGTCCGACGGCCTCAATCACGACATCGCAACCGCGCTTCTGCGGCGTCAGCGCCCGGAGGGCTTCGACAACGTTTGGGGGTTTGGTGATCTGGACAATTTCATGCGCGCCCATATGCTTGGCGGCGACGACTTGTTCGTCGCGCTTGACGACGGAAATTACATTGCAACCGATGGCCCGCGCCACCTGCACGAACATGAGGCCGATCGGGCCGCCGCCGAGAATGGTGACGGTATCGCCGATTTCGACCCCAGTCTCATGCAAGCCACGCAGCACGCAGGCCAGGGGTTCGGTCATGGCGGCGTCTTCGAAGCTTACGTTGGTGGGAATCACCAGCATGTTGGCTTCAACGATCCGGCGCGGCACTCGAATGTATTCGGCGTAGGCGCCGTTGTTGAAGAGGAGATCCTCGCAGAGATTTTCCTGGTGCTTGGAGCAATAAAAGCACATCTGGCAGGGCGCGGAATTGAGGGCCACAACGCGCTGGCCCTTCTTGAAGCTGACCACGCCTTCGCCGACTTCTTCAACAACTCCGGCGAGTTCGTGACCGAAGAGAGCGGGGGGCACGATCATGCGCGCGTGATAGCCGCGCTGATAGACCTTAAGATCGGTGCCGCAGGTCAGCGCCACCTGCACTTTCACCAGGACCTCGCCTTTTTCGACGCGAGGGATCGGAACTTTCTCGATTTTCAGATCTTCTTTGCCGTACAGGACGGCAGCCGTCATTTTTCCATTCACTGCTGGTTTCCTTCCAGTAGCTCTCCGGATTTCCAGGAACTGCCGGGCTGAATCACGATCTTCATCGACGCGGGCTGCGGGTGGGCTGCAAGCTCCAGAGCTTGCGCGGCCTCGTGCAGCGGAAATCTATGGCTGATCAGAGTTTCCAGGTCCATCTCGCGGCTCATCACAAAACGAACCGACTCCCTTTGCAAATCCACAGACGCGCTATAAGAACCGATCAAAGCCTTCTCATCCACGCAAATCGCCGCCGGATCAACGACGACTTCGCCGCGCTGGGTTTGTGCAAATAATAAAACACGCCCACCGGGACGGGCGGAATCCATCGCGGGCCGAATCAGCGCGTTGCTGCCGACCGCTAAAATAACCGCGTCAGCCCCTCGCCCTTCGGTCAAATCCCGCACAGAACGCAGCACGTCCTGCTGCGATGCATTCACCCTATGTTCGAATCCCAGGCTTTCAGCTATTTTAAGCCTCTCGGGGTATAAATCGGAAGTAATAACCGTGGCCCCTGCCTTGCGCGCCAAGACACTCAATATGATGCCGATTGGCCCTTGACCGATGGCCAGGGCGGTCTCGCCGGGATTGAGACCCAAAGCCTCGATTCCCTTCATGCAGGTGTTCACGGGCTCAACGAAACAAGCCTGCTCGAAAGAGACTGCTTCGGGAATCTTCACTGTTCCCCGCTCGACGATCCAGTCCATCACGCGGACGTATTCGGCGAAACCGCCGCCGGAAGGCTCGAAGCCGGCCGTGCATCCAACCTTTTTGTATGTGAGGCACTGCGCGAAAGTCTTGTGGCGGCAGTAGTAACACTGGCCGCACGGAATGTGATGGAAAACAACGACGCGGTCTCCGGCGCCGAAGTTGCGGACGCCCTCCCCGACTGCGGCGACTGCCCCTGAAGTTTCATGACCAAAGATACGAGGCGCGGCGTGGGAACCGGTGGCGATCTTCTTGAGATCGGTACCGCAGACTCCGCAGGTATGGACCCGAACCAGCAGCTCGCCCGGGCCGATCTTCGGGACGGGAACAGTTTCCAGGCGGACATCGCTCACACCGCGGTAAACCGCCGCCAACATGGTCGTGGGGATCGTCTGGCCTTGCCGCTCGATCTCGATTTGTCCGGCAATGCTCATGAAGGTGGTTAGATGAATACTACATCGTCTTTGCTTCAATCATGCCACTGGCGAGGTCACTGGACTGACTCAGATGCGCCGCCAGCGCTTTTGCGGCCTGACTGCTGTTGCAGGCCAACTCACCCGCCCGGCCCCAGAGCCAGGGACGGACCGCAACGTAGGCTGCGAAGGCCGCGGTCTTAAAGCGGCCCTGGATGTCGATAAAGCGGGACATATCGGGCATCTCAAAGTTCAAACCATCGGAGATGACTTTAGTTGCGCCAAAAGCAATACCGTGAGCGCGGGCCGCGGCCGCCACCGCAGCCGCCTCCATGTCGATGGCCTGTGCTCCGTAAGCTTGCGCCAGAGTGGATTTTTGTGCCGCTCCGGCGACGCTCATAAACGTCAGGAGAATACCGGTCCCGCTTCCGACGCTGGTGCGGCTACCGTCGCGGGCGTCGAGCACGACCGAGGGCATAAAGAGATCGCCGACACGCAAATCGGATTGTAGCGCGCCCGCGAAACCAACCGACTGAAGAATTTCCGGACGATACAGAGCGATGACCGCTTCGGCAGCGCGACGGGCGGCTTCCACGCCGATTCCCCCACAAACCATGACCGTTTCGCCGCGCTCGAAGAATGTGAACTTGCGGCCCTGATATTCGCCTTCGATTCGCTTCGCGGGCGCGATCAGGGCTCCGATTTCGCGCTCAAGCGCAGCGATGATCGCAACTTTACGCATAGCCTTTAGCCCGGAACCACTCGACGGCGCGGCGCAATGCATCGTCGGCCGGTACGATCTTCCACTTCAGTTCGCGCTCCGCCTTGTCGGAACTAGCCCACATTTTTTTCCTGCCCATGCGAACGGTTTCGACAGTGGCACGCGGTTCGCGACCCAGCACGCGGCCCGAGAAAGTCTCATCGACCGCGCCAGCCAAGTATGCGACAAAGTAGGGCAGCTTCACGGTGGGTGAAGGCAGGCCGGAGATCGCGCCGAGCTTGTCGAGAATCTGTTTTAAGGTCAAGTTCTCTCCACCCAGAATATAGCGTTCGCCGCTCTGGCCCTTTTCAAGGGCTGCAATATGTCCGCGGGCGCACTCGCGAACGTCGACTAGATTTAAGCCCGTATCCACATAGGCGGGAAATTTGCCCTTGAGGAAATCGACCACGATACGCCCGGTTGGAGTGGGCTTAACATCTTGTTCACCTACCGGCGTGGTGGGATTCACTGTAACTACGCGCATTCCGTGGCGCCCGGCTGAAAGAGCGATCTGCTCGGCCATGAATTTCGAGCGCTTGTAATGGCCGATCATGTCGGCGAGAGAAACCGGCGAATCTTCATCGGCGGGTCGGCCGTTTGCGGTGAATCCGACTGTGGCGACGCTGGAGGTATAGACAACGCAGCGGACTTTATTTTTGTAGGCAGCATCGAGAATCGCGCGGGTTCCGTCGACATTCGAGCGGTACATTTCGTTGGGATCGCGGACCCACAGGCGATAATCCGCAGCGACATGAAAGACGGTGTCGCAGCCGGAAATGGCTTTTTCGAGCAACGTCGGATCGCGCAAATCACCGGTGACCGTTTCCGCCTTCAGGCCTTCGAGATTTTTCAGGTTGCTCGTGGGGCGGACGAGCAGGCGGAGTTTGGCACCCTGCTCAGACAGAAGGCGAGCTACATGAGAACCTAAGAAGCCGGTGGCGCCGGTAAGGAAAGCTAGCATTTGCGATTCTCAGCGATGAGAGCTCGTTCAGGTACAGACGTGGAATTTAGCTGGTAGAGGTAAACAGTAGACCTGCCTTATTCAATACTGAAATAACAGTCGCTGAATGCTAATTGCCCTCTTTCTCCATCACCTTCGCGTACGTCGTCAGCGCCAGCAAAGGAAAATACTCACGGTACAGGTGATACTTCAGATAGAAGACGCGGGGGAAGCCGGTGCCGGTGAAGAACTGCTCATCCCAGGAGCCATCGTCTTTTTGTGTACGCAATAAGTAGGCGACGGCCCGGGCGACGGAATCGCTGCGCGTGTCTCCGGCGGCAAGCAGGCCGAGAATAGCCCACGCAGTCTGTGAAGGTGTGCTGTCGCCTTGGCCGCGAAGTGTGGGATCATCGTACGAGCCGACGGTTTCGCCCCAGCCGCCGTCCGGGTTCTGCATCATGCGCAACCACTCGGCGCCTTGCTGGATGCAGGGCTCGTGGTTATCCATGCCAATGGCTTCAAGGCCGCGAAGCACGAGTGCCGTCCCGTAGATGTAGTTCACGCCCCAACGGCCAAACCAGCTTCCGTCGGGTTCCTGCTCATCGCGAATGAACTGGATCGCACGGTTAACCGCAGGATGATTTTTGTCGAAGCCGTAGGTCGCCATCATTTCGAGGATGCGGCCGGTGATATCGACCGTTGGCGGATCAAGCATGGCGTTGTGATCGGCGAACGGGATGTGCTGAAAAACCATCTTGTCGTTGTCTTTATCGAAGGATGCGAAACCGCCGTTTTTGCATTGCATCGATAAAACCCAGTCGATCGCCCGCTGCACAGATTCACGCTGATACCGGCCATTGGGGTGTTCGACGCGGCTTAACGCGAGGCAAACCATTGCGGTGTCATCGACATCGGGATAGAACTCATTGTTGAACTCGAAGTACCACCCTCCGGGCTTGCCCGCTTTGTTCTTGATCTGCCAATCGCCAGGATTGCGTACCTGCTTCTGCAGGATCCAGTCAGCACATTTCACCATGCGGGGATCGTTGGCGGGAACTCCGGCCTCGCCCAGCGCAAACAGCGCATAGGCCGTATCCCACACCGGAGACATGCAGGGCTGCATGCGGAACGTATCCTCTCCGTTCACCCGCTCTTCAATGCCCAGCTTTTCGAATTCATCGAGAGCCCGGATGACTTGCGGATCGTCGAGGGAATACCCCTGGCAACGCAGCGCGATGATGGCGTTCATCATCGAGGGATAGATCGCGCCCAGACCGTCGCTCATTTCGAAGCGCTCAAGCATCCATTTCTCGGCTTTCTTTAGAGCAATGGAGCGCAGCGGCCGAACGTGAACCGCTTCGAACCAGTGCGTAAGCCGGTCGAGACACAGGAAGAAATTGCGCCAGGAAATTATTTTTTTCGACCAGCGCAGGTACATCTGCGACTTCATCATGCCGCCGACGAAAAGTTCTTCGACGCCCATTTCGCGCGGGATCTTTTTGAATGGTTTCTTTGCGTAGCAGATCGAGAGCGGCACCAGGATGGCCCGCGACCAGGACGAAATTTCGTAGATGTTGAACCAGAACCAGTTGGGGAACAGAACGATCTCTGGCGGGATTGCCGGGACGGCGTCGTAGTCGTATTGGCCGAAGAAGCAGAGATAGATTTTGGTAAACGTATTGACTTCAGTGACGCCACCGAGTTCAAGAATTTTTTTGCGGGCTCGCTGCAGAACGGGATGGTCGGCTTTATATCCGGCTAACTTAAGGCCGAAGTACGCCTTCACGGAGGCGCTAATGTTGGACGGGCCAGCTTCGAAGATGCTCCATCCGCCATCTTCGTTCTGGTGCTGGATGATCCAGTTGGCGGCCTTTTGGAAGCGCTGCTGGTCCCCAGTACCCAACAGGGTGTGAAGCAGGATGTAATCGGACTCGAGCGTGGTGTCGGCTTCGAGTTCGCCACACCAATAGCCGTTATCGTGCTGCTGGGAGAACAGGAATTTACGCGCCGCGCTGGTAGCCGCGGCGACACGGCTGGTCAGAGAGTCTATTTTGCCGAAGCGAAGTTGGGGCTCGGAAGCTAAATGCGAGTCGGGGGAGTTCGTGTCCATTCCAGTGCGGCTCCGTTAATCCGCGGTGGCGCTTGCGGGAGCGGCGGCGATGGCTTCGACAATCTCCGGCGGCAGGCCGAAGCGTACGTTTTCCGGCATCACTTCGAGTTCCTGCACGTTGTCGAAACCTTTGGTCGACAAAAACTTCATGGTTTCTTCGACCAGGCACTCTGGAGCGGATGCTCCCGCAGTCAGCGCGATTGTCTTCGCGTTCACGAGCCATTCGGGCTCGATGTCTTTGTAACTGTCGATCAGGTGCGAGTTCGTTCCCAGATTGCGCGCGACTTCCACCAGACGATTCGAGTTTGAACTGTTTTCCGATCCGACCACCAGTAGCAAGTCAGCTTCAGATGCGACCTGTTTGACCGCGACCTGGCGGTTTTCCGTGGCGTAGCATATATCCTGAGCGGCAGGGCCTTTGATGTTAGGAAACTTTTCCTTCAGCGCGGCGATGATGTCTTTGGTCTCATCGAGGCTCAGCGTGGTCTGGGTAAGATAGGCCACACGATTCGGATCGGGCACTGTGAGCGACTTAACCTGCTCGGGATTTCCCACGACCTGAGTGACCAGCGGAGCTTCGCCTAAAGTTCCGACCACTTCGTCGTGATCGCGGTGTCCAATCAGGATGAGCGAATAGCCTTCCTTAGCGAACTTGACCGCCTCAACGTGAACCTTGGTGACAAGCGGGCAGGTCGCATCGATTACGCGCAGGCCGCGTCGTCGGCTGTGCTCGCGCACCTCCGGGGAAACGCCGTGGGCACTATAGATCACACGCTCGCCGTTGGGAACCTCATCTTCGCTGTCAACAAAGATGGCGCCTTTACCGCGCAGTTCATCGACCACAAAGCTGTTGTGAACGATTTCTTTCCGCACGTAAATGGGCGGGCCAAAAGCTTCGAGCGCGATGCGGACAACGTCGATGGCTCGCACCACGCCGGCGCAAAAGCCACGCGGCTTCAACAGGAGTAAGGTTTTTCCCCGGGTATTTGGCACTAATTAAATTCCTCCCGATATGTGATCGTTCTAATGGTGCTACGGATGCGGAATCAATGCCAAAATTATGAGATTACCCAACACGTTAACCCAATTTGGCGGATACTTACAGGTTACTGGAAAGGATGGCTGGGGTCAATGTAAGAGGCTGAAATGGCGGGGATTAGCAGCGAACGGATGCATTTTCGTAGTTAACGGCTCACCCATTCGTCTTGATCATCTGTTCGGCGTGCCTGCGGGAGGTGTCGGTAAGCTTGGCGCCGCTTAACATGCGGGCGATTTCTTCGGTGCGTTCCTCGCCGACAATGGCCCGAATGCCGGTGCGAGTTCTTCCGGCACGTTCTTTCTTCTCGATCACGTAGTGATGGTCGGCGAAGGTTGCGATCTGCGGGAGGTGCGTAATACAGAGGACCTGGTTCGAGCGGGCGAGGGTTTTGAGTTTCTTGCCGACAGCTTCAGCGGCGCGGCCTCCGATGCCGATGTCGATTTCGTCGAAGACCATGGTGCGCTGGACAGCTTTTCCTGGGATCGACGGCTTCGCGGGCAAGAGTGGGCGCTCTACACGACCTGTGCCGGCTTCCATGCTCACTTTGAGAGCAAGCATCACGCGAGATAACTCGCCTCCCGATGCAATGTCTTCCAGCGGGCGCATGGGTTCCCCGGGATTCGTGGCGATCATGTAAACCACTTGATCGATTCCGCCGGCATTCCAATTCCCTTCTTCTTCGCCGCTGGTTATCTCGATGCGGAAGGCTGACCGCATGGCCAGATCATTAATTTCGCGCTCGACCATTTTCTCCAGGCTGCGTGCGGCTTCACGCCGCTTTTTTGACAGCAGCCGGGCGGCTTGCAGATATTGCTCGACCGCCTTAGCTAATTCAGAGCGCAGCTGGCGCAGGAGTTCATCTTTATTTTCGACTTCGGAGAGTTTGCGGGAGACGTCGGCTGCAAAGGCGATTACATCGTCCAGCGCCGGACCGTATTTTCGTTTCAGGCGATCGATGAGCGCCAGGCGGTCTTCCACTTCGGCAAGATGTTCCGGCGAGGCGTGGATGCCGCCGGCATAATCCCGGACCGTGGCTCCAACGTCTTCCACACTGATGCGCGCGGTTTCTAATGCCGCCAACGCTTCCTGAAATTTCAGTTCGTATCGGGCAAGCTCTTCGAGCTGCTTCTGAGCGGCACGCAGCGTCGAGGATGTAGACGCATCCCCCTCATAGAGAAGGTCGAACGCATGCATGGCCGCGTTGTAAATCTTTTCTGCGTTCGCTAAGACGCGTTTCTCGGTTTCAAGCCTCTCGTCTTCGCCGAGCTGAAGTCTCGCTTCTTCGATCTCTAGCTTTTGAAAGTGCCAGAGATCGACCAGGCGCAGGCGCTCCTGTTCGTCGTGCTCCAGATCGGCGATGCGGGCGTGAATATTTTTCCAAGCTTCGTATGCCGCCGCGGCCGGCCCCAGTGAGCTACCGGCGAATCCATCGAGAAGTTGCAGCCGGGCCGGAGCGTCAAAAGACGCGACCGACTCGTTCTGCGCATGGATGACCGCCAGATGAGGCGACAGTTGCCGCAATACTGAAACTGTGGCGGGCTGATTATTTACGAAGACGCGGCCTCGGCCTTCAGCGGCAATCTCGCGGCGAATGATGAGCGAGCCCGGATCGGGCTCATCGAGCCCGTTGCGCTCCAGTATTTTCCCGATGGCTTCTTCGGTTACGCCTTCGCACTCGAAAACTCCAGAAACAACGGCCTTTTCTGTGCCGGCCCGAATTACATCGCTGGATGCCTTATCCCCCAGCAGAAGGGCCAGAGCATCGATCAGAATCGACTTGCCCGCGCCGGTTTCGCCGGTCAGCAGATTCAGGCCAGAGGCGAACTCGACTGCCGCATTGTCGATTACCGCGTAGTTTTCGAGCCGCAGTTCAAGCAGCACGGGTCACCCTGTCGATCGCGATCTTTTGAACTTTTGCGCAGCATAGCACGAAACGGCGGGGGGTAACTTTATTCATTGCAGTCGCCGCTTCGCGCACGAAAAAAGCCACGGCAACAGCCGTGGCTGAAATCAACAGGTGAGGAACTCCGCCGCTAACTGGCCTTGCGATAGGGATCCGCTTCGGCTTGAGGCTCGATTACTTCTTTCCGGCGTTCGCGCAGGCGATCCTGGAATGTATCCCAGCGAGGGCCGATTCCCACCGCATTGCTGTCGATGTAGACCGTATCTGTGCTGGCGGCGTAGCCTCCGGTCTCGAATGCGCCATCGTCTTCAACGTCCTCTGATTCGCCGCTTGCAGCGGCCCGGTTGCTTCCAGCACCGACAATATCTGCTCTAGCAGCGGCTCGCTCGGATGAACGGTTTCCCTCCATTTGCCGGGTGGTGGGAGTAATGTTGAGGTCGGTTCCGGCGCGATGCATGATTGGATTGGCCTCCCACTTTGAGCGATAACGGCCTTCGTAGTCGGCCCATAGCTCGTCGGATTCAAGGTCAGCCTCATTGTAGGGTGGGAAGTTCTCTATCTGCTGCTTATTCAAATCGACAACAAAATCATCTTTGTGGTCGGCCGAGGTGCGAATCCGGCCAGCCGGTATTACAAACTTCTTGGTTGAAAGCCAGCCGCCGGTGTCGACTACGATGTAGCGAATGTCTCCGCCGGCATGATCAAAGATGACGTCGTCGATCTTCCCTAGTTTTTCGTCGTTTGATCCATAGAGTTCTGAGCCGCGAATATCTTCTGCGGCATCGGTAAAACGATAGTCTCTCAGCATTCCGAGCTGCGCCATAGATCCCATCCCTTCGCAAGTTAGAAGTTTTAAATCCCCGCAACCTTTGGATGCCGCCCCAGGGGATGGAGTATACCGGTGAAAATGTCGCTTCTGCGCGCGACCGGCCTCGGCGACCATTGCGCAAATATTTAGTCCATTGATGTTTTGGATTCGTTTCATGAACGCCCCAGCCGGATAGGCGTGCCATCATCTATAATCGCCAACAAAGGAACCCTCTCAAACGATGCATTCCTTGTGCTTCTTTGCCCTCTTCGTCGGCGGCGAAATCGTCGATCTTGTTGCCAGCACCGGCCCGGTAGCCAAATTTGTGCTGCTGACTCTGCTGGCATTCAGCCTGATCTCGTGGGCGATCATCCTCACAAAATGGAGCCTGTTGCGGCGGGCACGCCTGCAAAGCGGGAGGTTTCTGCGCGCCTTTCGCAAGGCGCAGCGATTGCAGGATATTGCCACGGTCGCCGACCAGTTCCGCCCGAGTCCCCTGGTGGGAGTGTTTGAAGGCGGATACCTGGAGTACAAGCGGCAGCTTTCGTCGCCGGGGTCGTCGCTGCGAAGCCTGACGGCGGTACAGCGCGGCATGCAGATCGGAGCTTCGGAAGAGATCACGCGACTAGAGCGCAATGTTCCCTGGCTGGCGATTACCGCAGCCGTCACTCCTTTCATCGGCTTGTTTGGAACGGTGTGGGGAATTATCGACGCCTTTCACGGGCTGGGAACCGCGGGAGGCGCGACCCTGCGCGCGGTCGCTCCGGGAATTTCGGAGGCGCTGATTACGACGGCGGCTGGACTGGCGGCCGCGATTCCCGCCGTGATTGCCTATAACCTGATCGGCAATTCGATCCGCGTGTTCGCAGCGCGCGGGGACGACTTTTCGCTTGAGGTACTCAACGCCCTTGAGAGCCTTCAACCGCAGGCTGCACCGGCCGAAGTGAGGCGCTGATGGCGTTTACGACTTCCAACGGCCGAACGCAAACTGCTCTTGCCGACATCAACATCACCCCGTTGGTCGATGTGGTGCTCGTGCTCCTCATCATCTTCATGGTGACCGCTCCAATCCTGCAGTCCGGCATCGAAGTGAACGTACCGAAGACGCGCACAGTCAAGGAGATCACCGAAGAGAGAACGGTGATCACCATCAATAAGGATCAGCGGGTCTTCCTGGGCAACGACGCGGTGAACATCAATCAGATCGCCGACAAGTTGCGGCAAAAGATTCGCGATCCCCGCAATCAGTTTATTTTTGTGCGGGCGGATGAGAACGTCCCGTTCGGCGCCTTCGCCACCGTGATGGATGCGGTGAAGCAATCGGGCATTACCAACATCAGCATCGTGACCCAGCCTCTGGAGCAAAATGGCGCGAAACGCTGAGATTTTTTTCGAGCACGATAGCTGGCCGCGCGCATTGAGCTGGTCTGCCGGATTCCACGTTGCGGTGGCATTGTTCATTTTGCTGTACGCAGTGGTATTCACAGGATCGCGCGGCGAAGGTTGGGGTTCGGGCGGGGGCGGATCGGCAATTGGGGTCTCGCTGGTGAGCAACGTGCCTTTACCGGCATCGCAACCGCAGGCGCAGAACGTTCTAGCGAACGAATCGAAGGGGTTGACTAAGTCCGACCCGAAGCCGGAGGAAAAAGAGCCGGACGCGATTGAGATTCAGGGCAAGAACACGAAGATCAAACCGAATAAAACGCCAACTGTAACGAAAGAAAAGACGAAGCCGACGCCCGAGCAACCGACAAATCAGGTTGCATTTGGCGAAGGTGGACCGGTCAGCGGCCCTTACGGCAGTTTTGCCGCCGGTGGAGCGAAGGGCGGTTTCGGCGTCAGCGGAAGCGGTGGGGATTTTGGCACGAAGTATGGATGGTATGTGCAGATCATCCAGCGCAAAGTCTCGGAGAATTGGCTGAAGTATGAAGTCGATCCGAGCGTGAATACCGGGCAGCGGGTTTTCATAACGTTCGATGTCGCCCGCGATGGGCATCCCTACAACGTACAGGTCGAGCAATCGAGCGGAGTGCCCTCACTCGACGTATCGGCAACGCGGGCCTTGCAGAGGATCGACACATTTGGGCCTCTGCCTCCCGACTATAGTGGAAGCAAAATCTCGGTCGAGTACTGGTTCGATTACAGCAAGAAATAATTATGTCTCTGCGCCTCTCGACGGCATCAACTGGAAGGGGCCGGCAATTTGGATTCTTGTGATCGATGTTTCGAGAATCGGCCACCGCCCTGATGATGGTTCAGGTTCCAAACCTTGAGGATGGTTATTCGTAACTTGCCAAGAGAAACATATCGGACTACGATATTGTCGTTTGGAGTATGCTTTTATCCCAGCGGATCGCGTCACGGCTTCAAAAGGATGGACAGAAAAAATAGAAAATATTCTCTTCCCGGTGCAGCCGGCGTCCGCTTTGCCGGAGCTTTGATTTCTCTGCTGCTCTTCTCCTCGGCCGTCACTTTGTTCTGTTCCGCGCAAGATTGGGTTCGGACCGGTTCGGGGCTGGGTGTCGATAAAGTCCGTCTTGCGGTTCCCGACTTCAAGGCTGCTAATAGCGATCCTCAGGACGCCGCGCTGCTCAAGACTTTCAACGACACGTTCTGGAATGATCTGGATAACTCTGGTGTAGTCGAACTCGTCTCAAAGAGTTTTTATCCGTTGCAGGCGCCGGGGCAGCCGGCTGAAGTAACTTATCCGTCGTGGAACTCACCCCCGCCGAACGCCGCCATGCTGGCGTTTGGCAATCTAGCCGTTGCCGGCGGGAAAGTCGTGGTACAAGGCTGGCTTTATGACGTGAAGAACACGGCTTCGCCTCAGGTGTTGGGCAAGCAGTATATGGACATCCCAACCGACGACGCCGCGCGGTTGATCGCCCACAAGTTTGCCGATGAGATCATCTTCCGCCTGGGCGGAGGCATTCCGGGCATTGCCGAAAGCAAGATCTATTTTGTCAGCGACCGCTCTGGCCACAAAGAAATATGGGCGATGGATTACGACGGTTCAAATCAGCACCAGCTCACTCACCAAGCTTCGATCGCTCTTTCGCCACGCATATCGCCGGATGGCACGCGGCTGGCCTTCAGTTCGCTGACGCGGTCAGGTTGGGAAATCGAGATGTACTCCACCGAACTCAACCGGCTGGTTAGCTTTCCTCGTTTCGGTGGCGGAAACTTTTCGCCATCCTGGTCTCCGGATGGAACGCGGCTGGCGCTGTCGTCTTCGCGCAACGGCCACTCGGAGATTTACGTTGCCGATGCTTCGGGCGGAGGCCTTCGCGCGATGACAACCGGCAAAGGGCCGGATGTTTCTCCCACCTGGAATCGCAAGACTGGGGCGCAGATTGCCTTTGTAAGCGGTAGTACCGGCCTGCCTCAGGTTTACACCATGGAAGCCGACGGCACCAACCAGCAACGCATGACCGATCAGGGGTACGCGGTCTCGCCCAACTGGGCGCCAAACGGGCAATTTCTGACCCTGGCGTGGACGCGCAAATACGGCCCCGGCGAACCTGGATCCTCCGATATTTACCTGATGGATATCGCCAGCAAACAATGGGTGCAGCTCACTCACGATGGCGGGCGTAACGATTTTCCTTGGTGGGCGCCGGATGGAAGGCATATTGTGTTTCAATCCAGCCGGTCGGGAAAAGAAGAGATTTGGATGATGCTTGCCGATGGAACCAAGATGCATCAGCTGACTTTTACTGGGCGTAACTCGCAACCGAACTGGAGTTGGAAGTAGGAATCTTAAATAACAGTTGGGAATACATATTTCACTTCGTCTGAACTCAAGGCATGTTTGAGTTCGCAGGAGGAATTGAGCTAATGAGGGATAACGTGAAGAAGATGAACCTGCAACAAGCTGTGAAGACGTCCGCTACCGTAATCGCATTGTGCGCGGTTCTAATGTTGGCCGGATGTAAGAAGAAAGCCGCACCACCACCGCCGCCGCCACCACCGCCGCCTCCGTCTCCCACGGCTTCCATTTCGGTAAGCCCGGATACCATTCAACAAGGGCAGTCGGCTACCTTGAGCTGGCAGACCTCGAACGCCACCGATGTCTCGATCGATGGAATCGGAGCTGTGCAGGCCAGCGGATCGCAATCGGTGAACCCGGGCGATTCGACGACATATCACCTCGTCGCCAAAGGCGCGGGTGGAACGCAGGAAGCAACCACACGTTTGACCGTGACGCAGGCGCCACCACCGCCGCCGGCAGCCACCCCAGGACCGACGGATGAAGACTTGTTCGGCCAGAATGTCAAAGATATCTACTTCGACTATGACAAGTCGGACGTTCGGCCGGATCAGCAAGGCGCGATCCAGGGAGATGCACAGTTCCTGGCGCAGCACCCGAATATCAGCTTCACGATTGAGGGCCATTGCGACTCGCGTGGATCGACTGAATACAACCTGGCTTTGGGCGATCAGCGCGCTTCAGCTGTGAAAAGTGCATTAGTTGCAGCCGGAGTCAACGCCAGCCGCATCAAGACCATCAGCTACGGCAAGGAAAAACCATTCTGCATGGAAGAGAACGAAGCGTGCTGGCAGCAGAACCGCCGCGGGCATTTCGTTTACCAGAAGTAGCTTCGAACGTTCGCCAGGGGCGGAGAAATCCGCCCCTGAATTTCAGTTTTGCATTCCAAAGTCCCTGTTTACTCTCTGATAGCTGGCGCAACCCGCGGCGCTTCCGTCCCGTCTAAAATGGATTCGGGAACTCCTTCCCTACGAATAAGGCTTATGACAATCAAACGATTCTCCGCTTTTCTCGGATTACTGGCGACGATTGGCTTGTCCGCGACTCCGGCCTTCGGCGTGAACAAAGACATGATCCAACTGCAGACCCAGGTGCAGCAACTGCAGGAGCAGATGACCGCCATGCAGCGCAGCTTCGATGAGCGCATGGGCGTGATGAAGAACCTGGTCGAGCAGGATACCGACGCCGTGAACAAGGTTGCGCTTGCGCTTACAGCGCTGCAGAACTCTCTGGAAAAGCAGCAGGGGGACTCGGGCGGAAAAGTCGATCAGCTTTCGGGGCAGATTCAGGCGCTGAACGATTCGCTGGACGAACTCAAGGCGCGGCTCACGAAGGTCAGCAAGCAACTGGAAGACATGCAGTCGTCGCAGCAGAGCATCCAGGCCAACCAAGCCGCCGATCAGGCGAAAGCGCAGGCACTGGCGCAGGCTCCGCCGCCAGACGTGCTCTATAACAACGCGTTACGCGATTACAATGGCAACAACAACGATCTGGCTACACAGGAGTTTTCCGACTATTTAAAGTTCTATCCCAATACCGATCTCGCGGGAAACTGCTACTACTACATGGGAGAAATTCAGTTTCGCCAGGGAAAGTACGACCAGGCGGCGCAGAGCTACGATCAAGTGCTGCAGAACTTCCCTACGGGAAACAAAGCTGCCTCGGCGCAACTGAAAAAGGGCTTCGCTCTCATCGAACTTGGCAAGCAGGATGACGGCGTCAGCGAATTGCGGCGCGTCATTCAGCGTTATCCGAAATCGAATGAGGCCTTGCAGGCGCGGGAAAGGCTGCGGAAACTGGGAGTTTCAAGCCGGCCGGGAGTCTAGGCTAAGGCAGATTTCTTTTTACGGAGGAGATTCCACTGCAACGATTGAGTGCACTTAAGCACTCTAATATTGATCATGAATAAGATTTCAGAGAACGATCCGGACCGGGCGAAAGGCGCGGTCGAACCAGAAGAGCACAATCACGACGGCAACATTGGGTTCGAAGAACAACTGGGACATCGCGATCAGGACCCGCGCATAAAAGACGCCGATACGGATTTCCCTGAACCAGGAAATAATGCCGAACATTCAGGCGAGCCCAGCGCGAAGAAGCCGAGCCAGCGAGCGAAGAAAAGCAGGCGATAGGGACTCTTCGACTCCGACATGAAATTCGCAGGACGAATTTCATGTCCCGCTCAGGATTACATGTATAGCGGTTGCGATTGCCAAGAGGTTAGTGTGATCGCTGACAGACCGCCTTCAGATCGCCATCGCGCCGACTTCTTTTTCCACTTCCACGGTGTCGACCATAGCTATGGCATCCCAGGGGCAGCCGTCGAGGAAACAGCCGTCGGGGCCTTTGCTCAGGCACTTTTTGCAGCCGATGCAGAGAATGGGGTCGATTGCGATGCGCCCGAATGGCGGGTTATCTTCGTCGGGCACCCAGAACATGCAGTCTTCCACCGGGCAATATTCCACGCAGGCGGGCGAGCCGGCGCATCCGGTGCAGCATTCGGT